>CAYGWP010000425.1:0-6506 GCA_964353455.1 uncultured Anaerolineales bacterium
CAGCCGGCCCGACAGGTCCAGTTCGGTCGCGCGCTGGCAGAGCAGCAGGTCGCGCTCGAATCGGGAGTGGCCACCAGAGGGCAACGCAAGACGAAGAAGCCGGCATCGGACGCCCCGCGGTTTGAAGTGGGCGATGTCACGGCGGGCGACCAGGTCCAGCAACTTCAGCAGCAGGTCGAGGAACTCCAGGCCATCCGCAGCGAGTTGGCGCAATCGGCCGCAGGCATCACGCAAACCGGCGCGGGGACGCTGACGCTAACGGCGGACGGACGCGCGACGACGCCGCTCAGTACTGACCTCGGCCGCAAGGTCGCCGAGAAGGCCAAGGCCCTTGCCGCCGACGCGCAGCGTGCATCGGAACTGGCGAAGTTGGGCCGCCTCGCCGAGGCCGATGCCATCCTGCGCGATGTCGAGAGGCAGCAGGCGGTCACGACCCGCGCCGCCGAGGCGATCGCCAAGTCCGGCCGTGCCAACAAGCCGTTCCCCGACTCGGCGACCAACCTGCTGCAGGGCGGGGCCGTCGCCGCCGGGCAAGACATGGCGGGCCGGTGGGGAGTGGAGGATGCGCATCGCCGGGAGGCCGCTGTTCGCGATCTACCAGCAACGGTTGCCTTCGAAGACGCCGCGAAGAAGGTCGCCACGGCCCGCGAGGAACTCTCCCGCCAGGCCAAGGAACTCGGCCGCGTCCAGTTCGACGTGAGCGGCATCGCGCAGGCCGAAGGCGACGAGCGGCGGCTGGCAGACTTCGTGACGGCGAATTACGGCTGGGCGTTTCGCGGCAGGAGCGGCCGGACGGCCGCCACTTACTCGGGCGGCACGACGATCAACGCGGGCGCTGTCACGGACTTTAACGGCGAGGCCACGGTCCAGGTGACCGACGGAAATCTGGCGGTCATCAACGATCCGGCGGCGGTCTCGCAGGTCCAGGCCGTCATCGACCGGCTGCGCGCGAACCTGGGCCAGCGCGTCGGCGTCGGATCGCGCAACATCTTCGTGGACGCCCGCGCGGCCCAGGCGGCCGGCATCAAGTGGGAGGTGGGGGCAAACGGCGTCCGGTACGCGGTCGTCAACGAGGGGCAGTTGCTTGGGGTTCTGGACATCGAGCAGCGCCGGCCGCCCGCGCCGCAGGCCGCTACGCTGCCGCGCGAGGCCCGCCAGGACGCCGTCGTCGGCACCTCGGCCCTCATCGCAAACGGGGGGGTGGTTTCCATCGCCAATGCCGCCGACGAGGCTAACGGCCTCGCCTACAACGGCAACAACTTCGAGGTGGCCCACGAGGACTACCTCATGATAGATAACGGCGGATACCTGACGGCCGTCAAGTCGAGCCGCATGAGGCACTGGGCGGCCGAGGCCGAGCCGGTGCGGTTCCCTGGCGTGCCGGCGGCCGTGACGATCCCGGCGGTGGGCTGGACCGTGAAATTCGAGAAAACGCTCCTCGATGCGAGCGATTCCCTGGAACTTGTGACCCGGTACACATGGCAAGGAGAAGAGAAATGAACGTATGCAGATTGATTTTAGTGGCGGCCCTTGCGGCCGCGCTCCTGGTGGGCCCGGCGGCGCTCCTGGCGGCGCCGGCGGCGGCCGCTGCCGTCCCGGAGAAGGTCCCCCTCGGCCCGCCCAAGGACGACCAGGGGCACGTCATACTGCCCTGGGACACCTTCAAGAAGGTGACCGGGTACGATGAATCCAAGAAGTTCGGCGATGAGCCCGGCTCCTTCACCCTTTCGTGGGAAGAGGTCGAGGGGCTGCTGGGCCTCAAGATCCAGAACATGGGCCAGGCGAAGGTCCGCATCCCGTGGCAGGAATTCAAGGCGCTCCTCCTGTGGAACATCGAGCAGAAGCAGAAGCCGGTCGCGCCCACGCCGCCTTCAGACTGGGCCATCACCGGCGCCGAGTACGTCGGCGAACTATCCAAGGATAGTGCTATCTTTACGGCTACCTTCAAAGTCACCGTGCTGAAGGAGAAGGAGTGGAAGGTCATCCCGATCCTTCCGGCGACCGTGGCCATCCAGGACGTGACCCTGCCGCAGGGGGCGTACCTGCGTCTGGCGAACAACAACTACGAGGTTCTGACCGCGGCCCCCGGCGCGATGGAGGTGAAGGTCAAGTTCGCCACGGCTGTGACCGAGCAGGCCGGGTCGAACACCCTTCGGTTCGACCGCGTGCCGTCCTCGACGTGCCTCCTGGACCTGAAACTGGCGCAGACGAACGTTGATATCTCCGTGACGGGCGCCCAGTCGGTCGTCAAGAAGGAGGAGGGCGGCGCCACGCGGGTCGTCGCGGCGCTCCCGGCGGCGCAGGCCGTCCAACTTACGTGGGAGCGGGCCATCCCGGAGGCCGAGAAGGTGCCGCCCAAGATCTACGCCGAGACGCAGACCCTGGTGGCCGTCGGCGACGGAATCATGGTCTGCCGCGAGAAGATCCGATTCAGCATCCTCCACTCGGGCGTCCGGGTCCTGAAACTCAAACTCCCCGAGGGCGTGAGCATCCTCGAGGCCAAGGGCGAGCGCGTCCGCGACTGGCGCGTTACGCAGAACGAACTCTCGGTGGCCCTGGCGAGCGAGGCCCTGGGCGACTACATCCTCAACGTGACGTACGAGCGTCCGACGACGCCCGCACAGGCGCCGAAGGCCGGCGCGCCCGCCCCGACCGCGAGCATGTCGCTGCCGGTCCTGCGGGCGGCCGATGCGGTCCGCGAGAAGGGACACATCGGCGTCGTCGCACTGGCGAACGTTGAACTCTCGGCCCCGAAACTGGACGGCGCAACCGCCATCGACGTCCGCGAACTTCCGCCCGAACTCCTCGCCACGACCGGCCAGCCCATACTCCTCGCGTTCCGATACGTGGCCGACACGTTCGACATTCCGCTGGCGATCAAGAAGCACGAGGACGTGAGCGTCCTGGTGACGATCGTCGATTCGGCCGTCATCACGACCATGCAGACGATGGACGGCCGCCGCATCACGAAGGTCGTCTATAACGTGCGCAACAACCGGCAGCAGTTCCTTCGCCTGACGATGCCTAAAGATGTCGATATCTGGTCGGCCAGCGTCTCGGGCCGCGCCATACGCCCCGCCAAGGACGAGCAGAACCGCATCCTCATTCCGCTTGTCCGGAGCGAGGGCGCCTCAAGCGGCCTTGCGGCGTTCCCCGTCGAGATCGTCTATGTCGAGAAGACCGATGAGGCCGGCAAGAAGCCGCCCGCCGCCGGCACGCTCCACATCGAACTGCCGCGCGCGAGCGAACCCGTCACGCACCTCATGGTCAACCTGTACCTGCCGAAGGAGGGCAAGTACGGCCGGGCATGGTCGAGCGAGCCGTGGATCGAGGGGCCGCTGACGGTCGTCAAGGCGTTCCGCCAGTTGATGGCCGGCCCTGACCAGCCGCCGGTTGCGGCCGAGGCAATGGCCAACGCCCTCCAGCAGGCCGCCCAGGCCCAGGCCGACGCGACGACCGCGGCCGCCGGGGCGACGCCCATCCGCGTCAACCTGCCGATCGACGGGGAACTTTTCCGCCTCGAAAAAATCCTCGTCCTTGACGACCCGCTCTTCATCGACGTCCACTACAGCGGCTGGGAGAGGAAGTAACATGTAGGCCGGGGCGCGCCCCGGCTTGTTTCATCAGCCCTCGCGCGGCGGGCCTCCCGACCCGCCGCGCATTTTTCATCGGCGCGATAAAACCCTTTGACGCCCCGCTCGGCCCGATATATTGTCACGGTGCGCAAATTGGAGGAACGACCGTGACTCACCTCTCATCGCTCATCGCCATCACAATCGCGTGCCTCGTGTCCGCCGGTCCGATTCTGGCGGAGGAGGCCAAGCCGCAGGCCCCGCAGCCGACCGGCCGCATGGCCGAGATCCTCGCCAGGATTCCCAACGACAACGCCGCCGAAGCGGCAAAGGCGCTTGACGAACTCGTCAAACTCGGTCCCAAGGGCGTCCAGGACCTTGCCGCCCTCCTGGTCGAGCCGGGGAAGGGCGATGACTCGCGGGCGCGGTTTGCATTCCACGGCCTCGCGCTCTACGTAGCGCGGCCGGGGGCGGAGACCGAGCGGATGATGGTCTGCGAAGCGATCCGGGGTCTCCTTGCGGGCAGCGCCCCGCCGGCGGTCAAAGGGTTCTTTCTGCGGCAACTCCGGCTGATGGCGTGCCCGAAGGCCGTGCCCGCGATCAGCGAATTTCTTCTGAACGAAGAACTCTCGGAGTACGCCGCGCAGGCGCTTGTCTCGATTGGCGGCGATGAGGCGTCCGGCGCGTTTCTTAAGGCCCTTCCCAAGGCGTCGGGCAAGTGCCGCCTTACGATCATCCAGAACCTCGGCGTCATGCGCGACTCGAAGGCCGCGCCTGAACTCATGAAGGCCGCCGGCGATGCCGACCGCGAGGTCCGCCTTGCCGCCGTCTATGCCCTCGGCAACATCGGCGATGCGGCCGCCGCCGACACGATCGCGAAGGCCGCGCGGGCCGAATCGCTCTACGAGCGGTCGCGGGCGACCGATGCGCTCCTCCTGCTGGCGGGCCGCCTCGGCGAGGCCGGCAAGAAGGCCGAGGCCGAAAAGATTTATCGCGATCTCTTGAAGTCTAACACTGACTCCAAGGACCGGCACGTGCGATGCGCGGCCATCGCGGGCTTGGCGAAGGTCCTCGGAGCGGGCGCGATGGGCGACCTTGCGGCGGCCATCAAGGGAGACGATCCGCAGGTCCGCGCCGCGGCCGTTCAGGCGGCCATGGCCATGCCCGGCGACGACGTGACCGCCAAGTGGGTCCGGGAGTTGCCGGCCCTTCCGCCGGAGGCGAAGGGCGCGATACTGGCGATGCTCGCGCGGCGAGGCGGCCCTGCGGCCGCCGGGGCTATCATGGAAGCCATGGCCGATAAGGACGAGGGCGTGCGCCTTGCGGCCATCACGGCCGCGGGGTCGCTCGCGGACGAGAAGGCCGTCGCGCTCCTGATCTCGATTCTGAATTCCGGCAGCGACAGGGAAAAGCAGGCCGCGCGGGCATCGCTTGAGCGGGCGCCAGGCGAGAAGGCCGGCGTGGCTATCGCTGCGGCGACTTCGGCTGCCGCCAGTCCCGCATTCAGAAAGGACCTCCTGGGGATACTCGGCGCCCGCGGCGCCCGGCAGGGCGTGGACGCCGCCCTGGCTGCCGCGAAGGATGCCGACCTCGGCGTGCGTATGGCCGCCATCGGCGTCCTGGAGACCCTTGCTGACGAGAAGCAGGCGCCGGCGCTCGTGGGCCTTGTGGCTGGGGCGAGGGAGGCGGGCGAACGTCAGGCGGCCGAGAAGGCCCTCGCGGCGGTCTGCGCTCGCGCGGCCAACAAGGATGGCGTGGCGGATGCCGTGCTGAAAGCGCAGGCTGGCGCGGCGGCGGAGGCGCGGGCCGCGTTGGTGCGCGTGCTCGGCCGCGTCGGCGGGGCGAAGGCGCTTGCGGCCGTCCGCTCGGCCGTCAAGGATGCAGATGAGAAGATACAAGAGGCCGCCGTGCGGGCCCTCACGGATTGGCCGGATGCCGCGGCAGCGCCGGACCTCCTGGAGATCGCCAAGGGCGGCGCGAAACAGACCCTCAGGGTGCTGGCGCTTCGGGGTTACGTGCGCCTTTCGGGCGTGCCGCAGGGACGTCCGGCGGCCGAGCGCCTGAGGATGCTCCAGGATGCGATGGCGGCGGCGCAGCGGCCCGACGAGCGGCGGATGGTCCTGGGGGCGCTGGCCGACGTGAAGGATGCGGCGGCCCTGAAGATGGCGGCGGGGCTCCTGGCCGATGAGGCCCTGAAGGAAGAGGCGGCGGCCGCCACGGTCAAGATCGCAAAGTCCCTGGGCGGCCAGCCGAGGGACGAGATCAAGGCGGCGCTCCAGAAGGTCCTCGATGTGTCGAGGAATGAAGGCACCCGCAAGGACGCCGGGCAGGCGCTACAGAAACTGAAATGACACGCGGCGGGAGACCCAAATAATGCGCGGCGGGCCGGGAGACCCGCCGCGCTTCGTTTACTGTGTTCCTTCCGACAACGCACGGCCGGGCAAGCCGGCCGTGGCACACGGGTGAGGGACTGCTACTTCGTCGAGCCGCCGCTGAGGGGCTTCACCTTGACGTTGCGGTACCAGACGGGCGAGCCGTGGTCCTGGAGTCCGAGGTAGCCGACGCGAGCCATATCCTTGTAGGCGGTCTTGAACTTGTTTTTTGAGCCGTCTGGGTTCATGCCGGCATCTTTCCAGTCGTCGAGGTTGACATCGATGATGGTCTTATCGTTGAGGACGATCTTGAGGCTGTTGCCCTTGAAGGTGATGGTGAAGTGGTTCCACTCGCCGACGGGCTTTTCGGCGGCGGCGGTCGGGGCGTAGCAATCGTAGAGGGCGCCCAAGTCGTGTTTTCCGGGTTTGCGGTCGCCGGCGGTGCCTGCGACCTGGATTTCGAATGAGCCGTGGAGCCAGTTTTTCTCGCCCTGGGCCGAGCGGAGGAAGAGGCCGCTATTTGTGCCCTTTTCGCACTTGACCTCCAGGTCGAGGATGAAGT
>CAYGWP010000426.1:0-8952 GCA_964353455.1 uncultured Anaerolineales bacterium
TGCCGCGGGCCTCCTTGGAGCATCGGTAAACGACCCGCTGCTTGGCGTTGTTGCGGCGGGTGGTGTCGGTATCGCAGACGGCGAGGACCTCGACCTCGGGGTTACCCAGGAGGCCGCCCATGAGGCCGCCGCCGCGACCGCCGATGCCGATGGATGCCACGCACACCCGGTTCGACGGCGACGGCCTGGCGCCGAAGCCCAATGCCGACCCGGGAATAACGTACGGCGCCGCTGCTGCGGCAATCGCGCCCTTAAGTAGCGCCCTGCGGCTGATGTGAGCCATGTCGATGTTACCTCGCTAAAAGTGCCACGGCGACCGCGTCGGCCGCGAGACGTACCGGTTCGCGTCGGCGTCGCCGATGAACTGCTCGCGCTCCAGGTCCCATTTCAACTTGCGCTGTAGTTGCAGCGCGATGATGCCCAGGTGGCAGAACGACGCCGTGCGATGGCCTTCCTCGGCCGGGGCCACCGTTGTGCCGCGCGTCTTGATGGCGTCGAGCCAGTTCCGCATGTGCCCCTTGCTTCGCGGCAGGAGGATGTCGTTCGGGCCGAGCGTGGTCCGCAGAAGCGATTCCGGCTCGGCCTCCAGCCGCCCGCCGTGAATGTTCACGAAGACCCACCCGTCGGTGCCCTCGAACTTTATGCCGCGCTTGCCGCTCGACTCGCAGATTATCTTCAGGCCGCTGGAATAAGTGTACTCGATGTGGAAGTGAATGGGAACATCCCACAGTGTGTCGTTCCGGAATTTCCCCTCGGTGGCGACGATCTCGACCGGGCCCGCGAGGAGCGGCCCAGCGCCCCAGAGGGCGATGTCGTTGACGTGAGCCCCGCGGTCCGTCAGTTCGCCGTCCGAGTAATCGAGAATCCACCGGAAGTTGAAGTGGCAGCGTTTCGCGGTGTACGGCGCCCACGGGGCGGGGCCCAGCCACATGTCGTAGTCGAACCCGTCGGGCACCGGCATCGGCGGCGCATCGCCCTGGGGGGCAAGGCAGTGCGCTTCCATCGGCAGATACGTGCGGATGGTGTGGATCTTGCCGAGGTACCCGTTTCGCACCAGTTCGCAGGCGAACCTGCCGCCGCCGGAGCGTTCCTGGCTGCCCGTCTGGAAGATGCGGCCGTATCGCTTGACGGCATCGGCGGCGGCGCGCCCGTCGCCGATAGCCGATGCCATCGGCTTCTCGCAATAGATGTCCTTGCCGGCCCTGGCCGCCATGAAGGACATCAGTCCGTGCCAGTGGTCGGGCGCGGCTATGACGACGGCGTCGATGTCCGAGCGGCCGAGGACTTCGCGGAAGTCGGCGTAGTCGCGGCATCCGGCGTACGTGCCGGGGGCGTCCTTGGAGTAGCGGTCCTGGACGACGCGCTTGTTCGATTCGCGGTGGCGGGTATCCACGTCGCAGACCGCCAGGACCTCCGTGTCCTTCTCCTCCAGCAGTTGCCGGACATGCCCGCCGCCGCGGCCACCGACGCCGATGGAACCGACGCCGAGGCGGTTCGACGGGGCAGGGCGGTCGCCAAGGCCCAGGGCAGACGCGGGGACCACGTACGGCGCTGCGGCAGCGCCGCCGGCCAGTTTCAGCAACGTACGAC
Organism: uncultured Anaerolineales bacterium; assembly: GCA_964353455.1. Lineage (GTDB taxonomy): Bacteria > Planctomycetota > Phycisphaerae > FEN-1346 > FEN-1346 > CAYGWP01. The sequence goes on from CAYGWP010000426.1 coordinate 1,591, forward strand.
GGCTCAGTCGCATCATCGCTCAACCCCTGATGACCAATGACAAATGACAAGTGACCAGTGACAGCCTTACAGGTGCCACGGCGCCCGCATGGCCCGCGACAGCATCCGCTCGGCCCCCGGGTCGCCCTCGAAGTGCTCGGTGTCCGGGTTCCACTTGAGTTTTCTGCCGAGGCGCATGGCGAGATTCCCGAGGTGCGCGATAGAGACCGACCGGTGCGCATTCTCGATCGGCGCCACGGTCTCGCCGCGGCTCTTGATGCAGTCGATGAAGTTGCCCTTGTGGTCGCGCGACTCATATAGATGGATTTCATCCGGGCCGATGACGGACGACAGGAGCGACTTCGGCTCCGAATCGATCCGCCCGCGGCTCACGAACACCCACCCCTCGCTGCCGATAAACTTCACGCCGTTCGGGTACGTCGCCCCGTCGGCCACTATCATCCGCGCGCCGTTTCGGTAGAGGCACTCGAAGCGGTAGTTTACGGCGGTGTCGTACAGCCCGTCGGTCGGGAAGACGCCCTTGCCCTCGATCTCCACGGGGCCGGAGTAACTCGTGCCGTTGCCCCATTGCGCGATGTCGCAGTGGTGTGCGCCCCAGTCGGTCACCTGGCCGCCGGAGTAGTCGAGGAACCAGCGGAAACTTCCGTGGCAGCGCACGCGGGTGTACGGAGACCACGGCGCCTGGCCGAGCCAGAAATCGTAGTCGAAGCCGTCGGGCACCGGCATTGTCGGCTCCAACTTGCCGAAGTGGCCGGTCGGCAGGCCCACCTCCATCGTAAGCAGTTTGCCGATGCGGCCGTTCCTCACCAGTTCGCACGCAAAGCGGAACTTGTTGTCAGACCGCTGCTGGCTGCCCGTCTGGAACACCACGCCGTACTTGCGGCAGGCATCGCTCATCGCGCGGCCTTCGCGGATCGTCAACGAAAGCGGCTTCTGGCAGTGGATGTCCTTGCCAGCCCCGGCCGCGGCAATCACCGGCAGGGCGTGCCAGTGGTCGGGCGTGGCGATCATGACGGAGTCCAGGTCCTTTCGGGCGATGACCTCGCGGAAATCCGTGTACGCCTTGCAGTCGGCGTTGGCGTAGCGGGTATCGACGCGCTGCTTGGCTTTGTCGCGATGGTCCTTATCCACGTCGCAGACCGCCAGGACCTGCACGTCGGTTATGCCTAGAAAGGCGTTGAGGTCGCCGGACCCCATGCCGCCGATTCCGATGGCGCCCATGGTGATGCGGCTGCTTGCGGCCGGCCGCGCGCCGGCCCCCAGCGCCGACGAGGTTAGGAAATACGGCCCGATCGCCGCCGCAGCCCCCGTGAGAAATCCGCGACGCGTCAGGCGAAGCCCTCGTAGCATCTACTCAGCCTCCCAAAATGCAGAGCGGGTGCTCTGTGCCCACGCGGCAATGTCAATTGTCTGCCGTATGATAGCCTCGTCCGCGTGGGTCCGGAGGACCCACCCTACATGGTTTCCGGCGACAATCAACCCCGCGGCTATAATGAACAAGCCCCGTGGGTCCAGGTTACTCGGAGAAAGCGGCCGTGATCCCGCCGGGGGACCACGGCCGCTGTGTGCTAGTGCGACATGGGGCTTGCGCTCCCAAGATGTCCTTCGTGACTGACTACTACTTCGCTGCGGCCGCGGGCAACTCCAGCGTCTTGCTCTGGAGGCCGATCTTTGCCAGGATCAGATAGAGGATGAAGCCGACGACAAACGCCGCCACGGGCGGGCAGGGGACCTGCCCGGCCATCCCGGGGATTAAGTCAGCCGCGCCGACGGCAAACCCGATGACCCACGAAATCCAGCCTGCGGGGTTGAAGCCTGCCCGGGGTCCCGGCCACTTGCCGCCCGAGAGCAGATAGTCGGCCATCATCGCGCCGCAAACGGGGCCGAACGAGGCGCCGATGATCTTGAACATCCCGATCGCATCCCCGGCTATGCCCGTGACCGCCAGGACGATGGCCAGGATCGTCCCGGCCCCGACCGAGATCCAGGGATTCACTTTGGGCAGCGTGGTCTTGAAACTGTTGGCCGCGATGAACGCGGAGAAGCAGGCCGGCGGGAACGCCGCAATCGCCAGCAGATACCAGAAGACGGAAGCGGTGTCCTTGCCCATGATGCCGCCCATCAGGCCCGTGGCCTGCATCACCCCGCCATCGCCCGCCTTCCCGGAGCCGTAGGCCCCCGCAACGACCAGCAGGGCCAACCCACCTGCGACAATCGTGGCCAGGGCGATCCCGACCAGCCCGCCGAGGTGCACGTCCTTGGCGTGGCGGTTGTTCATTCCGAAGTCGGCGCCCGCCGCGCCGGCCGTCGCAAAGAAGCCGACGACGTACGTGCAGAGCAGCAGGATGATCTGCCATGCATCGAGCGGCGCGGCCGCTTTCTGGCCATCGACGACGACCTTCTGCCCTGCTTCAATGGCCATCTTGGGCTCGAAGTTGCCGAGGCCCCCCATCGTGGCAAAGAACAGGATGACGAGGATGGCCAGGGGGATGAGTGGCAGGAAGGTCGCCACGCGGGCCACGTACTTGATCCCCTTCAGGCCCATGAAGGCGCCGAGCGCGATCCACGCCGCGGCCACGATGGCGTGCGGCACCGAACCCATCACCTTGTTCGGATCATCAAAGAACGGTTTGCACAGCAGAAAGCCCGCAAAGAAGCCGTTCACCGCCAGCCAGCCGAACTGAAGCAGGCCCATCAGGAAGCCCGGCATCAGGAACCCGCCCTGCGCGCCGTAGGTGGAAGTGCCCACGATGTAAAGGGGCAGCCCGGTCTTCATCCCCAGCATGCCCGGCACGAGGTAGAAGAGGAAGTGGCAGATGAGTGCCGCCAGGATCAGGCCGAGGAGAGCAACCCCCAGCCCCTGGGCCAGGGTGCCGCCGGCGGATGCGCTGTGCCCTCCCGTGCCAAGGCCGCCCCCCATCGGCACCTCGTGCCAGAAAACGAACCAGAGCATGATCCCCGCATACACCTGGGCGGTGTTCTTGTACCACGGGGCCCGGTTTGCAGCCGGGTTCGGCTTTGCTGATGCCAGGTAACCAGGCAAGTTCCCGTTAGCCATGTCTTTTCCTTTCTGAGATGGGACCTTGGAACGGCGTATCGGACGGGTTTCGCCTCGGCCTTCCGGCGGCCTCGACGTTCACCCCGCCTTGATTGGACTGGTTCTACCCCGCCCTTGCGGCAAAGCAAGCGAAAAATGGACCAGACCAAGAGAGTGGACGGGCCGCGCCCGCGCCGCTATCATGCCCCCGTAGAGGTTTCCGGATGCGCACCATCACAACTCTGTGGAGGCCGCCGTGAGAACCATCATCAGCAAACCGCCGTTCCTCGCGTCCCCCGACCCCAACGTCGCCCCCTGGAGCGGCCGCGGCATGTGGCCGTGCAAGTGGGTCGTCAACCGCGAGACGGCCGTCCCGCAGGTCGTTGCCTTCCGCAAGCGGTTCACGCTCGGGGGCGATGCGACCGTCCGCGTCCACGTGAGCGCAGATGAGCGGTACGAACTCTTCCTCGACGGCCGCCGCATCGGCCGCGGACCCGAGCGGGGGGATGTGAACAACTGGTTCTTCGAGACCTACGACCTGGACGTCCCGAAGGGCGAGCACGTTGTGGTCGCGCGGGTCTGGTCCCTCGGAGAGCGTGCCCCGTTCGCCCAGATGACCCTGCGGCCGGGGTTCCTCTTCGCGCCGGAGGGCGAGTTCACCGCGATTCTCGGCACGGGCGTTGCCGAGTGGGAGGTCAAGCGCCTCGGCGGATACGAGTTTGTCACGCAAGGCCCCGCCTGGGGCACCGGAAACAAGGTCAGCATTGATGCCGCGGCGTACCCGTGGGGCTTCGAGCGCGGCGAGGGCGATGGGTGGGAACCCGCCGTAGCCGGCCCGGCCGCCCGCGATGCCGACTTCCGCAACGAGACGCAGCCGGTCCACCTCATGCGCCCGGCCACGCTGCCGCCGATGATGGAGGAAGAGCGGACCGTTGGCCGCGTGCGGCACATTGCGGCAGCCGCATCGGCCGACCTTGAGCCGGTGGCTGTCCGCGCCGCCGACCATCTGGCCGCCGAGGCCGGCCTCTGGGCGCGCCTCGTCCGCGGCCAGCCGCTCACGGTTCCGCCCAACACCCGCCGCCGCATCATCGTTGACCTGGACGATTATTACTGCGCCTACCCGGAACTCGTGACCTCCGGCGGCCAGGGGAGCACCATCCGCATCCTCTGGGCCGAAGCCCTCTATCTCGACGCGAAGAAGCCCGAGAAGGGCAACCGCAATGAGATCGAGGGCAAATTTCTCCGCGGCACGGGCGACACCTTCCGGCCCGACGGCGGAAGCGGCCGCACGTTCTCCACCCTCTGGTGGGAGGCCGGGCGGTACCTTGAGTTCTACGTCGAGACGGCCGCCGCGCCGCTGGCGATCGACCGCTTCTCGCTCCGCGAGACGCGATACCCGCTACGGATGGAGGCGCGATTTGAGTCGAGCGACCCGCGGATCGACGCGACGATCCCGATCGCCTTTCGCACGCTCCAGATGTGCTCGCACGAGACGTACATGGATTGTCCATATTATGAACAGTTGATGTACGTGGGCGACACCCGCCTGGAGGTCCTGACGACCTACTGCACGGCCCGCGACGACCGGCTGCCCCGGAAGGCCCTGCGCGCCTTCGATGCGAGCCGCCTGACGAGCGGCCTTACGCAGTCGCGGTACCCCAGCCGCGTCCTCCAGGTCATACCGCCGTTCTCGCTCTGGTGGGTGGGGATGCTGTACGACTTCTCGCTCTGGCGCGACGACCCGGCCCTGGTGCGGCGGCTGATGCCGGGGGCGCGCGGAATCCTGGACGCCTACCTGCGGTTCCTGAACAAGGACGGCCTGGTGGAAGGGCCGCATGGATGGAACTACATGGATTGGGTGCCGGAGTGGCGGTGGGGCGTACCGCCCGATGCCGACCGCGGGGTCAGCGCATCCATCAATTGGCAGTTCATCCTCGTCCTGACGCTGGCCGCCGAACTGGAAGAATCGCTTGGCGAAAAGGAACTGGCGGCGCGCGACCGGCGCCTGGCCGCTCAACTGGCCAAGCGCGCAACGGCCGCCTTCTGGGACGAGCGCCGGGGCCTCCTGGCCGATGACCTCCGGAAGAAGCATTTCTCGGAACACGTGCAGTGCCTGGCGATCCTGAGCGGCCTCTTGCCGGCCGCGCGGCGGACTCGCATCTTCAGGGGGCTCCTGGAGGCCACGGACCTCGCGCGGACAACCATCTACTTCTCGCACTATCTCTTTGAGACGATGCGACTCATGGGCCGCATCGACGTGGTCTTCGAGCGACTCGGCCTTTGGCTCACCCTGAAAGACCTGGGCTTTAAGACTACGCTGGAGCATCCGGAGCCGAGCCGCTCCGACTGCCACGCCTGGGCGGCGCATCCCATCTACCACTACTTCGCATCGGTCCTGGGAATCCGGCCCGCGTCGCCGGGGTTCCAAGCGGTGACCATCGTGCCGCAACTCGGGCCGCTGTCCGAGGCCCGCGGCCGCCTCGTGCACCCGAAAGGCTTCATCGAGGTTGACCTGGCGGTGAAGGGCGGCCGCCTCGGCGGCAAGGTCCGCCTCCCCAAGGGCGTCACGGGCACATACGTCGCCGGCGGCAAACGGAAACGGTTGCATGCGGGCGTGCAGATGGTTTAGGGCGTCTCACGATTGCCTGTATCGCTGTGTGCCCCGCCCTACGGACTGGCGGGCGAAGATGCCATGCGGCTCGTCCCACGGCCCGCCAGGACTAAGGGCGGGCCGTGGCACACATGTTCTGCTACGCGCAAGCGTGAACTGCCATAGTGTGTGTAAGAAGCGCGCGGCCCGTACGGGCCGCGCGAGTTGTACTCACATCGTCAAGGTTGACGGACTGCTAGAACTTGTACCCCTGCGTGACGACCGGCTTCCGGGATAGCGGCTGGCCGATGCAGACCCAGCATTCCCGCGTCTCCGGCTCCATGAAGCAGAACACGGAGTCGGCGTAAATCTCGGTTGCGGCGATGCACTTGGCCGTCGTCGTGCTCTTGACGAAGCCCGGTCCCATAGACTGCGAGAGGTCCATCGGGCGCTCGCCGTCCTGAGTGGCGCTGAAGAACGAGAGGCCCTCGCTCGGCGCAACCTCGGTCTTGTCGCCGTGATTGTAGTGCAGCGTGACATCGGCGGCGGCCAGGGTGAGGCTCTTGCCGGCGGGCTTCTTGATCTTGTAGGTCACCAGGGCCAGGCGGAATTTCGCCTTCTGCTCGTCCTTCAGTTCGATCTTGTTGCCCTTGACGCCGTCGATCCGGTCGATGAACTGGACGCCGATGACCTCGCCGCTGACGCCGCCCTGGAAGTCCAGCAGTATCGGGCACTCCAGTGCCGAGGGCGCCGGTATCTGCGCGAACATCGTGATCCCCGCCAGGAGCACGGCCGCCGCGCACCCGATCCCGCCCACGCACAGTCCGATCTTCTTACTCATGGTCAGCCTCCTTCAAGCGATTCCCGCTCTTCGCAACCCGCCCTACGTACTGGCGGGCGGCTGCTCGTATTCGGCCGCTACTTCGGTGGGGCCGCGGCCTCGGCCTTCGACAGCACCACCCGGATGGACGAGTAGTCGTACCTGAGGTGCGATGCGAAACGGTGCCGCTGCGTCGTCAGGCAATACTCGGCCGGATAGAACCAGCACCCGCCGCGAAGTTCACGCAGGCTGCCCCGCTGATCAACCTCGCGGCCGTCGGTGGCCGAATACGGATACGGAGCAAACCGCGTGAACGTGAAGTCCCAGCCGTTGCCGGCCATGTCGTAGAGGCCGAACGGATTGGCGGGGAACGAGCCGACCGGCGACGTGTACTCCCACTTGTCGCGTCCGCCCGTGCCGCGGAAGTTGGCCAGGTCGTGGCTGATCTCGCCCGTGGCGGTCGGATACTTGAGTTGCTTCCCCCCGGCCGCCGCGTATTCCCACTCGCACTCGGTCGGCATGCGGACGGCGGCCCAGTCGCAATACGCCTTGGCTTCCATCCATGTCACGCCGACGACCGGCTGGTCCGGCTGGTTGTAGTTGGCATCTTCCCAGAACATCGGGGGGCGGACCGGCTGGCCCTGCATGAACTTGGTGTACTGGGCGTTCGTGACCTCGTATCGGCCCATCCATAATCCCTGGACGACCTGCTTGTGGGCGGGCTTCTCATCTTCGGGGCCGTCGTCGCGGCCCATTATGAATTCGCCCCCTGGAATCCACACCAGGATGGAGCCGTCCTTTGCGTTGAGGAACTCATCGCCCGGCTGGGGTTCCCCCATGGCGGGGTTCCAGCGGCGGGCCTGCGGGGCCGTAGCCGGCGGCGCGGCGGCAGGGGCGGCGGCGGGCGCGGCTGCC
>CAYGWP010000427.1:0-3026 GCA_964353455.1 uncultured Anaerolineales bacterium
CCGGTCAAACCGGCCGAAGAGACGCCTCCCCCTCCGCCCAGGAAACAGTTGCAGGGACCCATCATGCTGAACTTCAAGGACGCCTCCCTCCACGCTGTGCTGGAGTACCTCTCGGAGGCCGCATCCCTCGCAATCGTCGAAGAGGCCACCGTTGACGGCCGCGTGACCGTCATGAGCCGCCAGCCCCTCTCCGTCGATGAGGCGATCTCGCTCCTGAACTCCGTACTCAAGGGCAAGGGATTCGCCGCGATCCGCACCGGCAAGACCCTCAAGATCATCACCCTCGACCAGGCCAAGAAGACGGCGCTTCCCGTCCAGTCCGGCAACGACCCTGAGAAGATCGAGCCTTCCGACAACCTCGTGACCCACGTCATACCGATACAGTACGCTGATGCGGCCCAGTTGAAGCGGGACCTCGCGCCGCTCGTCCCATCGTATGCCGACCTGAGCGCCAACGTCAGCACGAACGCGCTGATTATTACAGATACACAGATGAATGTCCGCCGCTTCGTCGAGATCATCCGCGCCCTGGACCAGCACATGGCCGGAGTCTCGGAGGTCAAGGTCTTCCAGTTGAAGTACGCCAACGCCGCCAACGCCGCGCGCCTGATCTCCGACGTGTTCAAGTCCGACCAGAGCAGCCAGACCGGAGGCCGGATGGGCGGCATAGCGCGGTTCGTCTTTGGCCCGGGCGGCCCTGGCGGCCCGGGGGGCGACAGCAGTCAGACAGGAAGCCGCCAGCAGAAGGTCACCGCTTCCGCCGACGACCGAACCAATACGCTCGTCGTCAGCGGCCCGCCGGAAGTCCTTAAGGTGGTCGAAGGCGTGGTCAAGCAACTCGACGCCAATCCCGCCGAAGAGCAGGCCGTCTTCCTTTATCCGCTGCGCAACGCCAAGGCCCTCAACGTCGAATCGATCCTCAACACCCTCTTCGGCTGGTCCGGAACGACCACCGGCAGGACGTCCACGTCCACGCAGACGGGCACTTCGGCGTTCAGATCGGGGCCGAGCACCGGCAGCAGGAACATGGGCGGTTCAAGTTTCGGCAGGTCCTCCGGGTCGAGCGGTCTCGGTTCCGGCTCATTCGGCTCGAGCGGTTTCGGTTCGAGCGGTTTCGGCTCCAGCGGTTTCGGCTCCAGCGGCCGCAGCGCGAGCGGCTTCGGGACTTCAGGCCGAGGGACCGCTCGCATCTCTCCCACGAGCGCGGCGGCCGCATCCGACCTCGCCGGACAGGTGTACGTGGTGGCCGATGAGGACACCAACTCGCTCCTCGTCACGGCCGACTCCAAGCATTTCGAGCGAATCAAGGCGATCATCGCCGACCTCGACCGGCCCGTCCCGCAGGTGCTCATCAAGGTCCTCATCGCCGAGGTCACCCACGACAACTCCATCGACCTTGGCGCCGAATTCTCGGCCATTAACATGAATGCCACCCGCACCAAGGGGCAGAAATACGGCACCGACTTCGGCGTGGCCGCAAAGACCGACGGCATCGTCCTCAGGGTCATCCAGGACGAATTCACCGCCACCCTTCGCGCCCTCGCCACCGTCGGAAAGGTTGACGTCCTCTCCAGGCCCTACATCCTTACCAGCGACAACCAGCAGGCCACCATCATGGTCGGCCAGGAGGTGCCCTTCGTCACACGCTCGCAACTGACGGAAGCCGGCCAGACCATCAACACCATCGAATACGATGACATCGGCATCATCCTGACCGTCACCCCGCACATCAACCCCGACGGCCTCGTAATCATGGACGTGTATCCGGAGATCTCGGCCCTCCTCAAGGACACCACCGTCGATATCTCCGAGGAAGTCCAGGCCCCCGTCTTCACCCGCCGCGCTGCACAGAGCCGCGTCGCCGTCCGCGACGGACAGACCATCGTCATCGGCGGCCTCATGGAAGACCGCCTCACCGACACCATCCGCAAGGTGCCCATCCTCGGAGACCTCCCCTGGATAGGCGCACTCTTCCGGCGGACTATCACCGCCAAGACCAAGACGGAACTCCTCATCTTCCTCACGCCGCACGTGGCCAAGGTGCCCGAAGACCTCAAGGGCATGTCCGCCGATGAACAGGCCGGCAGCAAGATCGTCGGCAAAGCGGTCGAACCGGGGGCCTTCGATGACCACATGAAGGGCTTGGAACGCGGCGCCGCCGCCCCCGCCCCCTCTGAGGAACCGCAGGGACCGCGCGTCCCCATGGCCCCCCAGGAACCACGGCAGCCGCAAGACAAGCCTCCCGCGGAACAGAAAGAAAATGAGTAGCCCACATGCCAGGCCGCAGCCAACCCGCCGGGCCCGTCTTGCGCTGACGGTCTGCGGACTCCTTGCGGCGGCATTGGCGGCGGGTTGCGAAACCTCCGTCCCGCGGTCACGCGGAACCGGCCCCGAGGTCATCCCCTGCGCAGAACGCCTCCATGGAATCTGCGGGCACCTCTTGCTCTACTACTCCATCAACGACAAGTTGCCCGAGCGCCTCGCCGACTTGAAGTCCGCCGGACCCGAGCCGCTGCCCCCGCTCACCTGCCCCGACTCCGGCAAACCCTACGTGTACAACCGCTCAGGCCTGACCATCCAGGGCAGGCCGGGGCGCCTCCTCCTCTATGATCCCGCCCCGACCCATTCCGGGATGCGCTGGGGAATCCTTGCGGATGACCCCGTCGAGGGGAAGCCCCTGACCGCCCGTGTCGTCCGCCTGCCCGAGAACCCCGTGTTTTCCGGGGCAAAGCCTTAGCCGCCATGCGGGGAGGCAGTTCTGTGACTCTATCTGAATTGCTCGTCCTATTGTGGGCAATATTCGTGGGTTGCTTTGGGCTAACCCGCATATTTCATCAATTTTTCCAGTTCCCTATTGCGCGAGGGCCTTTCTGTTGGTATAGAGGGATTTGTGCGATTCCTCGACCCAACAAGAAAGGCCGCTCGCAATGACAGAGTGTAACCGATTGCCCGTTGTCTTTTCCAGCCTCCACCGCAAGAAGTTGGCCGCCGATTTTCAGGGCGGCGACCTGACGAGCGACGGCGGC
>CAYGWP010000428.1:0-14400 GCA_964353455.1 uncultured Anaerolineales bacterium
GTCTTGCCGACCTTGCCGCGCGAGGCCGCGGCGATCCGCCCGGCGCCATCGGCCAGGACCGGGGCAAGCGCGGCGGCGCTCTCCGCCAGCCTCTCTTTGCGGATGACCCGCAGGTTCGCCAGGGCTGCCGCCGCGCAGACCGGGTTCGCGCAGTGCGTGCTTGTCATTTCACCTGGGCCATACATATTCATAAGTTCTTCCGTGCCCAGGACGGCCGCCAGCGGCATCCCGCCCGAGATGCCCTTGCCGCAGGCCACCAGGTCGGGCACGATATTCAGGTGCATGAAGCCGAAGGGCCTGCCCGTCCGCCCGAACCCCGCCTGGATTTCATCCAGCGCCAGAACCGCCTTGTGCCGGTAGCACCAGCGGCGGAGGGCCTGCGCGTACTGGGGCGGCATCAGGCACGCGTTGCACCCCTGGTACGTCTCGCTCATCACGCCGCAGACGTCGTCGGGACTGACGCCCTTTGCGGCCAGCGCGGCCTCAAACACATTGAAATGCGTATCCTTCTGCCGGAAACCGTCGGGGTAAGGCGCCTGGACGAACCGCCGGTCTCCATCGCCCAGCCACGTCTTCAGGGCCTCCGCCCCGCCGGCCAGTTGCGACCCCATCGTCCGGCCGTGGAACGCGTGCTCGAACGTCACGAAGACGCTCTTACTTTTCCCGCCGAGCGCAAGCCCCCGCGTCATCGCCAGTTTGATGATGCACTCGCACGCCTCCGACCCGGTCGTCAGCAGGAACACACGCTTCAGCGGCGCGGGCAGCCACAGGGTCAGTTCCTCCACAAGTTCCAGCCGCACGTCGGTCGGGAAGCAGTACGCGTGATACAGCCCGCGTGCGGCCATGTCGCAGATGGCCTCGATGATCTCCGGCCGACCGTGCCCGCTGGCGGTCACCAGCACGCCGCTCGAAAAGTCGATCCAGCGGTTCCCGTACGCATCCAAGATGGATGCGCCCTGGCCGTGATGCCAGATGACCGGCGGCTGGCCGCCCATCGACCGCGGCTCTAAGGACCGAAGCCGCTCCAGCAGCGGCACCGACGCCGGCACGGGTATCTCGGTCGCGATGGTGCGGTGCTTCGTGCGGACCTGCGGCACTTTCTCGGGGACCAGCGGGAATTCCTTCGTCGCCACGATCTCTACCTTTTTTCTCCCTCTCCCCTCGTGGGAGAGGGTAGGGTGAGGGGGCGCGCCGCAACAACCCCTCACCCGGCCTTCGGCCACCCTCTCCCGCAAGGGGAGAGGGTAACGGCACTCTAATGCTCCCTGAACTTTACTTCCGCCGGCGGACCGTAGTCGATCGCCACCTCGCGGCCGCCCGCAAGGATCGACCGGCGCCCCGCCTCGATCACCAGTTCGTTGTACGCGCTGTTGGCAGGCGTCGCAAGGATGCCCTCGCGGTCGTATCGACGCAGCAGTTCGCGCCGCTTCGCCACGGACTTGATCGCGGCCGCCCTGCGGCAGGCGTTGATGATGTACTCGACGCTGCGGTGCCCGTATCCGGCCGGCGTCAGTCCGCCGCCGCCCTGGTCCAGCAACTGGTAGTAGTCCGGGTTCGGCTCCAGGTAGGCGGTGTCGCCGGGGTCGCCGCCGGCCTCGGTCAGGCTGTACTTGACGCCGCGGTACTGGTCGCTGTGAAACACGAGGCAGGCATCCTTCTTGCCCTGACACCACAGGGTCATGCCCTGCGAATTTCCGCCGGCCCCCGCGCTGGGGTATCCGATGGCGTTGGCCACGCTCAGGCACCCGCCGCCTTCCCACAGGATTCGGGCGTCGGTCCACAGGAACCCTTCATTGCCGTTCGGGTACCTGTCGCGGATGCCATAGACGCTGACGCTCACCGGGCGCAGGCCCGTGATGAACGCCACGAGGTCAACGTAGTGGCATCCGATGTACGTAAACATGTCGCTATTTTCACAGGTGCACCAGTTCTGGAAGTTCGAGCCGCGGTAATGCCATTTCTCGTGCAGGTGTGCCTGGCCCAGGCGGAACCGGCCCAGCCGCCCGGCCCGATAGTGCCGCCGCGCCATCAGACTCCGGTGGTCGAAACGCTTGTGATACTCAACGCCCACCACGAGGCCCCGCTCGAGCGCCGCACGCCCGATCTCCGAGGCCTGCTCGTGCACCAGCACCAGCGGCTTGACGCAGCACACGTGCAGGTCGTTCGCCAACGCCTCCATGACGGCAGGGTAGTGCAGGTGGTCCGGCACGGCCACCACCGCGATGCTCCCGCGCGGCGCCGCAGCCAGCACCTTCTTGTAGAGGTCCGGGTACGTCTTCCCTGCCGCGGCGTAGCGCTGCGAAGCCGGGCCGGCCGCGGCGCAATTCTCCCCTCTCCCCTTTCGGGAGAGGGGTTGGGGGTGAGGGGGCGACTCGCCGGAACCCCCCGCCCGGCCCGCCCCCGGCGAAGCGGGGTGCGGCGTGAACGACTGCCCCGGAAACCCGCGCCTGAGCGTCTCATCGGCCCGAATCTCGGCCAGCGGCCCGCCCTCCAGGGCGCAGATGTGGATGTCGCCCACCACACCCTCGCGCTGGAGATGGTATATCGTCGGCAGTATCTGTATCCGCGTGATCATGCCGCCGCCGACTATAGTCACCCGCGGCGCCTTCGCGCTTGCCGCCATAGCCCCACCTCCGATCCGCCGCCAGACCCCATCTATAAGCCGACACCGGCCAGTTTTCCATCCTTTTCTCCCTCTCCTTTTCTCCCTCTCCCCTTAGTGCCCGCCCGTTCGTATTGGCGGGCGGGCGAGGTGGATATCTTTCTCTCTCCCTCTCCCCTTAGCCTGCCCGCCCGTCTCTATTGGCGGGCGGGAGAGGGGTAGGGGTGAGGGGGCCTACTGCATCACGTACCATAGCGGGAGCGGCCGGGGAATGACGAATGATGAAATTCGCCCGCCAGGACGGAGGGCGGGGAAGAAGCAAGCCCGAATTCCGCTGGCCTCCCGTCCCTCGCCCGCCTCGACGATAACGGCCTGGCCCCGACCGCGAGGCGGTAAAGATGGCCCCGAGGGTTGCACGCGGTTGTTCGGTGTTTCGGTCCCGGACGTTTCGGCCCCACCGGGGCCCCGGACTCATTCGTTTGCGGCTATTATCTGACAGGCTGCCGGGCCGGGCCGATCTTCTTCCGCCATGCCGCAATCTTCGGATTCTTGGCGGCAGTCGCATTGACGAAATCGGCATACGATGCGAACTCCCCCCGGCGCTCCTCGTATTCCCGCATCAGTTCCCGCTGGATCCGGGCCTTCGATTCCACGCAATCAAACTTCTTTTTCGTCTTCATACACCACCTCCATCGGACTGAGGATGGTCATCGTGCGATAGCCGAGGGCGACATTCACGCTGTTGAACCGGCGGATGCGGCTGAAGTTCACGATGTGCTTGAAATTCCAACTCAGGATGACGTCCGCCCCCGCCACCGTCGCCGCAGCCACATGGACGGCATCCGCCATTGACGCCCCTGCGAACAACTGTCTGTTGCCTAGCCATTCCCCTATTTTGCCAATGCGTTTTGAGTGCTTTGGTGGAGATATTGAAGCCCCTCCACATACGTCTCATAAATGGGTGATGGCTTCCTACCGAGCCAACACAAATCATAACCAGGACAATTTGGCGCCGCTACATTCCACACATACGGGCTCACGTGTATCCTTCCGCCAGGCTGTTCCCAGTCAATAAAGGAAGCCCCCAGGTATGGCGGCTCCTTGAACAGTCCAAGTTTGAAATCAGCCTTCGTGAATTGGGATCTCAATTTGGCGAAGAAATCCTGCCATTTGCCAACACACTGCCTGACGAGTTTTGGAAAGGCCTGGGGTTCGGTAAGGTGGAGGCCGGCATACATCTGCGGATCAGGCATAAACACCCAGAATCGTTTCAGCTGTTTTGAGAACTTGATGTTGCCCTTGTCAAAACTGGCAATGAACCTATCGCCAGTTAGTTGGATAAACGCGATTTGTGTGGCCTGCTGAACATGTTCACTGAAAGAACCGACAACCTTCTTAGGCAAAGGAGTCAAACTTACCAGCATCAAGTGCTTTGCGGCTGGATCTTCGTTTGACCAGTACAATTGTGGTGGCTTCAGCACCAACTTGTAAACGAGCATCTGGAGTTCGTGTTTTCCATAGACTTCTATAGGCCCGCAAAAACTGGCTTTCAATGCCTCAGAGAAAGGAGGCGTGACAAAAACGGGAGAGTCGGCTCCCACATATTCCCCGAAAGCGGTTTCCGAAAAGAGCGTCTGACGTGGACCAGCGGCGTCCATCACGCGCTGCGCATAGTTGATCGTGTCGCCGCAGACGTTGGCTTTTCCATTAATATCAGTGACAAGTTCAACCGCACCGACGTGAACCCCAACTCTCAAACCAACAGAATGCGCAGGCGAATACTGCCTATGTGCCCATTGATGCAGTCTGAGGATAACGCGCAAGATAGTAGAGCGATCCCACGGTTTGTTAGGTCGATGAAGAAATGCCAATGCAACACCATCGCCAGTCGGCAATGCAACAAGGCTGGGCGTATCTAGCGGTGGGGCCAATAATGTTCGCAATTCAGGTGTAAGCTCGGCCGTAACAGACTCAATAAGTTGCCGTTGTTCCACGGTTGATTTGCCCGAAAAGTTTACTATATCTGTGAATACGATGGTTGCTGCGGACATTAGCAGTCACTCCTTATGCGTCAGGATCCTCATCCAGCCACTTATCGAGAACGTCTGGGTCCCAAGCCAACTCGCTTGTTGACCGACCGGACATAAGAGCGATTGGCATTGTAGCGCTATCGGATCCCTTGAGTTTCATTCCGCGGATTCGTTTCCAGGTCTTATCGCCGGATAGAGGCTTTTTCATTTGGATGAACGTGTTTATTTCCCACGCTACCCAATCACTTTTGTGAGTGTCAGCACCGATGAGGACTACAAGCTTCGAGGCTTTGTCAAACTTCTTTATGATCTCATCCCGGACGGGTTTCGATCTAGGGTCGCTTGGCGGGTATTTAATGGGTCTGCCACTCGGGCCCGTAACAGGTTCTTTTAACGAATGATCATGAAAGTCCAACGGATGTTTTGGGTTGCTCTTGAGCAACTTGAAGCCGCCAACCTGCTTTTGATCATCATGGTCATAGCTAATGAATACGTTGGCTGCCATAACTCACACTCCTTTCGGTCAAATTGTCCTGGACAACAACGATTGGGCGGACCCGCCGAAGCTGCCCAACGTTGGTTTTCTTTCCATATAACGCCCCGCGGATCGATCTGCCAAGACTGCGAACATCTATTTCTGCCGCAAGTATATCTAACGACATCGGCCTTTGTCAATACAATCCGACGCCCGCCTTGCATCTACGGGGATGCGTACAAGGGTCTTATGCAGATCGGCATAAGAACCTCCGCCGCCGGGGCGGCCAGCGACGTGACGCGAACACGCGCCAAAATACGTCGAAGCGGGGCGGGGGTCAACGGAAAAATCAAGTGCGGAGTGCGGAGCGCGGAGTGCGGAGTGAACGGCAAAGCGGCGAGGCACGAAGGCACGGAGTGAACGGGAAAAAAACGGAACGCGGAACGCGGCATTGGGCATTCGTCATTGGTCATTTGTCACTGGTCACGGCGGAAGGCTGGAGGTCCGCCACGGCGGACCTTCGCTTCGCTTTGACTGGAGGCCGCAGGAACAGCGGGTCTCAGTCGCCCCGTCCGGGGCTGAAAATGACAAAGGGGGAGGGGCGGGGGCGGCCTACCCCGGGCTCGCGCCGCGGGGCTACTGTCAGGCGCCCCAGGTGGGGCTTCACAAGGTTGGACGGACCTGTTGACCTCTGCCCATTGCGCCTTTGCGGCCTTGCGTGAGCATGCCGTTGGCCGCCTTGCTTTGGCCTGCCGCTTGTGGCCCGCCACGGCGGGTCTTCGACTTGCAGCTCGCCCAGTCGAGTCGCCTGTGGCGACGTGCAACTGCGGCCTGTCCCGTTCGTTCACTCCGCATTCCGAACTCCGCACTCCGCACTTTCTCTGGTCCGTTCCCTCCGCGTTCCGAGTTCCGCGCTTTGCGCTTCCTGGCTCCGTTCAATCTGCAATCCACAATCCACAATCCACAATCAAAACACCCCTACTTATGGTATCCGCACCGCGATTGGCCCCCTACTAATGGTATGCCATGATGCCTGGCACCTGATTATTTTTCGGGCTCTCGGGGGGCAAAACGCACGTAAGTGTTTTTGCAAAAATGGCACTTACATCAATTTGGGCCTGTTAAAAAAAGTGAAAAAACCGTTCAAAACCGTCAAAAAACTGTAAAAACCGTGTCAAAACCGTTCAAAACCGATCGAAAAACGTCTTGCCCATCTTAACATTTGAGGTGTCGAACCCCCTCGGCGCTAGCGCCAGGGCCGTTTTGGGGTCCGAAAAGGCGTTTTTTTGGCGTTTCGGAGGTCGAAATTGACGTAAGTGTTTTTGCAAAAATGACACTTACGTGCGACCACGTTTAGCCGCTGCCGCACACGGCAGCGTCATTAAAAAACCGTCGCCGTTTGCGGCGACGGCTAAACACGGCGACGGCTACACCAGCGAAACGAGGTCAGCGAATTCGCAGAGGCGGGCGAGGGCTCGGTTCTCGGTGGGGATGCCTGATTCCTGGACGGCGGCAAGGGGGTTGAGGCCGGCCGAGATGACGATGCCCAGGCGGCCGTTATCGACGGGGATTTCGAGCAAGGGGCGGCTGGGTTCGCCGACGAGGACCATTCCGCCGAGGCCGGCCTCATCCATCTGCTGGATGACCTTCCGAACGTGGTCGATGGCGACGGCGGGGACCTCGCGGAAACTTGCCCCGATGATGCCTGTGCCGGTGCGTGCGGCAGCGAGGACGCTGGTCATTCCGGCCTTGATGAAGACCTCGATGGGGTCCAAGGTGGTGCCGGCGTAATGGATGATGTGGGTGAATCGGCGCGGTTCGCCCTCTCGGATCTCCAGAAGGCCGCCGAAGCGGGCCCGCGTGGGGATGCCGACGGCCCGGAGGAGGCCGTTCAGTGTGATACTGCATACGGTGCCGATGGCGACCTCTCCGCCGGCCAGTGCGAGGCCGGGAACGCCGTCGCCGGTCTTGGCGATAAGGCCGTAATGGCCCATGCCGAGACGGGCGCGGATGACCGATTCCATCATGCGGCGGGCATCGTCGAGGTAGGCCGCCGGGATGGTGGAGATGTTGACGATGACGGTGCCGCGGTATCTGGAGAGGTCGAGGGTCATGTTGTAGGCGAGTTCATCGGCACGGGCATCGATGAAGCCGACCTTGTCGATAATGAGGGATGAGGCGAGTTCGCGGCGGCCGTGGTCGGTTAGTTCGCGTCCGCGGCGGCCGAGGTTGACGGTGAGGCCTGCGGCATCCATGGCGTCGAGGTAGTTGCGGACCATGCGTTGTTCGAGGTCGATGCCTGCCAGGCGCAGGCCGCGTGCGATCTTGGTGCTGCCGAGTGGTCGGCCGGCCTCTTCGAGAACCCGCAGAATAGCGGTGATTTTGCGTTGGCTGTCGATGTTGACCATAGCGGCCTCGCGGGTCAACAGAGGTCGCTCGCCGCGAAGGCGCCGGGGCAAGCGACCGGTTGGCTGGCGTTACTCATACACAAGATGGGGCGGTTACACAAGCCCCTGTGCCATCATGGCCCTGGCGACCTTGAGGAAGCCGGCGATGTTTGCGCCGGCGACGAGGTTGCCCTTCTGGCCGTAGGCCTCGGCGGCCTTGGTGCACTGGTCGTAGATGGAATTCATGATGAGTTTCAGTCGTGCATCGACCTCCTCGAAGGTCCACAAGAGGCGCATGGAGTTCTGACACATTTCCAGTGCGCTGGTGGCGACGCCGCCGGCGTTGGCGGCCTTTGCGGGGCCGAAACTGACGCCGGCATCGAGGAAGACCTTGATGGCTTCGGGCGTGGAGGGCATGTTTGCGCCCTCGCCGACGGCGATGCAGCCGCACTTGACGAGTTTCTTGGCGCCGTCCTCGTCGATCTCATTCTGCGTGGCCGAGGGCAGGGCCACCTGGCAGGGAACCGACCAGATGCCGTCGCAGCCATCGACGTACTTGGCGGATGGGTGCCGCTGTGTGTACTCCTTGATGCGGCCGCGCTCGACCTCCTTGATCTGCTTGACGGTCTCCAGGTTGATTCCCTTGGGATCGACGATGTAGCCGTTGGAGTCGGACATGGCGACGACGCGTGCCCCGAGTTGCTGGGACTTCTGGACGGCGTAGATGGCGACGTTGCCGGAACCGGAGACGGTGACGTCGAGGCCTTTCCACGACTTGCCGCGGGCCTCGAGCATGCGGGAGACGAAGTACACCAGGCCGTAGCCTGTGGCCTCGGTGCGGACGAGCGAGCCGCCCCAGTCGAGGCCCTTTCCCGTGAGGACGCCGGTGTAGGTGTTGGTGAGTCTCTTGTACTGGCCGAAGAGGAAACCGATCTCTCGTCCGCCGACGCCGATGTCGCCGGCGGGCACATCGGTGTCCGGACCGATGTGGCGGAAGAGTTCGGACATGAACGACTGGCAGAAGCGCATGACCTCGTTATCGCTCTTGCCCTTGGGGTCGAAGTCGCTGCCGCCCTTGCCACCGCCGATGGGCGTCGTGGTCAGGGCGTTCTTGAAGATCTGCTCGAAGCCGAGGAACTTGATGATGCCGAGATAGACCGAAGGGTGGAACCGAAGGCCGCCCTTGTAAGGGCCGATGGCGGTGGAGAACTGAACGCGGAAGCCGCGGTTGATCTGGACTTCGCCCTTGTCGTTGGTCCAGGGGACTCGGAACATGATCTGGCGCTCGGGCTCGAGGATGCGCTCCAGGACCTTCATCTTGGCGAAGGCCGGGTTCTTGTCGATGACGCCGGCGACCGACTCGGCGACCTCTCGGACGGCCTGGTGGAACTCGGTCTCGCCGGGGTTCCGCGCGACGACCGTTTCCATAACACGATCAACAAATTCCTTCGACATGGCGCTCTCTCCTTATAAACCTGTCTGCTGGACCTGGTTCCTTATCCGTAAGGACCTGGGGGACATTCTGACACAGGAATCGGCAAATGCAAGCGCAATTTCCGGAATAATTGTCGGATTGCGGCCATAAGCGGCATGGCAGTGCCGCTTATTGCGCCTGGATAGTCACGTTCAGAGGGGGCGAGGGTGGCCGGCAAGCAGGAATACGCCCATTCTTGCGGGTCCTGTGTTGACGCTAGCCCATCGGGTCACTAGACTTCACCGCTCATTCTATTGTGAGGGCCGCCACGCGATGAACAAGATCGTGAGACGCGAGAATCTGGGACCGGACGTGATACGGATGAAGGTGGAGTGTCCGCGGCTGGCCCGCAAGGCAAGGCCGGGGCAGTTCGTGATCCTGAGGATCAGCGAATTCGGCGAGCGGTTTCCGCTTACGGTCGCCGACAGCGATGCGGACGGCGGGACCATCGACCTCATTTTCCAGGTGGTCGGGAAGTCCACCGCACAACTTGGGGCCATGAAGGCGGGTGACGACATCCTCGACCTCGTCGGTCCGCTGGGCGTGCCGACGGAGATTGAGCGATACGGGCGGGTCCTGTGCGTGGGCGGGGGCATTGGCGTGGCGCCGCTGTATCCGATCGCCAAGGCCCTGAAGCGGGCGGGCAACACGGTGGTGGCGGTGCTCGGGGCGCGGTCGAAACACTTGTTGATCCTTGAGAGCGAGTTCCGCGCGATCGCCGATGAGGTTCGCATTGCGACCGATGATGGGACGTACGGCCGCAAGGGCTTCGTTACGGACGTGATCGGCGACCTCTTGGGCGGAGGGATGAAGTTCGACAAGGCGTGGGCGATCGGGCCGGTGCCGATGATGCGGGCCACGTCAAAGGTGAGCGCCCAGGCGGGGATTCCGACGCTCGTAAGCCTGAACCCGATCATGGTCGATGGCACAGGGATGTGCGGCGGGTGCCGGGTGATCGTCGGCGGGAAGGTGAAGTTCGCGTGCGTGGACGGGCCGGAGTTCCCGGGAGACCAGGTCGATTTCGATTCCCTTGCCCGGCGTCTCGGGACCTATCGCGAGAAGGAGAGGCGCGACCACGAGGCGTGCAAGGTCGGAATGGGAAAGTGATTGTGGATTGTGAATTGTGGATTGTGGATTGAAAACCAAAGACGACGGCATTTAGCCGGTCGCCTTGGCGACCGCGCACATAGAAGGTACCCCGCGTTATGAGCGAGACGAGAACTGACAAGCCTGACCGCATGAAACGGGTTTGCATGCCGGAGCGTCCGGCGGAGGTCCGTCGCAGGGACTTTAACGAGGTGCCGCTCGGGTTCACGGCAGAGCAGGCCCAGGCGGAGGCCAAGCGGTGCCTCCTCTGCAAGAAGCCGCAGTGCGTCACGGGATGCCCCGTAGGGATCGACATTTCTGGATTCGTTAAACTGGTCGCCGAAGGGAAGTTCGAGGAGGCGGCGGACCGGATTCTGCTCGTCAACGCGCTGCCCGCCGTGTGCGGCCGGGTGTGCCCGCAGGAGACGCAGTGCGAGATCAAGTGCGTCCTCGGGAAGAAGGGCGACCCGCTCTCAGTCGGGAACCTCGAGCGTTTCGTCGCCGATTGGAAGCGCGAGCACGGGACGTGCCCGCTGCCGCCCGCACCGGTGCCGACGGGCCGCCGCGTCGCGGTCGTCGGGTCCGGACCGGCCGGCCTTACGTGCGCGGGTGAACTGGTCCTCAGGGGCCACGCGGTCACGATCTTCGAGGCGTTCCACAAGACGGGGGGCGTGCTGGTCTATGGCATTCCGGAATTCCGTCTGCCGAAGGCGATAGTGCAGGACGAGGTGGACCGGCTGAAGGTGCGGGGCGTAAAGATCGAGGTGAACGCCGTCGTCGGCAAACTCGAGACGGTGGATGAACTCCTCGCGGAGTACGATGCGGTGTTCATAGGCGTCGGGGCCGGGGCGCCGATGTTCCTGGGGGTGCCGGGCGAGGACTTCCTGGGCGTCTATAGTGCAAACGAGTACCTGACTCGCACGAACCTGATGCGTGCATACGACCGCGAGCGGGCCGACACGCCTATACTTCTGTCGAAGCGCGTCGCGGTGATCGGCGGCGGCAACGTTGCGATGGACTCGGCCCGAACGGCCCTGCGACTTGGGGCCGAGAAGGTCTATCTCATCTACCGGCGCAGCCGGACCGAGATGCCCGCCCGCGCCGCAGAAATCCACCACGCGGAGGAGGAGGGGATCGATTTCCGCCTACTCACGAACCCCACGCGGATCATCGGCAACGAGAAGGGCTGGGTGACGGGCATCGAATGCCAGAAGCAGGAACTCGGCGAACCGGATGCGTCGGGCCGCCGCCGCCCGGTGCCGATTGAAGGGAGCGAGTTTATTCTGGACGTGGATGCGGTGGTCGTGGCCATCGGCAACCGCCCCAACCCGATCGTGCCGAGCACTACGCCGGACATGCAGACGAATAAGTGGGGCCTGATCGTCGCCGACGAGAAGACCGGCCGCACCACGAAGCCGCGCGTCTGGGCGGGGGGCGACATCGTTACCGGCGCCGCCACCGTCATCAGCGCGATGGGCGCCGGCCAGGCCGCCGCACGAGACATCGACGCGTATCTAAAGTCCCCTAACGGCGAGTGGCAGTTGCCGCCGCCGGTTGAGGCGGAGGATTAACCTAAATCCGACTGGCCCAGAACGAAGAACGGATTCGCCTGGGCGACGGCCTTCAGAATCCTGGCTGCACACTCCAAGGCTTTTGCGGCCTCCTCGGGCGAGACGTGGTTGCTCACACCATAGTCGCCCACGATGCGGATGCGCACAAGTCTAGAATAATCGTCGCCGAACTCAACCGACATCACCCCCGCCTTCACGAGGTCCCTGTGAACAGCCGCCTCAAGGGCCGCATGCTTGTAGTAGATCTTGTCCTGAAGCACGAACCAGGCCGAGGCGGCATAGAACGCAGCGTAGTAAGACCGGGAGGCTGCCGCGTCCGGACTGACCGACAGGTCGTGTTTGGCCGCCCGTAAGGCTTGCTTGGCGCGCTCCCACAGGTCGGCGGCGGCTTTGGTCATACGGCAATTCCCTCGCTCTTGACCATGCGGTATAAGGGCCACTCCTGGGCCTCGTATTCGGCGGCGTCAACCTCAACCGCATGAATCAGACGTTCGGACTCAAGTACAAGCGGATAAAGAGCGTGAATGCTGGTCTTGGAGTCGTCCCATGTCACCGGCCCGTCGAGAAGAACGAGAAGGTCGATGTCGCTGTCGGGCTCGCCCGTGCCGCGTGCCTCGCTGCCGTAGAGGATCACGCCGCGCAGGCGCTCGCCGAAAGCCTGCTGGAGAAGGGACTTGACTCGACTCAGAAGTTCGCTGCGTTCCATAGGGCACCCGGCGATTCGACCGGCCGACATGTCAGCCCAACAGCCACGGTATTATATCGAAGTCGGCCGTCTATGCGAGAAAAGACCACGGCCCGTACGGGCCGTGGCACGTGATTCCCTGGCGCGGCCGCCGGAGGGACCGCCGCGCGCGACACTCGGAGGACGGGAACGGCTTACTTCAGCGCCTCGTCGAGGCCGGCCTTCAGGTCGTCCTTCGACGTGACGCCGACGAAGCGTTTCACGGGCTCGCCGTCCTTGAAGATGATAAGCGTTGGGATGGCCGTGATGCCGAAGCGTGCGGCCGTGTCGCGCTGGGCATCGGTGTCGAGTTTGCCGACCTTGGCCTTGCCGGCGTACTCATCGGCAACCGCAGCCACAGTAGGCGCGACCATGCGGCAGGGGGCGCACCATTCGGCCCAGAAATCGACCAGGCATACGCCCTTGGATTGTTCGATTTCCTTTTCGAAGTTCGCATCCGTCAATTCGACCACGTTCCCGGCCATCGGTTGCCTCCGTTCTCAGGTGATTACGTCGCGTCTCACACTCAGGTCAACGCGGCCGCATCGGCCGCGACTAAACGGTCTTCTGACCGACGAACAGGCCGCAATGGCACTTGCCCGTCTCGGCTATCTCGGCCTCGTGCGTGACGCACGGGCACACGTTGTTCTTGTCCGTCTCCGGGTTGCCGGTGACGATGCGGCAGGGGCAGTAGAAGTCGCCCGACTTCGCCTTACGCCGAACGAGGCCCTCGATCAGGGCCGCCACGATCCGCTCGTCGGGATTCAGGAGGCAGGCGGACTCGGCCGCATGCTTGCGGACGCGCTCGGCGATTTCCTTCCGCCAAGCCTCGATGTCGCCGTCGCCGCCGGCCCTGGTCATGGTCCGCTTTTCTATTGCCTCGCAGCGCCCTTCCAAAACCGATTATAGCCCGCCCTTGCGCAGAGGGTCAAAGCAAAACTGGAAATCGGTCGGAGTCTCCTGCCGCTTGCTTTGAACGCTGAGGGCGCAGCCATGAAGGCCCCTTTGAACATGGGGAGAACGCGGAGACGGAGTACGACAGGCTTGTTTTTCTCGGCGTTCTCAGCGGCCTCCGCGTTAAAACGAAACTTTAGCGAACTACCAACACGGCGGCGATTCTGGCCTGGTCAGCGGGCTGAATGAGGCCGCGCTCGGTGATGATGCCGACGATCAACTCGGCGAGGGGCACGTCGAAGGCGGGGCAATATGTCTTCGTCCGGTCGGGCCCGGCCGCCAAATCAATCTCATACTTATCCGCGTAGCCGACGAAATCGATGTCGGCCGACCTCGACCACAATGAAAGCCTTGCACAGTTCATCCTCTGAATGGGACGCGAGCACTTCCTGGAGTTCGGCGTGAACGGCGTCAAGAGTTCCTGGCGAAACGCGCAGGTAGATGACGCCCGCCCCGAGATTCCGGACAAAGACAAGTCCTCCGAAGTCCCGGTCGCGCGTTATGAGGATGCGCCGCTGCTTCGACGCGACGGCGAGAATCTCGGAATCCACGGCCCCTGCAAGGCCGGCTTCTGATGCGGTGACCACATCGTGCCCGACTTGCCGCAGGGCGCGAACCGTCGCAGCATAGACATCCTGGTCGAGTAGGAATCTCACGGCGTGGTTGCGATGTGCAGGTCCTCGGCGCCCAGCACCTCAATGGCGTAGCGGACGCACGCGCGGATGTCTTCCGCCTCCAAGTCAGGGTAGTAGTCGCGGATTATGTCCTGGAATGGAAGGCCTTGGCTGACGAGTTCCAGGACGTTGACCACGGGGATTCTTGTCCCTGCCACGCAGGGTTTGCCGAAATGAATCTGCGGGTTGACTTCGATGCGTTCCGCCATATCGAGACCCCTGAGATAATTTGCGTCCGTATCAAAGTATAATGCACTTTGACGACGTCGTCAACCAAAACCGGAACCAAAACCGGAATCGTTTCACTGCGGAGTCCAGATGCCGCGGCCGTGGCGGCGGGCATCGTCCTCGAGCAACAGGAATTCATTGTGATACATGTAGGGCTGGTCTTGATCGACCCGCACCATGCCTTCCTGAACAAGG
>CAYGWP010000429.1:0-10421 GCA_964353455.1 uncultured Anaerolineales bacterium
TTGAACATGGCGTCGCTGTCGCGGTTGAAGACCTTGGACGGCACGCCCGGCTTCTTGCCGCCGTCGTACCAGTAGACCTTGACGGCCGGGCGCCAGTCGTTGGCCGGGTGCTCCCATTCGGCGGTCAGCCACGTGGGCAGGGTGTCGGTCGAAACGGGCGAGCCCTCGGCCTTGCAGGAGACGGGGTCCTTGAGGTCCAGGGCCCAGAAAGGCATGTCCATCATGTGGCTGCCCATGTCGCCGATCTGGCCGGAGCCGAAGTCCCAGAACCGGTTCCACGCCAGGCACCCGCCCAGGTAGCCGGGGTTATACGGGTGCATGGGCGACGGGCCGATCCAGAGGTCCCAGTTGAGGTGCGCGGGCGGGTCGCCTGCGGCAGGAAGGTAGTTGCCGCCCTCCGGTGTGCGGCTGCACCAGACGCGGACTTCCTTCGGGACGCCGATGGCGCCGCCCTTGACGAGTTCGACGACGCGGCGGAAGTTGTCGCTGGCGTGTATCTGCGTGCCCATCTGCGTGGCGATCTTGTCCTTGTTCTTCAGATATGTTTCGCGGACCAGGTGGGCCTCGTGGACGGAGTTGGCCAGGGGCTTCTCGCAATAGACGTGCTTGCCGCGGTTCATCGCCCAGACGTTGACGAAGGCGTGGGTGTGGTCGGTGGTGGCGCAGACGACGGCGTCGATGTCTTTCTGGTCGAGGCACTTTCGCCAGTCGGAGTACTTCTGGGCCTGGGGATACTTCTCGGCGGCCTTCGCCAGGTTCAGGGCGTTGACGTCGCAGAGGGCGACGATATTCTCGCTCTTGACGCCGTCGAGGTCGGCCCCCCCGCGGCCGCCCACGCCGATGCAGGCGATGTTCAGTTTTCCGTTCGGCGACTCGCCGGCCCTCAGGATCCCCGACCGAAGGACCACAAGACCCGCGCCCGCCGCGATACCCGCGCCCAGCAATTGACGACGTTTCATCGTGCACCTCCTTGAAATGACAGGCTCCGGCGTATGCTTCCCGAGCAACAAGTGTATCAACGCCCCGGCGTTGTGCAAGTTCTTCGTATTTCGGCTGCCGGCGTCTCGTCAACCCCGTTGCCCCGCAGCGCCCAACTGTTTATGCTGGGACTCTCGGGGAGGAGACGCTCATGCCGCGCGAGCGCGCCTGGGTCAAGTACGTCCGCGAAAAGTTCGGCGTCACGCTCGGCCAGCACGAGGCCGACCTGGACCTCGACACGCTCATCGCCACGCAGTCCGAGATCGAGGCCATCAAGTACCACCTCGTGCGCCACGAGGCCTTCCGCGAGGGCGAGCGGATCCTCATCTTCAAGGGCACTTATGGCGGCTACTATATAATTGACGGCCACACGCGGGCGCGCGTCCTCTGGGACGAGGGCCAGCGGACCGTTCCGGTCACGCTCCTCACATCTTCCGACGTCGAGGTCGCATCCGAGATGGAGCGCATCGCGCTGGCCGTCGGCAACGGACACGCCCGCGCAATCTGGGAAGTCCCCGTCGTGGACCGCATCGGCAAGGGCACCAAGGAATGGAACGACCGCCGCAAGGAACTGCTCGAACAGTGGCGGGCCGAACTCCAGGCCGACCACGGACACGGCCGTTGAACGGCGATTCCCGGTTTCCGGTTTTTTCTCGGCTTTTCCGTCCCCCGTGCCCATAATCCCTGTCCGGCAAATGACGAATGACAAGTGACCAGTACCAGCGACAAGAGGGCGGCCGACAATGGACTCCCGCGAACGCGTCTTTCGGTGCCTTGAATTCATGCATCCCGACCGCGCCCCGCGAACGCCGTCGGCACTGCCGTGGGTCGGCATCTACGCCAAGACCGAGTGGGAGGCCCTCCTTCGGGATTTCCCGAGCGACTTTATCGGCCCCGGCCCCGTGCTCGCCGTGGGCGACCGCGTCTCGGGGACGCAGGCACGCAAGGGCATCTATGTCGATGAATGGGGGTGCCCGTTCGAGGCCGCGGAGGACGGCGTCATAGGCGAGGTCAAACGTCCGCCTCTGGCCGACTGGTCGGCGTTCGCCCATTTCCGCCCGCCGTACGAAATCATCGAGCGGGCCGACTGGGACGCCGTCAACCGCGCCCAGAAGGCCAACCTCGCCGGGCCGCGCAAGTTCATGGTCGCCGGCACCAGCATCCGACCCTTCGAGCGCATGCAGTTTCTGCGCGGGTCCGAGAACCTCTACCTGGACCTCGCCTGCGGCACGCGCGACCTGGTGCGCCTCCGCGACATGGTCCACGAGTTCTACATGCGCGAACTCGTCGGCTGGGTCAAGACCGACTGCGACTCCGTCGCTTTCATGGACGACTGGGGGTCGCAGCAATCGCTCCTCATCAACCCCGGCATGTGGCGCGAACTCTTTAAACCAATGTACAAGGATTACTGCTATCTCATCCGCGCCGCCGGCAAAAAGGTCTTCATGCACTCCGACGGCTGCATCGACGCCATCTACCCCGACCTCGTCGAAGTCGGCGTCGATGCCCTGAACAGCCAACTCTTCACGATGGACATCGAGGACCTCGGCCGGCGCTTCAGGGGCCGCGTCACGTTCAACGGCGAGATAGACCGCCAGTGGGCACTCCCGTTCGGGACCGTCCTGGACGTCCGCCGCGCGGTCGGCCGCGTCCGCCGGGCGCTCGATGACGGTCGCGGCGGGGTCATCGCCCAGTGCGAGTGGGGCGTCCGTACCCCGCCCGAAAACGTCCGCGCCGTCTATCAGGCCTGGACCGAGCCGATCGAGAACCTACCC
This sequence comes from uncultured Anaerolineales bacterium, assembly GCA_964353455.1. GTDB lineage: Bacteria > Planctomycetota > Phycisphaerae > FEN-1346 > FEN-1346 > CAYGWP01. Next base: position 2,754 of record CAYGWP010000429.1, read on the forward strand.
TGACAGGAGGCTGCAATGATGACCCGCGTACGTCGTCCGGCTGCATCTCTGCTCATTGCCCTGATCGTGGCTACGCCGGTGTTTGCCGCGGCTGAACTGAAGGTCCTCCTGCCGCTCGGCCGCGCTGCCTACGAGACCAATGAGCGGATAGACATCTCGGTGGTCCGAATCGCCGCCGAGCCTCTTGCCGCCGGCACCCTCGCCCTTACGCTTGCGGGCGATGACGGCTCGCGCCTGGCCTTCGTGTTTCCCGTGGCCGGGGCCGAGCCTGCCGCGGGCCAGGCCCGCCGAACCGAGCACCTGTACCTCGACGGGCGGCTCCTTCGCCCCGGGCGATACGCCGTGGAGATCGGCTGCGACGGCGCGGCCGCCAGGACCGAGATCGAAGTATATAGCCATGTACGCGAGACCGATTTCCGCCTCATCTACTGGGTCCCGCGCGAGGCCCTGGGGCCCGTCCAGCAGATGCTCGGCCGCGGCGGCTTCGGCTTCAACCTCTTCTGGGGCGGATACGCGCCCTGGACCGAGAACCTCATCCGCGGCGGGCTCGACTACATGCAGTGCTGCACCATGGGCGGCGGCCACCAGATGGACCTACGCCAGGAATGCGACTGGTCCGACCCGTACGTCCTCGGCGGCGGCATCGCACGCACAACGCGTCAGGTCTTCGCCGACCGCACCCGCCCGAACGTCATCGGCGTCCACTTTTACGATGAGCCGGGCCTCACGTGGTGGCAGCATCCGCGGACCGGCGAGAGGGTCCCGTACAACATCCCGTCTCAGGACCGCGCGTTCCTGTCCGCCTTCGGCCGCCAGGCCCCGCAGTACGACGCCGTGAAGCCCGATGACCCCGCGAGCGCCGCCGCCTGGGCGCACCTCGCGCACTGGAAACTCTCGTTCATGGAAGCGGCGTGGAAACTCGCCCGCTTCGGCGTCTCGTACGCCCAGCCCGACTTCCTCTCCGCAAACCAGAGCGTGTATGCATGGAACGCCTTCACCGACGGCTACTACTTCAACGTTCAGCGCTCGATGGCCGTTATGGGCGGCCACGGCGGCTATGACGATTACGGGTCGGGCTACTTCCAGACGGCCCTCTTCCTGTCGATGGGGCGCATGCGAGACCTCGCGAAGCCAACGTGGTATCTTCCGACCTGGGGCGGCATCACGCCTGACCGGATGCGCCTCGAGCAATACCTTTCGTTCATCCAGAACGTCCAGGGGATGATGGTCCCTCCGGCGGTGAACCTCGCCAAGTCCACCGAGGAAAGGGCCTCCGACGGCATCGCCGAGTCCAACCTGATCATGGGTCGCCTCGGCACCATCTTCACCGCCATGCCGCCCACGCGGCCGCCCAACGCCGTCCTCTACAGCCTCTCGCAGAACATCTACTGTCAGACCCGGGCCCTGCGAGGGCCGCGCGACGAGGCCGGCCGCGCCGACTACGGCCACTACCAGGTCTTCCAGATGCGTGCCTTGCACGTCGCCCATCTGACGAGCCAGATGCCTTTCTTCCCGATCGTCGAGGAGGATGTGCTCGACGGTACCCTCGCGGCCCACCACCGCGCGGTCGTCCTGCCGAAGGTCGAATACCTGCCGCCGGAGGTCATCGCGGGCTTCGAGGCATTCATCGCGGGCGGCGGCACGGTCATCCTCAGCGACGATGCCACCGTTTCGATAAAGGGGGCGAAGAAACTCGGCGCCGCGGTCCCGGCCGTCGATTACAAATCCACGGAGATACCTGAATATCTTAAGTTGTGCGAACCGACGGCGGCGGCCCTGAAGGCACGCCTCAAGGAAGCCGGCGTCGGGCCGGTCTTTGAGTCCGACGGCCCGTCAATCGCCGCCTGGCGACAGGCCGAGGGGGATGTCGAGTATCTCTTTGCGGTCAACGTTGCCTGCGACGCCGAGCGCGGCGGCTATAACCCCATCCGCCCCGCCGTCGCCGCGATCCGCCTGCCGGGCGACGGCCGGCCCGTGTATGACGCCGTTCTCGGCGGCCCTGTGGCGGGGTTTGAGAAGAAGGGGAACGAACTCGCCGGCCGGTTCCGCTTCGGCGCGGGGCAGATGAAGGTCTTCGCGCGGACCGCGCGGCCTATCGGCGGAGTCCAGGTCGCCACGCCGGTCATCTTCTGTGATTACACGGTTGCCCAGGACCCCATCCGCGTTGAGATCGGCGCGGCGGTCGTCGATTCGCAGGAGCAGGTCCTCTCGGGCTGCGTGCCGCTTGAGGTCCGCATCACGGATCCTCTCGGCGTCGAGCGCTATCACCTGTACCGTGCGGCTGAGAAAGGGTGGCTTAAACTCTCCCTGCCGCTGGCGGCCAATGAGCCGCCGGGCCGGTGGACCGTCTCGGTCCGCGAACTCCTCGCGGGCACGGAGGGCGCTTCATCATTCACCACGAAGCCCGCTGGGCAGTGCGGCGCGGCGGCGGGCGCGGCACACCGCGCGGTCTATTTCGGCGACGACCGAGAGAACATCTTTCGCTTCTTCCGGCTGCACCACGATGTGACGATCGTGGTCGGGTCGAGCGATTTCTGCGCCCCGGCGGCGGAACGCCTGGCCAAAGCGCTTGCCCCGTGGGGCATCCGATGCAGGACCGTCAGCGCCGCCGACGCCGCCAAGGCCCGCGACGTGCCCGAAGAGGGCAGGGCCACCTGGGCCGGCCTTGCGGGGCGCTTTGATGCCGCGAAGCCGAATCCCGCCAACTCCGGCTTCGCCATCGACGGCCCGGCAATCCTCGTCGGGAACCCGGAAGACAACGCCATCATCAAGTTCCTTGAGGACAACCGGTTCCTGCCGTACACGCCCGTGGCCGCCGCCAGGGTCGCGGGCCTCAAGTCGGTCGAGGCCAGGTGGAAGGCCGAGGTGAAGAAATGGGAGAAGGCCGACGCGAAGACTCGCGGGCCGATGCCCCAGGAACCGACTCCGCCGGCCGACGATTTCCCCGGCCGCGGGCGCGGCATGATCGCCTGGCAGGCCGATGGAATCGGCTACGGCCTCCAGGAATCCATCACCCTTATTGCATACGATGAGGCCGGCATGGCCGAGGCCGTGGGCACGATGTACGAGGCCGCCACCGGCCTCGACCCGCTGATGAAATGGCGCCCGCCGGCGTCGGCATCGGTCGCCCCGGCCTCGAAGGCCCCGCCGAAGCCGCCCGAGGCGAAGGTCGCCTGGCGAATCGTCCTGCCCGACCGCGCCGCGGCCGTGCTGCGGCTGCCGAATGATCGGTTCGCCGTCCTTGCGAAGGACGGCACGCTGGCCGCAATCGACCGCGGCGGCAAGGCCGCCTGGTGCCAGGAACTGGACGGCGGCGAGCAGTGGCGCCTGGCTGTGTCCGAGGGCGGCAAGACCATCGCCGTCGGCGCTTCGCATCATCTGCTGGCGTTCACGGGCGACGGCAAGGCGATGTTTGACGTCCCGATGCGGTTCCGTCAACCTGGGGCCGAGGGCAAGCCCGTGTCGCCGCCGGTCGGCCTGGCGGTCTCGGCCGACGGGTCGCGGATCGCCGTCGGCACGGCGAGCGGCTTATTGATGGTGCTCGACGCCGCGGGGAAGACCCTCTGGTCGGTCGGCGGCATGGCCGATGAGGAGTTCAGTAAGTTCAAGGCCGACCTCGCCGAATGGAAGGCCGCCGCCCCGAAACGCGAGGCTGAAAAGAAGGCGTCGAAAGATGCCCAGGCTGCCCGGAAGACGGCCATGGCTGCGTGGGAACAGGCCGACAAGAAGACCCGCGGACCGGCCCCCGAGCAGCCCAAGGCGCCGAAGAACCCGCCTCAACCTCGAGCGCCTCTGCCGCCGGTGTACGTGGACCTCTGGTTCTCCGCCGACGGCAAGACTCTGAATGCCGTTCCGGCCAAGGGACCCGCCGCCTGCTTTGCGGTCGCGGACGGGAAGCCGGTCGAGGGGGCCGCGCCGTCCGCGAAGGCTGCCCCGCAGGACGAGAAGTTCGCCCAGCCCGGCCGCATGGTCAAGAAGGCGGTTGCGGGCGATGGCGTCACGGCAGTTGCGTACTGGGGCGGGTGGGTGGCGGTAATCGACGCCGCCGGCACGATCAAGTCGTCGCAGCAACTCGCCCACGACGTGGCCGACATGACGTGGCTCGGCGGGCGCCTCGTCGTCGGCCTCGCCGACGGCAGCATCGTTGCCCTCGATGCCAGGTAATTCATCCTGTGTGTGCCACGGCCGGCTTGTCCGGCCGTGTGTGAATGGGTACCCGTTCCCACGGCCGGGCAAGCCGGCCGTGGCACACGCTAAAAGGATCTGTGTGTGTCCGGAGTGCTGAAGTGGAAACCCGACTGGCCCGCCGCCCGCGCGGGCCTCATCAAGTGGTGGCACCGCAAGGGCCTCGCCCTTTGTCTCATCGCGAAGCGCAAGGCGCCGGTCGAGGCCGTGCCGCACCCGGCGGAGCCGGCCGACATCGAGGTCCGCTGGACCGACGCCGTCTATCGCGTCTCAAGGGCCGAGGCCGATATGGCCGAGCGGGCGTACCTGGCAGAGGCATTTCCATATTGCGATACCCAGATCGGTCCCGGCAGCCTCGGCACGTTCCTTGGCGCGCGGCCGCATTTCGTCCCCGGCACGGTCTGGTACGACCCGTGCATCGAGGACCCGGATTCGTTTGGCCCAATCCGCTTTCGCCCCGAGGGCAATCGCTGGTGGAACGTCCACATGGCCCTTATTGACGAGGGCCTGCGCCGGGCACGCGGCAGATTCCTGGTGGGCATTCCGGACCTCATCGAGAACATCGACACGCTTGCGGCCATGCGGGGGACGGAGCAACTTCTTACGGATCTCATCGACAGGCCCGGCTGGGTGAAGGAGCGGCTGGCGGAGATCAACGAGGCGTTCTTTGCGGCGTTCGGCCTCATGCACGCGAAGGTGAAGGACGAGCAGGGGGGCAACGCATTCGCGGCGTTTCGCATCTGGGGGCCGGGCAAGACCGCCAAGGTCCAGTGCGACTTCTCGTGCATGATCTCGCCGCGAATGTTCCGCGAGTTCGTCGTCCCGCCCCTTGCGGCACAGTGCGAGTGGCTGGACTACTCGCTGTATCACCTCGACGGCACGCAGGCCGTGCAGCACCTCGACGCCCTGCTTGAGATCGAGGCCCTCGATGCCATCGAGTGGACGCCGCAGGCCGGCCTCCCCGGCGGCGGGTCGCCACGGTGGTACGACCTGTACCGGCGGATTAAGGCGGGCGGGAAATCCGTTCAGGCTGTCGGCGTGGAGATTAACGAGGTGGCGCCGCTACTCGACGGCGTCGGCCCGGATGGCCTCTTCATCACGACCCATGCGCCCGACGAGCGTGCGGCCGAGCGGCTCATGCAGTCCGTCGAGCCGTACCGCAAGGCATAACCCCGGCTCTTTTCCTCACTTTGGAATCACCGCCCCCGGCGCGACCTCTTTCATCGAGACATTATCAAAAGAATATGTTCCCGGCGGCCAGTAAGCGTAGATCATGAGGCGGACGTATTCGACCGGCGACTTCGTGTCGGTTGGGATTTCGATGATCCGGAGGTTCGATTCCCACTCCCGCCCCTGCGTGGCGCACCGCAGGGCCAGGTAGGCGTCGTACACCGCCCGCATGTCGGGCCCGACCTTCCCCCAGCCGCGGATGAAAAGTTTCGGGAAGAAAATGTCGGCCGTCAGGCCCCGGTAACTTATCGAGACCTTGTACTTCTTGCCGGGCTTGACGGGAATGGGGTCGGAGAAGAACGCCACGCCGTAGATGCCCGCGACGGTGTCGTACTTCGGGCCGGTGGTGGGCGTGGCCTTGGGCGCCTTCTCGGCGGTCGCCCCGGCCTTGTACTGCTCCTGCCACTTGACCCACTGGTCGTGGTACACGTCAGTGAAGATTCGCAGGCCCTTGCCGGTCTGCCCCTCGGCGGGCCAGAAGGTGGTGAGGCCGTCGATCCGCTGCCAGGCGTCGGGCGTCTTGTCGCCGGCCTCGAACGTGCCGTTCTTGACGAGTTCCGGCTCGATGGTGGGGACTTTTGCATCGGCCTCGGGCGTGGCCTGGGCGACGGTGGGTTTCTTTCGGCCGGTGAGTTCCAGGAGGATTTCGTCCTGAAGCGGATTGACGAGTTGCTTTTCGGCCGCGCGGTAGGTCTTGCTGATGGCGAGTTCCTGCGCCCCGCGGTCAAGGTTCATGCCGCGGACTTCCATGACGAGGCCGTCGCCCTCGGGCCGGACCTCGCCCCAGATGCCGATGCGGGCGTCGAAGCGTTCCTTGAGGATCGCTGCCATCTCGGCGGCGGTCGTGGCGAGCGTGGGCATCGCCTGGCCGGCCATCGCGTCCTTGAGGCTCAAGGGGTCAACGGTCACGCACCCCAGCCGCTTGGCCCGCTGGGTCATGCTCTCGGCGAACGTGCGGCCGGCTGCGCCGCCGTCGGGCGATGAGAACGGGAAGACGATGACGACGGTCTCCTTGGCGGGTTGCTCGGCCGCGCCGGCGGCGGAGGAGAGGAGCATTGCGCAGGCGGCTATGGTGAGAACCGTTCGCATGGTCGGCTCCATCAGAGGGTCCGGTCAGTCGCGGCCGCGCTTCCGGAGGTCGCGGGCGGTCTGTCGCAGGCGGTCTTCCATCTCGCGCTTGGGCGACGAGGCGCCGCTGAAGCAGATGGCGGCGATCTGCGACCAGTTCGTCACGACCTGGACGGTGTCGGGGAGCGCGGCCAGTTCATCGGCCAGTTTCTCGTATTTCTCCGGCTCGTCCTCGGACCAGTCAACGCGGAGGATGAGGATGGCACGCATCCCCACATCAACATAGACCTTTGCATCGGACGGCTTGTCGCCGATGCCCAGGGCAAGGTTCGGAAACGCCCGCTTCAGGGCCTCGAGGCGTGCGGACTTATACGGCCCGCTCCCGGCCACGAGGGTCCCGATGCTGCTCGTCAGGACCGGCCCGAGCGGGAACCCGTTATCGGTCAGCCACCGCTTGCTGAGTGTCCCCAGAAAGTCGGGCCGGTGCGTCAAGTACACGACGGTGTGCTTTGCGGCGAGTCGCTGCATGACGATGCCCGCCCCCGGCATCGGCTTTGCATCGCCGAGGAGCACCCATGCGAAGCCGGACCCGACGACCGTGTGGTCGAGGTCCACGACGACGATGGGCGTCTCCTTGGGTCGGACGGCCACCAGGAGTTCCGCCCCGCCGATGGGGTCGGAGGGCTGGTCTTCTGGATGTATGCGGATGCGGACACGGTAGTCGCCCGCGGCGGCGGGGGCCTTCCAGCGGACGGCGGCGGCGCCGCCGGCATCGGTGCGGGCCTCGCCGATGATAGTCTCGCCAAGGATGAACTGGATGCGTTTGCCCTCGATGCCCTCGACTCGGAGGGCGGTCTTCAGGCCGGCCTCCAGCGAGACCTCGTCGCCCGGCTGCGCCAGAAGGTCGCTTGCCGAGAGGGCCGGCCCGAGGTGCTCGCGGACCTGGCCGAGGATGTCGCCCGCGCCGAAGGCCGAAGTCGCCGCAGCAAGGACCGCGGCGGCCATAGTGACAGACAAGATAGCGATCAGTGGTCGTTTCATGGCATATCAGGCTACGTTCCGAAGGCGGCCGGGTCAACTGTTTTGGCCGTGCCCCTTGACGCTCCGCCAGGCGGGAAGTAGTGTACGGGCCGCCATCAGCCACGGAGAAGAGATGAAGCGTTATCGACGGGTTCGCAAGGCCCC
>CAYGWP010000430.1:0-10912 GCA_964353455.1 uncultured Anaerolineales bacterium
CCTTGCGGCCGATGCCGCCATCGAACTTGCCGAACAGGTCTTGGCCATGCCCGTTGTAGTCCACCCGTCGGCCGACCTCATTTCTGATGCACTCGACCTGGCCGTGAGGCTTGACCGCACCGTCTACGATTGTCTGTACCTGGCGCTGGCGGTGCGAACCAGGGCGGTCCTCGTGAGCGGCGACAAGCGTTTCGTCAACGCCCTGGCCGGCAGCCCCTTTGAGAAGCACGTTGCCTGGCTCGGCAGCCCCAGTGCCCATTAGAGGGTCTCCCCGACTGCGACTCCCGCGGTCACGCGCTCGGCCTTCTTACCCGAGACTCACGAACCACACGTCGGTGGCGTTAGCCCATGCAAAATTGCTGGCGTGCGCCGAAGGAATCAGTACCATATCGTTCACGGCCGTCAGCACCGGCCCGCCTTGGGCGAGTCGGAACCATGAGATAACGGAGACGCATCATGGCTAAGAAGATCCAGTGGAAGAAGTCCGACAAGTTCGCTTTCGGCCTCTGGACGGTGATGAATCGCGGGGCCGACCCGTTCGGCGAGGTCACCCGGCCGCCGCTTTCCGGCATCGAGGCCGTCAAGGGCCTGGCCGCGCGCGGCGTGTACGGCTTTGAGTTCCACGACAACGACCTCATCCCGATGGATGCCAAGCCGCGCGAGCGCGACAGAATCGTCCGCGAAGTGAAGCGCATCATGGCCTCCACCGGCATCAAGGCGTCCGCCGCCACCACCAACCTCTTTTATCACCGCGTCTTCAAGGACGGGGCCTTCACGAGCCACGACCCGAAGATCCGCGCCTATGCGGTCCAGAAGGTGATGGCCAACATCGACGTGGCCGCCGAACTCCGCAGCGAAGTCTATATCTTCTGGGGCGGACGCGAGGGCGCCGAGGTGGATGTCGCCAAGGACCCCGTCGAGTCCCTCAAGCGGTTCCGCGAGGCCCTCAACTTCCTCTGCGCGTACGTCCTCGACCAGGGCTACAAGATGGTCTTCTCCATCGAGCCGAAGCCCAACGAGCCGCGCTCCGACATGTACCTGGCCACCGCCGGCCACGCCCTGGCGTTCATTGAGACGCTCGACCACCCGGAGATGGTGGGCGTGAATCCCGAGATCGCCCACGTGAAGATGGCGGGGCTGAATCCGCTCCACGAACTCGCCCAGGCCCTCGAGGCCGGCAAACTCGTCGATGTGCACCTCAATGCCCAGAAGCCCCTCCGGTTCGACCAGGACATGAGTTTCGCCGCCGACAACCCCAAGGAAGCGCTCCTCATCGTCAAGTTGCTCTCCGACTACGGTTACGCCGGCACCAAGGCGTTCGACTGCCATCCGTACCGGACCGAGTCCGACCCGTGGGACTTCGTTGACCGGAACATGCGAGCCTACAAGATCCTGGAGGCGAAGGTCGAGGAAGTGAACGCCGACGCCCGCCTCTGCGCAATGCTCGAGGAACTCCAGGGCGAGGATGATGGCGGCTGGTGCGACGTGCTGGCGTCGTATTCCACGAAGGCGGCCCGGAAACTGCGCGCCGCCAAGTTCAACCCCGCCAAACTGGCCGACCGCCGCCTGACCTACGAGCGGATCGACCAGCGCCTGACCGAAATCCTGCTCGGAGCCAAGTAGGCAGGCGAACAGAAAATGGCAAACAGCAAACGGCAATGATCAAACAAACGGCAAACTGATAAACGGCAAACGTGTGCGTACGTACCGTTTTCTTGCTGTTTGCCTTTTGCCGTTTGATTGAGGGTTGCTGTTTGCAGTTTGACTGGTCATTTGAACGGTGGGGGACCAAGGAAGTCCCATGTCGGATGCGCGGAAGACCCGTGCGCAACTGGCCGAGGAACTGGCGGCCTTGCGCGGCGAGGTCAAGCAACTCCGCGCCGGCCCCCGCCCTGAAGCCCCCAAGGAACTCCCCGGCGACTACCAACCCCTCTTCGAGACCATGCCCGAGTCTCTCTTGGTCGTTCGCGTCCGCGATGGACGAATCCTCCAGGCCAACCCCCGGTCCCGCGAACTCCTCGGTCTGACCGACCAGCAACTCACCGCCATTGCGTTCTATGACCTGGTGCCGGAAGCCGTCCGGCCGCATGCCAGGGCCATGATGGAGGCGGCGGCTGAGGGCAGCCGTCTCATTCCGCCGCATGACGTGGAGTATTGCAGGCCCGGCGGCGAGAAAATGTCGCTTCACCTCGCCGGGGTGGTTGTGGACTCCCGGCCCGAGGCCACGGCCCTCCTCTATATCCTCGATACCACTGAGAGCCACCACACCCGGCGCCTGCTTGAAGAGTCCGAGGCCAACTACGGGGCCATCTTCAATGCCGCTGACGACGTCCTATTCATCCACGACATCGAGACGGGCAACGTGATCGATTTCAACCCGAAGGGCTCCGAGATATACGGCTATAAACGGGACGAAATCGATCTCCTCAACGCCCAGTTTCGAAGTTACTCTGATGCTCCTTACTCCTATGAGGACCAGAAGCGGTGGATTCGGCGGGCCGCGACCGGCGAACCTCAGCGATTCGAGTGGCTTGCCCGTGACCGCAATGGCCGCCGGTTCTGGATGGAAGTGATCCTGAATCGCGTCTCCATTGGCGGTTGCGATTGCGTCTTGGCCGCCCTGCGCGACATCGGTGCGCGCAAAAGGGCCGAAGAGGCCCTGCGCGAAAGCGAAGCCAGTTACCGCGCCGTCGTCGAGACGCAGACGGAACTGATCGTCCGATTCGGGGAGGGCGGCGTCCTGACGTTTGTCAACGAGGCCTATTGCCGCTACTTCGGCAAGACCCGCGAGGAACTCATCGGCGTGAGTTTCCTTCCGTGGCTCCCGGAGGAAGACCGCCGCTTGGCCGCCGAACGCTTTGCAGGTATTCGCGCCGACGCCCCCATCGTGGAACATGAGCACAGGGTCGTCATGCCCTCCGGCGAAACCCGCTGGATGCACTGGACCAACCACGGCGTATTCGACGCCACCGGCCGCCTGATCGAGGTCCAGGCCGTCGGCCGAGATGTCACCGAACGTCGCGCGGCCGAAGACGCCCTGCGCCAGTCGGAAGAGAATTACCGACTCCTGTTTGAGCACAGCATCACCGGCATCAGCATCGTTCAGGACGGCCGCTTCGTCAAGGCCAACGAGGCCCTCTGCCGTATCTACCGCCTTCCAGTGGAGAAGGTTCTCGGCGCCGATGCCGCCGGCACGGTGGTTCCCGAAGACCGTGAACAGGTGGCGCGCCAGATTTCCGACCTGACCTGCGGCAAACTCGCCGTCGGCGGCGGAAACTACCGCATCCTGTGCGGCGACGGCTCCATAGGTTGGGTCGAAGTCCGATCTGGACGCATGACCTGGGAAGGCCGACCCGCCATCCTCGCCATGGTCCAGGACATCACCGAACGCCGACGACTCGAAGAGGAACTCCGTGAGGCCCACAAAATGGAGGCCGTCGGACAACTCGCCGGCGGCATCGCACACGATTTCAACAACCTCATGACCGCCATACTCTGCCATGCTACGCTCCTGAAGGCCAATGCCAAGACCCCCGATAACCGCGACACCGCCGACGTCATCGAAAAGGCCGCTCGTCGCGCCGCCGACCTCACCAGCCAACTACTCGGCTTCGCTCGACGCGGCAAGCACCAGGACGTGCCCGTGGACCTTAGGGCCACCGTCCAATCGGTCATCCGACTCACCAGCCGCACCCTCGACCCACGGATCCACATCCACACCAGCATGCCCCACGAACCCGTCTGCACACGCGGAGACCCCGCCCAGATGGAGCAGATCGTCCTTAACCTCGCCGTCAACGCACGCGACGCCATGCCCGACGGCGGACGGCTCACCTTCTCCCTCGAAATCGCCGATCTCGCCCCGGGGCACCCACACGCAAAGCCCGGCAAGTACGTCCTCCTGCGCGTCGCCGATACCGGCTGCGGCATTCCCGAAGACCTCCGCCAACACATCTTCGAACCCTTCTTCACCACCAAGCCCCAGGGCAAGGGCATAGGCATGGGCCTGGCCATGGTCTATGGCATCGCACGGAACCACGGCGGTTGGGTCGAGGTCCAGAGCGAAGTCGGCCGCGGGTCCGCCTTCAGCGTCTATCTACCCCTCTGTGCCGAGGCTGCCGACGGCAAGCCCGACGGCCTGCACGCCTCCGCCGTGGCGGAGCCCGGCCCGCCCACCACCGGACGCATCCTCGTCGTCGATGACGATGAAATGGTCCGCAACGTCGTCACACGCATGCTCACCGGACTCGGATACTCCGTCCTCTGTGCCGCCAGTTGCCGAGAGGCCGTCGCCTCCTACAGCGCGTTCGGCGGCAACGCAGACCTCGTCATCATCGACCTCGTCATGCCCGACCAGGACGGCCGCGAGTGCTTCAGGGCGCTTCGCCGCATCGACCCCAACGTCCGGGCCATACTCTGCACCGGCGCTGCCGACGATGCCGCCACTCAGGACATGCTCGCCGAGGGCATGGTCGGCTTCATCCAGAAACCATACCAGTTAAACCAACTCGCCGCCGCCATCCGCCGCGCCCTCGCCGCCAAGCGGGCATAACCCTTGCCGTTTCCCGGATGCCTGATCCCAAATCCCGGTTCCCGCCGTTGCCGTTGTGCCGTCACTTTGCACTTTGCACTTTGAACTCTCGTTGCCTTTGCCGTTTCGCCGTCACTTTGAACCTTGAACTTTGAACCTTGAACTGTTGTTCCCCTGCGTCCCTTGTGTTTATATACTTTAGAAAAACGGCCTGCGCCGATTTTGCCGCCGGAAGGCAAAAAAAACGATTTTCGGACCCTAAAACGGCCCTGGCGCTAGCGCCAATGGGGTTCGAGGGTCCGGATGTTAAGATGGGCAAGACGATTTTGAACGGTTTTAGATCGGTTTTGATCGGTTCTTGATGGTTTTTGATGGTTTTTGACGTTTTTTTTCGGCTTTTTGCATTGACGTTACGTATGAATGTGCATCCGGCGATATAGCCTATAGGATACTTTTTCGGGCGATTGCGCCTTCGGGAAAATCAGGTGCCAGGCATCATGGCATACCATTAGTGGGGGATCAATCGCGGTGCGGATACCATATGTGGTGGCTGTTTTGATTGCGGATTTATCACGGCGTAGCCGAAGGCGAAGACGGATTGCGGATTGAACGGAGAGGTAACAACGGAGCAGATCTCACCGCGGAGGCCGCAGAGAACGCAGAGGGGAACCTGGGGTAAGGCAAAAAGGCAACGGACCCGACGCAGAGAAGGCCGAGGACGCAGAGAGCCACAAACAAGAAGCCGTCAACCTTGTGAAGCCCTGGAAGGGCGAAAGACAATAGCCCAGTGGCATGAGCCCTGGGAATCGAAAGCCCGCGCCCCCCCCTTCTTCTTTCCTCTTTTTCGCAGCCCCATCGGGGCGACTGAACGCCTTTCGTCAGCCGCACCTTCCTTGGCGTGTCGTATCTTTCAACACCGGGCAGGACAGATTTGCGCTTGTCAGGGCCAAGGCCCCGCGTAATATAGCGGCTGTGCGCTCTGGGCGCTGGGGTCGAAAGGGGCAGCGTGAACCAGCCGGACCTTATTCCCGACATGCATTCCGCCGCCAACGGCGATGCTGCCAATGGGCAGCCGCATCTAATCCTTCCGGCCGTGCTCCACAACGCCGCCATTCATCATGGGCCTTCGGAGAGAGATGAGGCCGCCGCCCACGCCATTTTCAAGAGGTGGGCCGAACTGGAGAGTAAACGCAAACTCCAGCGGATGAAGGAAACCAGTCTCCAGGGCGAGTTTCTGGCCGAGGTCTTTGGCCAGGCCCTCGGCTACACGCTGTTTTCGGAAGGTCTGCCGCAATGGGAACTCTGGCCGCAGTTCGGCGTCAACACGGGGACGGCCGACGCCGCCATCGGGCTTTTCCGCGCGGGCGGCCATGTCCCGCCCCGCGCACTTATTGAACTTAAAGGCCCGATGGTCAACGTTGACCGCGACCGCTCGAACGGCCGCACGGCCGTCCAGCAGTGCTGGGATTATCTGAACGACGTTCCGGAGTGTCCGTGGGGCATTGTATGTAACTACGTCGGGTTCAGGCTGTATCACCGCAGCAAGACGCCGGGAAGGTTTGAGCATTTCACGCTTCAAGACCTTCGCCGCGCGGACGTCTTCCGGTGGTTCTACGTCCTCTTCAGCCGCAACGGTCTGTTGCCCGAGAGCCGCTTTCAGAGTCCTTTGGCCGACCGGCTTCTTGAGGAAACGGACGAGCAGCAGCGCCAGGTCGGCGATTCGCTTTACAAGTACTGCGCCGAGCAGCGGTTTGAATTGATCGGCTGCCTCCGCCGCCCGCCGCACAACATGCCCATGGATGCGGCCATTCGCATCGCCCAGAAACTCATCGACCGCATCATCTTCGTGGCGTTTTGCGAAGACCGGGGCCTGGTGCCGCCCAACCGCATTGAGAAGGCGTGGAAAGAACTGCCTGGATTCACCAAGGTCACGAATCCTCGCTGGCAGAGTTTCATGGCCCTCTTCCACTTCATGCATGACGGCAACCCCGACGAAGGCATCCCGCCTTTCGACGGCGGCCTGTTCCGTCCCGACCCCGAAGTAGATAACCTGAACCTCAGCGACGACCGCACTCTGTTTTTCAGGGGAATCGGCGGCTACGATTTTCGCGACGCCGTCAACGTGGACGTCCTGGGACACATCTTCGAGCGGTCCATAAACGACATCCAACGCCTGCACAGGGGTGGCCAGTTAGACGAGGCTGAGCCCGCCGAAGGGCCGAAGATGGCCAAGTCGGCCGAACGCAAGCGCGGCGGCGTTTATTACACCCCGCCGGAGTTTACGGACTTCATCGTCCGCAGCGCCGTCGGAGCAGTCATCAGAGATCGGCTGTCGGCGGTCGATCGGCGGCACGGAGTCAACCGCGACGAGGCCGAACGCGCCCCCAAGCCCGAACCGCGTCTGGCGGAATACTGGCGCGACTCGCTCGATGCCCTCCGGGGCATCAAGGTCTGCGACCCGGCCTGCGGCAGCGGGGCGTTTCTCATCCGGGCTTACGCGGAGTTTGAGCGCGAGTACAAGGTGGTCGCCGGGCACTGGGAATATCACGATGCCAAGGCCGCCGCCCAGGCAGAGCAACAGATAGCCGACATCATCCTTCGAGATAACCTGTATGGCGTGGACCTTTCGCGCGTGGCCGCCGAGATCACTCAACTGGCGCTCTGGATACGCTCGGCCCGGCCGGACCGGCCGTTGACGGACCTCTCGAAGAATATCGTGTGGGGCAACAGCCTTGTGGCCGACCCGGCGGTCGATGAGCGGGCGCTCGATTGGCGGCAGCGGTTTGCCGACGTGTTTTCGCGCGAGGAAGGCGGCTTTGACTGCGTCATCGGCAACCCGCCCTGGGAGCGCATGAAGTTGCAGGAGCGGGAGTTCTTTGACGTTGCGGCCCCCGATATCGCATCGGCCGTGAGCGCTGCCACGCGCCGCAAACTCATCGCGGAACTTGCCAAGAAGAACCCCGAACTGTGCGCCCGCTACGTGCAGGCCAAGGAGGCCGCAGAGAAGACCCTCGATCACGTGCGGTCGTCCGGCAACTTTCCGCTGACGGCCACGGGCGACATAAACACGTACATGGTCTTCGCGGAACTTGCCCGGCGGATCGTCTCGCCGGCGGGCCGCGTCGGGATACTGGTTCCGTCGGGCATAGCGACGGACCACACAACGAGGGAGTTTTTCGGCGAACTGATGGATTCCGGGACCCTGGGCGCATTGTATGACTTTGAGAACAAGGCGCCGATCTTTCCGGACGTTCATCGCTCCTACAAGTTCTGCGTGCTCTTGTTCGGCGGGGCGAAGATGAAGTCAAAGTCCGCGGACTTCGTCTTCTTCGCCCGCAAGATGAAAGACCTCGAAGATAAGGACCGCCACATCGCCCTGACGGGCGAGGACCTGAAACTCCTCAACCCGAACACCCGCGCCTGCCCCATCTTCCGGTCCCGCCGCGACGCTGAAATCACAAAGGCCATTTACCGCCGCGTTCCCATCCTGATAGATGAGGGCCGCGAGAAAGGCGGCAACCCGTGGGGGATCCGCTTCCTTACAATGTTCCACCAGACGAACGACGCCGAGTTGTTCCGCACCCCCGACCAGTTGAAGGCCGATGGATGCAATCGCTCCGGCGCGGTCTGGAAGAAGGGACGCCGGTTTTTCCTGCCGCTATACGAGGCCAAGATGGTCCAGGCGTACGACCACCGCGCCGCAAGCGTTGTGGTCGATGAAAAGAACTGGATGCGCCAGGGCCAGACGGAAACGACGAGCCTGGTTGAGCATCAGAACCCGGAGTTTCTGGCCGAACCGCGATTCTGGGTTGATGAGAAAGATGTGGCAAGAGTCCTTGAGGAACGAGAAGCAGCCGGCTATCTCTGCTACAAGGATGTCACAAGCCCGACCAACCAGAGAACCATGATCGCGGCCTTCTTGCCTCGGGTAGCCGTGGTCAACTCGGCGCCGCTTATCCTGACTGGCGCCAAGGTTGCGGCAAGGTTGGGTTGCTGCCTGTTGGCCAACCTTAACAGTGCTGCGTATGACTTCGTGGCCAGGCAGAAGGTGGGCGGCCTGCACCTAAACTTCTTCATCGTCGAACAACTGCCCACTCTGCCGCCGGACGCCTACGCGGCGCGGTGTCCGTGGAATAAGCGCGAGACGCTGGAGACGTGGGTCTCGGAGCGCGTCCTGAAGTTGACCTGCACGGCCGACGACATGCGGCCGCTGGCGAAGGCCGCAGGCTTCGATCCGCCGGTCCATAAGTGGAAAGACGACGAGCGGGCCGACGTAACGGCCGAATTGGATGCCGCCTACTTCATCCTCTACGGCATCGAGCGGGATGACGCCGAGTACATGCTTTCCACGTTCGCCGGGGCGGGCAAGACGCAGGAAGGCCTCTTCGACGGCCTCACGCCCGCCCGGCGAATCCTACAGTCTTATGATCGCCTGAGAGCCCTCGGCGACAAACGCCCTTAGCGCGGCCGGGCAGCGAGGGGGCGGTGAAGGAGCGACTCCCCCTCACCATCCGCCGCCGAGGCTTCCGCCTTCGCAAGTGTTCCCGCTTTCGCCGCGGCTACGGCGTGGCAAGTCGCCGGACAGGTGCGCAAGCGCGCCCGCGGGCATCACCCGGCCTCGTCTGCCGCGCACTCCATGAGGAGCCGGCGGACCCACGCCGGCGTCCGGCTAAGGAACGCCTCAAGGCGCCTGCGCCGCGTAAAGTAGTATAGCGCCATGCCCCCCTGGAAGAAGATGCTCAGCAGGATGACCAGCGAGTAGAAGGCGTACGTCACCAGCGGTGCCCACTGCTCGATGTCGCGGTCGATGGAGCGGGACCATTCGGGCATCGCCTCAAGTTGCGCCCGGAACTCCGGCGACATGGCCGCCGCCTTCGCATCTTCCGTCGAGAAAGTCAGCATCTGGGCCAGGCAATACAGGACGATCAGCCCCAGAAACGCCGCCTGGTTCGCGGCCAGGAGCCGCGCGGCCGCAGGGTCCGCCTGCCTCATCTTCCGAGAACCCAGGAACTCAACCACCCCTATCACGCCGAGTCCCAGGGTGATGAAGGCCCCCGCAAGGCTCGGCCAGATCAGCACAGAGAGGGCGGCGCTCGCCCCGATGATGAGCGTCACGACCGAGGACGCCAGCGCCGTCCGCGCGGCCCGCTTGATCGGCCTGTAGAGGCGCGCCGCCTCCTGCACGAGGGCATACTGCGTCTCGTCCAGGGGTGAGGCCCGCGACTCGGGCCCCGCCGCCGGCGACCCCGCGGACGCGTGGGCATCGCCCCCGGGGCCGGCCCCGTCGCCGGGCATAGGATGGCTCTTCATCATCATGGTAGTATCGCCAAATTCCCCTGTGCGGGATTAGCCGAGTTCAAGGCCGCTCATTGTAAAAAAGGGTCCTGGACCCTTTTTTACAATCGGAAAAGGGTCCAGTAGGGTGGGTCCTCTGGACCCACGCGGCAGTGCCGCGGCAACCGTCCGCGTGGTCGCCGCGGCGACCACCCTACATTTCGGCAACAGGCCCTCCCGACCCACCGCGCCAAGTCTCAAGTGGCGCTGTAATACTATTTCCCCACAGGTTTTTCCACGGGAGTCGGGGGCGGAGGGGCGTGTTCCACGACGATGCGCAGGCCGAAGTGGTCGGACCTGAAATCGGGGGTGTGCTTGGTTCGGGCGGCCGCGCGGGAGTAAAAGGCGGCGCCGTTCCATCCCCCGCCGCGCAGGACGCGGTCCGTGCCGGTGGGGGGCCCCTGGGGGTCCTGGGCGGCGGCGGCGGCCGATGGGTCGGCGAACCAGTCGGAGCACCATTCCCAGACGTTGCCGTGCATGTCGTAGAGTCGGAACTGGTTGGGTTTCTTGAGGCCGACGGGCTGTGCGCCCTTCGGTCCCTCGCCGGCGATGATGGCCCATGCGTAGTCCTTGAGGTCCTTCTCATCGTCGCCGAAGCAGTAGCGGGTGCTCGTGCCGGCGCGGCAGGCGTACTCCCACTCGGCCTCGGTGGGGAGGCGTACCGCGCGGCCGGTCCTGGCCGAGAGGGTCTTGCAGAACGCCACGGCCTCGTTCCACGAGACATTCTCGACCGGGTTGCGGGGCCCTTTGACGCGGCTGGGGTTGGCGCCCGTGACGGCCGCGTACTGCTCCTGCGTGACCTCGAATGCACCAATGTAGAATGGTTTGGAGATGGCCACCTCTGGCTGCGGGCGTTGGCGGCTGCCCGGGTCGCCCATCAGGAACTTGCCGGCCGGGATGAGGACTAGCCTCATGGCGGCGTTGCCATCCAGGTTGAGCGTGATCTCTATGCTGGTTTCACGGGTTTGACGTTTGATTGTACTTGTTCGCATTTTGCCTCCCTCGTAAAACGAAATGCGCAAATAGTTAATTACGTTTTACGTTTTA
>CAYGWP010000431.1:0-15591 GCA_964353455.1 uncultured Anaerolineales bacterium
ACCCAGAACCGCTCGATCTTGCCGGTCGATGGCGACTGGACGATGTAGTGCTTCCAGAGCGCGCCGCCGTCGGCGGCCCGCCCTGGCGGGGCCGGGGCCAGGGCCGCCACGATGCACAGGATGGCGAGGCTCGCGTGTCGCATTATGGAAATCTCCGGGTGCGGCGGTTCATTTGACGTTCGCCTGCGTCCGCGCCTTCACGGCCACGCAGAAAAGGTTCATCGACCTGAAAGTCCGGGCGTCGAGTTCAGCCGCGCGATGCGCGATGCACCGGAGGCCGGGCACAAACTCCATCAGCCACAGGGCGGGCATCAGCGGCCGGGCGAGGCAGCCCGAGCCGTCGAACTCGGCGGCCTGAAGTCCCGCGCGGCCGAGGATGGCGGCAAGTTTCGCGGGCGAGAAATGCTCGTGCCACGCCTTCCGGGCCGACACATCGCCCACAAGGCCGTCGGGATTCGCCGCGTATCGCCGCTCGTACTCCTCGCGCGAATGCCCGATGCGAAACAGCAGCCGGTGCAGCCGCGGACACCGGAACTTGAGGTTCCCGGCGTCGAGGAACGAGAAAATGTATTCTTGCGGCACGGTGATGATGAGCCGGCCATTGTCCTTGAGGACCCTGCGGAGTTCCGCGAGGAGTTCCCCCTGCGCATCGACGTGTTCCAGGACGTCCAGAAGCGTGATGGATGTGAACGTTCGGTCGGCGAACGGGATGGCGGCGCCGGCGGCCAGGCGCCGCACATCCAGGTCGGGCAGCCGCGCGCGGGCCTTTTCGGCGGCGTCGCGCGAGGCGTCGAGTCCGACGAGGCGTCCGATGCGCTTCGCGCGGAGCGTGGCGAGGAACTCGCCGTCGCCGCAGCCGAAGTCGAGGTGCGCATCGCCGGCCTGCGGCACGTGCTCCCACGCGAAGCCGTATCGGCTTGGGCCGTGTGGATTCTCCGTGCTGAGGCGGGTTCGCATGAGGCCTTTCTCGGATGCGCGGGCCGATTCCACAGGCATTCTATCGGACGCCGGCCACGGCCGCAATCAGTCTGTGGCTCGCGGTCTGTGGCTCGCCTTTGACTATACCGCCGCCGGGGCGACCGCCGATAGAAAAGTTGAGGGTTGACAAGCGAGAGGCCGCGCGCCATAAACGGATGCACGCCCGGTGATATTGCATCCGGCGGGCGTGCCGCGCGTTCCCCGGGGAATTGCCTTGCGAGCGATCTACAACCTTGTGCGGCTGGCCCGGCCGAGCCACTGGCTGAAGAACCTTTTCGTCTTCGCGGCAATCCTGTTCGCCCGCGAGAAGACGCCGGAGGGGGTGCGGGTCCTTGCCCTTCAGCCGGAGGCGTGGCTGGCGGTCGTCAAGGCGTTCATCGCGTTCTGCCTCGCATCAAGTGCAATCTATACGCTCAATGATGTGCTCGACCGGAAGGAGGATGCGCGGCATCCGGAGAAGCGGCGCCGGCCGGTGGCATCGGGCGAGACGGGCGTCGGGACGGCGATCGTGATGGCGGCGGTCCTGGCGGCAGGGGCGATTGCGGTCTCGGCCGGCCTGGCGATGCCGTTTCCCCTCACGGTCGCTCTGTACCTGGCGGTGATGCTGGCATACGTGCTGGGCCTTAAGCGCGTGGCGGTGCTGGACGTGCTCATACTGGCCGTCGGGTTCGTCATCCGGGCGTACGCGGGGGCGGTGGCGATAGACGTGTGGGTCAGCCCGTGGCTGATCCTGTGCACGCTGACGCTGGCGCTGTTCCTGGGTTTTGCGAAGCGCGAGAGCGAGCGCGTGGCGCTCGGGCCTGCGGCCGCCGAGACGCGGTTAATCGAGTGGTCATTATATGATGAAAAGAGCCTTGAGCACATGATGACCGTGTCGGCCGCCCTCGCCCTCGTCACGTACATGCTGTACACGGTCAGCCCCGAGTCGATTGCCCGCGTCGGGCACCCGTGGATGTTTCTGACGGTGCTGCCGGTGGTCTATGGGGTGTTCCGGTTCTACCGGATGGCGATCGCCGGGCGCGCGGCCGACCCGGTGGACCTTGTGCGGCGCGATCCGGCGTTTGTCGTCGCGGTGGCCGTGTGGGTGGGCATGGCGGCGGCGCTGCTCCTGGCGTGGCCGAAGGCGCCGCCCGGGCACGGCGGGTGAACTGCCGATGACACTCCTTGAGCGAGTTCGGGGGCGGCTGATGCGGATGGGGCCCGGGGGGCTCTGGCTCGCCGGTTTCGCCGTCGCCCTGGCGCTCTACGTCTCCACCCTGGCGCCGGACCTCGACTGGCAGGATTCCGGCGATTACCAGTTCGAGGCCGCGCGGCTGAACCTTTCGCGGCCCGGCGACGCCGTCCGGGTCCATCCGTGGTTCCTCGTGGCGGCCCACGCGCTTGGTCGGATTCGGTTATGGAATTATGCGTATGCGGCGAACCTTGCATCGGCCGTCGGCACGGCGATTGCCGTGGCGAACGTTCTGGTGCTCGCGCGGCTGGCGACGGGCCGCGCGCTCGCGGCCGTTCTGGCGGCGGCGACGTTCGCCGTCGGCCACGCCGTCTGGGCGCACGCCGTCATGGCCGAGACGTACGGGTGGGCGGCGGCGTTTCTGTCGGCCGAGTGCCTCTGCGCATGGGCTTTTCTGACGGACCGGCGGCCGCGATGGCTGCCGCTCCTTTTCCTCATCAATGGGGCCGCTATCAGCAATCACATGATGGCGGTCCTCAGCATGGCGGTCTTCGGCGTGTGGATGCTGTGCGAGGTCGTCCGCCGGCGGGCGGCATGGTGGGTCGTGCCGGGGGGCGCGGCGTGCTGGATCATCGGCGGGGCGCTCTACTGGGTCGTCCTCGGGATGGAGTACGGGCGGACAGGGAGCCTCGTCGAGACGTTCCGCTCGGCGACGGTCGGCCGCTGGGGGAGCGAGATATTCAACCTGGCCGACCTGCCGCGGCTGTGCGGCAAGTCGCTGCTCTATGTCGGCCTCAACTACCCGACGCCGCTCATCCTGGCGATTCCGCTGGGGGCGGCGAGGCTCTTCAGGCGGCGAGACACATTCTCATGGCTCATTCTTGTCCTCGCAGCGATGTATTTCCTCTGGGCGGCGCGGTACAACGTGGCCGACCAGTACGCGTTCTTCATCCCGTTTTACGTCCCGGCGAGCGTCCTGATGGGCGTGGGCGCTGCGCGGCTCACGGAGAGGCTGAAGCCGCTCTCCGGCTGGATGCTGGCGGCGGGGGCTGCGCTCCTGCCGGTCGCGGTGTACGCGGCGCTTCCGCAGGTCGCGCCGCCGGTCGCCTGGGCGATGGGGGTGAAGCCGTTCAGGCGCAACCTGCCCTATCGGGACGCATATCGATATTTTCTTGAGCCGTGGAAGAATGGCGACTGGAGCGCGCGGCGGTTCGCGGAGGAGACGTTCGCGGTGCTTCCGCCGCGGGCGGTGTTGATTCCGGATTCGACGGCGAGCCCGCCGCTCTTGTGCCTCCAGAAGATCGAGGGCCGCCGGCCCGACGTCGTCCTGGCGACGCCGGAAGGCGCACCGGGTGCGGTGGTCCGGCACTACTGGTCGAGCAGGACGGACTTGTTGCCGGAGGCGGTGCGGGACGGCCGCCGCATCTTCGTCGTCTCGAACCATCCGGATTATCCCCCGCCATGGGTCATCGATCTTATGCGTCTTGAGCCCTTCGGCTGCATCTTCGAGGTGAGGCCTCGCCTGAAGGAGGACGGACGTTGACGGCGGCAGGACGGGCAATCAAGCGGGCGATGGACGTGGCGGGGGCCGCCGCCGTCCTCGGGCTGGGGGCGCCCGTGTTTGCGGTCATTGCGATTCTCGTCAAGCGCGACAGTCCGGGGCCGGTCCTGTTTCGGCAGGAGCGTGCGGGCCGCGGCATGAAGCCGTTCCGGATGTGCAAGTTCCGGACGATGCGGGCCGACACCGATCCGTTCGGCGTGAGTCCGGCGGGTGCGGAGGACCCGCGGCTGACGCCCCTGGGTCGGCGCCTGCGCGAGACGAGCCTGGATGAGTTGCCGCAGTTCTGGAACGTTCTGGTGGGCGACATGAGCCTCGTGGGTCCGCGGCCGCTGTACATGAGCCAGGCCCGCGAGTTCACGGAGAGCCAGCGGCGGCGACTGGAGGTGAGGCCGGGCGTCACGGGCCTTGCGCAGGTCCAGGGCCGCGGCGAACTTCCGCACGAGGAGAAACTCCAGATCGACGTTCAGTACGTCGATCGTGCCGGCCTGGGGCTGGACCTGAAGATCCTGTGGCGGACGTTCGTAAGCCTGTTCGTGAGAAAAGATATTTACCAGAAATGGTAAGGCGGATGCCCGACGAGCCGCGACCGTGAGGTCGCGGGCATGACCGCGTACCCGCGGGCTCGGGCGTGCGGCTCGTGTCGCAGGGTGTGACCCGTTGACATGCGACGTTGTGCGGGTATGCTATCCGTGAGATCTGGGAGGCGCGTGATCGTGGCAGAGGCGCTGAACATCATGCTGACGTGCGTGGGGCGGCGGGTCGCGCTGCTGGAGTCTTTCCGGCGAGCGATGGCCGACCTGGGGCTGAATGGCCGCCTGTTCGGCGCGGACCACTCGGCGCTGGCCGCAGGGTTCCACGTGGCCGACGAGGGACTCCTGGTGCCGTCGGTCGGCGGGCCGGATTACGCGGAGGCCCTTGTGGAAGTGTGCCGCCGGCGCCGGATCGGCCTGGTGGTGCCGCTGATCGACTGGGAACTGCCGGTGCTGGCCGGTAAGCAAGAGGCGTTCGCGGGTGCGGGCGCGCGGCTGGTGATATCATCGCAGCGTGTGGTGGATATCTGTCGCGACAAGCGGCAGACGTTTGAGTTCCTGAGCGCCCGCGGGTTCGACACGCCGCAGGTCTTTTCGTACGAACAGGCCGCGGCGGGGCCGTTCCCGATCTTCATGAAGCCGCGATACGGTTCCAGCGCCGTGGACGTGCACTACGTGCCGGACCGCAAGTCGCTGGAGTTCTATCACGAGAGTCCCGCCGAGACGGTCATCCAGGAGTACGTGCGTGGCAGGGAGTTCACGGTGGATGTGTACGCGGGGCTCGACGGGGTCCCGCGTGTGGCGGTGCCGCGGCGGCGGCTGGAGGTGCGCGCCGGCGAGGTGGCGAAGGCGCGGACCGTGCGGCACGCGGAGATCATCCGG
Source organism: uncultured Anaerolineales bacterium (assembly GCA_964353455.1). GTDB lineage: Bacteria > Planctomycetota > Phycisphaerae > FEN-1346 > FEN-1346 > CAYGWP01. The sequence goes on from CAYGWP010000431.1 coordinate 5,123, forward strand.
CAGAGCCTGAAACTGGTGGAGGCGCTGGGCGAATGCCGCGGCGTTGTCACGCTCCAGTGTTTCCTGACGCCGGACAATCGGGTCCGGTTTATTGAGATCAATCCACGATTCGGCGGTGGTGTGCCGCTGGCGATCCAGGCCGGGGCCGACTTTCCGCTCTGGCTCATCGAGGAGCACCTGGGCCGCCGGCCCGACATCCATCCCGACGAGTGGCGGGACGGCCTCGTGATGCTCCGGTATGATGCCGCCGTTTTCCGCCGCAGCGATGAACTGCCGGAAGAGGACGAAAAGAAAAGGGTCCAGGACCCCTAAAGGCGTTAAGGGTCCTGGACCCTTTTCTTTTCCGCGCGGGCACCTGTTGGGGGGTAGCAAAGAGGCGCATCGTGTTCCCACCGGGATCGCGGGCTTGGTACGAAGTCTTTGCACGCCTGTGGGTGCCGGGCATCTGGGTGTTTCTTGCTGCGCTGATGCTGAGTCTGCTGACGACGCCGCTGTTTCGGTGGCTGGCGCTGCGGAAGGGGATCTGCGATCAGCCGGACTTGGCCGTCAAGATCCACATGGCGCCGATACCGTACCTGGGCGGCTGTGCCATCTGGCTGGGCTGGACGGTGCCCGTGCTGAGCTACTGCCTGCTGAGCGGGCAGGTGGCCGGGTCGCCGGCGGCGGCGTTGCTTGCCGGCGGCGCGGTGGCCTTCATCACGGGTCTCGTGGACGACCTGAAGGACATCAGGCCGCGCGCCAAACTCCTCGGCCAGACTCTCGCGGGGGCGATACTTCTATCGGGCGGCATACTGTGGTTCGCCTATCCGACCTACCTCGGCGTGTCTCTGCTGGACCTCCCGGAGGATTCGCGGTTCGTGCTCCTTGTGTGCCTGGTGATCCATTTTCTGGTGATCATCGGCGCGACGAACGCAACGAACCTGCTGGACGGTCTGGACGGCCTGTGTTCGGGCGTCACGGTTTTCGTTTCCGTCGGGTTCCTGCTGCTGGCGACGGCGTTGACGGCGTGGTCTAACTCGGAGTGGAACGCCCACCCGGTGGTCTATCAGTACACCCAGTTGACGATGATCGTGGCATTTGCCTTGGCGGGGGCTACCATCGGGTTCCTGCCGTACAACTTTAACCCCGCCCGCATCTTCATGGGCGATGCCGGCAGCGTGTTCATCGGCTACGTTCTGGGGGCGATGATGGTGATGTTCGCCTCGAAGTACGGCATGGTGAAGTGGTTCGTCGGGGCGCTCTTCATTTTCGGGGTCCCGATCTTCGACACGGGCGTGGCGGTCATCCGCCGCGTGGTCAATCGGCGCCCGATCATGATGCCTGACCGCAGCCACGTCTATAACCAGTTGGTGGACCGGTTGGGTCTGTCGGTCCGCGCGGCGGTAGGCATCCTGTACGTCCTGAGCGCGGTCTTTGCGGCGGTGGGCCTCCTGGTGCTCTATCTGCCGGGCCGGTACGCCATGGTGATCTACGTTCTTCTGGGCGCCGCGGTCTTGATCACGGTCTGGCGGCTGGGGTTCCTCCAGATGACGGAGGAAGAGAAGGCCGCCGCCGACCGGTACCTGGCCCGCAAGCGGCGGGGTTGATGTGCACCTGCGGCCTTGCCGGACGGCGCTCGGGCGCGGATAATAACTACGGGTATTGAGGTCGGGAGGCCGAATAACCTCACATGGGAATCCTGCGTCCGTTGATTGTGGTCTCGATGGTCGCGCTGGCGGCCGCGCCCGGCGTGCAGGCCCAGCAACTTGGCGGCGTGGGCGGCGGGCCGAGCCAGACTTTCCTCACCAACCTGCCAAGTTACGACATCAACCGCACCCTCGGAACCGCCTGGGGGTACACGATGGGGTCGCAGTTTGCGCGTGGGGCATCGTCGGCCGAGGCCAGTCGCCTTGCGGCCCAGGGGATTGAAACGAGTTACTGGGTGGATGCCTATCGCCCGCTGGCCTTCCTGGAGCCGGGGATGGGGCCGGGCCTCGGGCCGCTGGTGGGCCTGAAACTGCGGACGATCGAGTCGCTCTCGTTCGAGAAGCGCGGGCGGTTCGCCAAGTTGCACGAGACCACGCTGGCGCTGGCCGAGCGGATCCGCAAGGTCGATGAGGCCAGCCTCGCCCAGATCAACATCGGGTTCAGGCAGTTCATGTTCCCGCTGCCGCTGACGGACCTCCAGCAGTTCGGCCACGGGTTCTTCTCGTGGACGGACCTGGTGGGGGCGGGGGCGGTCAAGCCGGAGGCGTTCCTGGCGCCGTTCACGGATGAGATTCAGCGGAGTCTCGGCGAGCAGCGGTTCCAGGATGCGACGCAGGCGCTCCTGGCCGGGCGGGCGCTGCTGGAAGGCATGGCCATCGACCAGTTCTACGACCCGCAGTTAGCGGCGCTGGCTAACTTCCTCTTTAACAACGGCAAGTACGCGGGGGCCGGCGAGGCATGGGCCGTCCTCGTGGAGCGGGACTCGGCCAACGCCACCGCAAGCAGGGGCCTCGCGATCAGCCTCCTGGCGGTCGGACAGATGCGGAAGGCCGCCACAGAGGCCCGACGGTCGCTCACGCTGATGCGCGGCTGGCCGGACAAGGTGAAGATCGCCGGGTCGAACCTTCAGGACATCTTCCCGACCCCGCAGGACCTGGCCAACATCCGGCAGGAACTGGAGGCCCAACTCGCCAAGCAGCCCGGCGACCGCGACCTCGGCTTCATCATGGCATACGTTGACCTCTTCCACGGCAACTGGGGCGCGGCCGAGGACCGCCTTGCGAAACTGGCCGCCGACGACGAGGTGGCGCGGGGCCTGCTGGCGGTCATGAAGCGCGGCGACGTGGCACAGAGCATCAGGCGCCCGGCGCAGTCGGCCCTGCGTCGCGTGGCCGAGGAGTTGACCGGCCTGGAAGAGGCGCCCATGACGCCGGAAGCGCGGGCCAAACTCATCGCAGCCCTGCGGTCAGGCGCCTCTGGTTACGAGGACAACATGCGCGTCGGCGACTTCCGCTTCTTCATGGGCGACTTCACAGAGGCGTCAGAGGCCTACCGCGCTGCGCACAAGGCGAAGCCGGAGGACGCCTTCGCACTGTTTGCCCTTGCCCATGCGGCCTTCGCCAACAGCGAGTACCGACAGGCGGCGCGGTACCTGGACGCGGCGCTGGCCATCGAATCCCGTTGGGGCCACTTCGAGTTCAGAATCCAGGAGTTCTACGGCAATACGACCGAGTACGAGCGTCAACTGAAGGACCTTGAGCGGCAGGTCCAACTCAGGCCGAACCAGGTGGACACGAAGTTCCTTCTGGCCTACATCTACTACTTCAGCGGCCGATACTCCGAGGCGACCTCGCTGCTTACGGACATTGTGCGCCAGGCCCCGACCTTCGAGAAGGCCAACTACTTCTTGCGGCTCGCACGGTTGCAGGGGTAAACTGACTGATAGGAAATTTGATTTGGCGAAAGTCCGTCTGACCCTCCCCGTGCAAAGGCAAATTCATATCAGACGCCGAGAAAAGGAGAATGACCGTGAGCCAATTTACAGCATTATGGTTAGGCGTTGTTATCACGTGTGTTTCTGTTCAGGGAGCGCAAAACACGGTGACGTTTGACAACCAGTCCGGTGAGGATGCGTTGGTGAAGATTATCGGCTTGACCTACAAGGAAGTCGAGGTGCCCAAGGGCGCTAAACGAACGGTGGACGCCTCCGCCGGCCGGTACTTCATCAAAGTCCGGTATGGAGCACCGAGCCGCTACCGTTACACAAAGGGAGAGGAGTTCGACGTGCAGGAGACCGCCACGACAAGATCAGCAATCACGATCACACTCCACAAGGTCGTCGCAGGCAACTACGACGCGAGGCCAATCTCGGAGAAAGAGTTCAATCAAGAACCGACCGGAACACAGCCTGCCGAAACAAGAACTAGCAAGGAGCGGGTCTCTCTTGTTGGAAAGCTACTGAATTCGGACGGTAAGCCAGCAAGCCGTGCAAACGTATTCCTATTACGTGCACACCGAAAGGACGGCGAGCCGATGGCCGTGCTTTCCATCGGTTCCCAAGGCGAATTCGGGAACCAAGCCGTGACGGACACGGCGGGCAATTTCGGGATTGAAGTGGACCGTTCATTCCTACTCGATGGCAACGTGGCCTTTTGTGCGCTCAGCGCCGGGCAGGGAATCCGCCCGATTCTGATGGAGGTGCCCATACCTGCAAAGGCGACGGAGAACCTATCTGTTATGCAACTCGGCGAAATCAAAGCACATTTTTATCTCCTCTGTGAGCATGAGGCACCTTCGGTGCGTGCGACAACGCAACCGGACGTGCCGGCGGGCCGGTGGAAGCTGGATGTCACTGTCACACAAGCGGAGAAACTGCGCCACCTCCCTGTGCCGAAGCTAGACCCTTGGTCGCCCGGACGAACCATCCGCCATCATAGAGGCTATCAGGAAGAGGTGGTTCTGGATGTGGACGAGTTTACAAGTCGCCTGCCGACGAAGCCATTGGTAGCCTTGGTCAAGATTCAAAACGCGACTGACACCCGTCAGGAGATCTCCATTCCCTTGTTGTTGCAAGTCGTCCTTCGCATAGGGGCCGATACGAAGTGCGCTCTGGCTTTCTTCAGTCGAGGGCCAACCAGCAGTCGAGAATGGGCCGTCAATATGCAGGGGCCGAGTCCTTCATTCTTGGTGGACCCGAAGGAAGCGATCGAACTGATGTATTTGATGCCGTCCTTTAAGGATTCCGTGACGATGGAGATCACGGGAGTAGGCAAGGTTCAGATCGTCGCGCCCGAAACTGCGGCTCCTAGCCCCGTGACGCGCCCGGCCACGCTCGTCATCAAGGGCAAGATCGGTCGTCTCGATGAGGCGCGAAAGGTTCTCACCAAGGACTCTTGTGTGCAACTATTTCGGCTGATCGGCGAGGAGGGTAAATGGGACATGAGCATGGAATTCCAAGGGAAAGTTGTCTCCCTAAAATCTGACCTGCCGGAGTGCGAGCTGGGGGAAGACGGGAGCTTCGTATTTGAAGGGCCTTCGATCAAGCCTGGCCGCTACGGGGTAGCGGTCAGGTTTCTTAGAGTCCAGATCGCTATCGGCAAGGAGGCGGGCAGCCCGATCCTGCTCGCGGCCGACACCGGCAAGTTGGCCGTGATCAACGTCGGGGAAAAGCCTGAGGTCATTGACTTGGGCGAGCTTCGCCTTCGCGTGCCGCCACACGTTCCTCCTGCGCCTGCCGACCAGCGCAACGTAACCGTCAAAGCCGTCATCGAGAACTGGACGGCGGCCAAGAAGCACTTGTATGAGAAGGCTTACTTTCAGTTAGTCCCTGTTCGTCCCGACGAAAAACTCACTGGTGTGACAAAGGGCGGAACCATGATTTACGACACCCAGTTGCCGAAAGGGATTGTAACCAACGACGGGTGCCTACAGTTTCAGTGCCCGAGACTCGCCCCCGGCAAATACCTGATTGTGATCCAAGGTCAACTCGCCATCGTTTTCCCTCCGCCTAAAATCATAGTCAATCCTATCCTACACTGCAAGCAAGCCGATAAGATCGTGCCAGCGATTGTGAACGTGCCTGAGGAACCGTTGCCAGAGCCCGCAACGATAGACCTCAGCAAGGTCTATATTCATGTCAGCGGCCAGTAGAAGACCCTACGATTATCCAGGTTACGGTTTGGCATTGTTTCGCTTCGACATCGTCACTGCGCTCGCCAACGAAGATTACGCGGCTCGCGTGCGCCAGATGGTGGCCTGGTTTGGACGGTCGGGTCGTCCGGGGCGGGCCGCGGGAAGGCGGGTCCTCCCAAAGCCCGCAATGCTGTAGAATCTTGCGGAGGATGTCGTGCCGCGTTTGACAATCCCCCAATTTCTGGTATCCTGTTGGGAGTGTTATTGGAGCCTTGCCGCACCCTTGTCGCCGGGGAGGTAAGCGATGCCGAAAGGAAGAGACAAGGTCACGATCAAGATCCCGCGGGAACTTTATGCGCGGCTCGGGAAGATCATTGAGGACACGGGGTTCGCGTCGGTCACGGAGTTCATCGTGTACGTGATGCGCGACCTTGCGGCCGGCGGTCGCCTGGAGCAGGATGGGGGCCTGACGTCCCGCGAGGTTGACCTGGTGCGCAACCGCCTCCGAGCGCTCGGGTATCTGGAGTAACAGGCCAAAGGTCTTGCGCGGTCGCCGCGGCGACCCCGCCAGCGAGGTAAGCGCATTGTCCCAACCCGAAGACGTCTTTCCGATGGCCCGCGCCGTCCGGGCCGCATACCGCGCCGGCGAAGAGGACGAGGCGATGGAGCCGCGCATCCTCGTCGATTGTCGCGGGGCGCCCCTCGGCCGCATCTCGGACGGCGACTACGTCATCTTCTACGACATCCGCGGTGAACGAGAGGTGGAACTCACGGCGTCGTTCACCCAACCGGGCTTCGCGCAGTTCCCGACCGCACCCATCCGCACCCGCTGGGCCACCATGATCCAGTACCGCCCGGACCTCGACGTCCGTGTTGCCTTTCCGCCGGCCGAGGGCCTGCCGGGGACGCTGGGCGAGGCCGTCAGCCGCGCGGGCCTTAAACAAATCAAAATATCCGAATCAGAAAAGGCCATTCACGTCTCGTTCTTCCTGAACGGAAAACGCACCGATCCGTTTCCGGGCGAGGACCGCCTCACCGTCCCGAGTCCGAAAGTGGCCGACTACGCCGCGCGGCCCGAAATGGCCGCCCGCGAGGTCGCCGACGCCGCCATCGAGAGCCTTCAGGCCGGCAAGCACGACCTTATGTTCGTCAACTTCGCCAACGTCGATGTTCTGGGCCATATCGAAAACCGCGAGGCCATCATCAAGGCCGTCGAGACCGTGGACCGCGAGGCGGGACGCCTCATCGACGCCGCACGCACCGCCGGCGCCTCCGTCCTCGTCACCGCCGACCACGGCACGGTCGAGAAATGGTACTACGCCGACGGCACGATCGACACCGGCCACACCGACAGCCTCGTGCCGCTCGTGCTGGTGGATGCGGCCGCCGAGGGCCGGTCGGCCGATTTTCTGCGGGCGGGCGGGGCGCTGACCGACGTCGCCCCGACGGTCCTCGCCCTGCTGGGCCTCAAGGCCCCCGGCGTTATGAACGGCCGCAACCTCATCGCCACGGCGCTGCCGAAACGGGAGCGGCCGCGAGTCCTTGTCATCGTTCTGGACGGCTGGGGCGTCGGCGACGGCGGCCCCGGCGACCTCATCCGCGCCGCCCGGACGCCTACCATGGATGCGCTCCGGGCGCGCTACCCGTCGGCCGTCCTGGCGGCGGCAGGCAAGGCCGTCGGCATGCCCGACGGCACGGTCGGCAACAGCGAATGTGGGCACCTCCATATCGGGGCAGGCCGGATCGTCCCATCGGACCGCGTCAGGATAGAGCAGGCCGTGTCCGACGGCACGTTCCGCTCGAATGCGGCGTTCCAGTGGGCCGCCCAGGGGGCCAAGCGAGATGGCCGGCGGCTGCACCTGCTGGGCATCATCTCGTTCTACTCAAGCCACGGCTCGGTCCAGCACCTGCTGGAACTTGTGCGGATGGCGCATGATGTCGGCGTGCCGGAGGTGTATATTCACGGTATGCTCGGCCGCCGCGGCGAGAAGCCCGAGAGCGGCGCGATCTATACGGAGATGGTCGAGAAGGAGTGTGCTCGCCTGAAGACAGGGCGCCTCGCGACGATCATCGGCCGATTCTGGTCGCTCGACCGCGAGGAGAACTGGGACCGCATCGAGAAGACGTACCGGGCGCTGGTCGATGGCCGCGGCATCGCCGTCGCCCAACTTCCCTAATGAGAGGCGCTATGCCTACGAAGCGCAAAGTCGGCGTCATCGGCCTCGATTGCGCCACGCCGCAACTGGTGTTCGACCGGTACCTTGACGAGTTGCCGAACTTGAGGCGCCTGGTCCGGGGCGGCATCTGGGGCCGGATGCGCTCCAGCGACCCGCCCATCACCGTGCCGGCGTGGACGTGCATGATGACGGGCGTGGATGCGGGCGTGCTGGGGTTCTACGGGTTCCGCAACCGGCGCGACTACTCTTACGACGGCCTCACGTTCGCCACGAGCACGGCCATCAGGCGCGAGCGGGTCTGGGAGCGCCTGAGCCGCGAGGGCCTGCGGAGCATAGTCATCGGCGTGCCGCAGACCTTTCCGCCGAAGCCGTTCAATGGAGATATGGTTACGTGTTTTCTGACGCCGAGCGTCGAGAGCCAGTTCACGCACCCGCCGGAACTCAAGGCCGAGGTCAACCGCCTCCTCGGCGGCGAGGAGTACCTCCTGGACGTCAAGGACTTCCGCACCGACGACAAGTCATACATCCTCAACCAGTGCTACAAGATGACCGAGCAGCGCCTCAAGATCGCCGAGCACCTTCTCGGGAATCGCGAGTGGGACTTCTTCATGATGGTCGAGATGGCCATCGACCGCATCTACCACGGACTCTGGTCGAACACCGACCCCACGCACCCCAAGTACGTGCCCGGCAACCCCGAGGAGAACTGCATCCGCGACTACCACCGGTGGCTTGACGGGAAACTGGGCGGCTTGCTGGAGGCGATCGGGCCGGACGCGGTGGTCTTCGTCGTCAGCGACCACGGCGCGAAAAAGATGGACGGCGGAATATGCGTCAATGAGTGGCTCGTCCGCAATAAGTGGCTCGCCCTCGATGACATGCCGGCGACGCCCACGTCACTCGGCAAGTGCAGGATAGACTGGTCGCGCACCCGCGCCTGGGGCGAGGGCGGATATTATGCCCGTATCTTCATGAACGTCGAGGGCCGCGAGCCGCAAGGCATCGTCCCGAAGGCCGATTACGAAAAGGTCCGAGACGAACTGAAGCGCGCCCTGGAGTCCATCCCCGACCAGCGCGGCAAACCCATCGGCACGAAGGTCCTGAGGCCCGAGCAGATCTACCGGCAGGCCTCCGGCGTCCCGCCCGATCTTCTGGTATATTGGGGCGACCTCGGATGGCGGAGCGTCGGCCAGGTCGGCATGGGCTCGATCCATACCTTCGAGAACGACACCGGCCCCGACGATGCCAACCACGATTACCACGGCATCTTCGTCATGAACGACCCGGCCCGGCCCGGCGGCGGACGCGAGGTGCAGGGCCTCAATATCATGGACGTCGCCCCGACGATCCTTCGCCTCTACGGCCTCGACCCTGAAGCCGACGTGCAGGGCAAGCCGATAACTTATTGAACGTTTTGCAAGGCGTTTTAACGCAGAGACCGTAGAGATCGCGGAGAATAATAATCTGGTATTTGGTATCTGTAATTTTTTGAAATAAATAGATGTCGTTTTTTCTCTGCGTTCTCTGCGGCCTCTGCGTTAAGATGAATCAGGAGAAAACTGAAGTGGTGAGAAACATCAATGAACGGGTACCCCTCAGCCGCCCCGACATCTCTCAGGCCGACATCGACGCCGTCGTCGGCGTCTTGAGGACGCCGCACCTCAGCCTCGGCCCGAAACTGCCGGAGTTCGAGAAGGCCTTCGCCGCCTACATCGGCGTGAGGCACGCCGTGGCCGTCAACTCCGGCACATCCGCCCTGCACCTCGTGGTGCGGGCGATGGGCCTCGGGCCGGGCGACGAGATGATCACCAGCCCCTTTACGTTCGTCGCCACGGCCAACTGCGCGATGTTCGAGGGCGCCAGGCCCGTCTTCGTCGATATCGACGAGGCCGCGTGGAACTTAGGCGTCTCCGGGATCGAGGCCGCTATCACCCCGCGCACGAAACTACTTATGCCTGTCCATATCTTCGGACGCCCGGTGCCGATGGACGATTGTGTGCGGATCGCCGCCGCACGCCGCATTCCCGTCGTGGAGGACGCCTGCGAGGCCCTAGGCGCAACCTACAAGGGACGCAAGGCCGGCACTTTCGGCGTCGCCTCCACCTTCGCCTTCTACCCCAATAAGCAGATGACCACCGGCGAGGGCGGCATGATCGTCACCGACGACGACCGCATCGCCGAACTCTCAAGGAGCATGAGGAACCAGGGCCGCGATCCGGGCGCCGGTTGGCTGGCCTACGCGCGCCTGGGGTATAACTACCGCCTGTCGGACATCAACTGCGCGCTGGGCCTCTCGCAACTTGCGCGGCTGCCCGAGTTCCTCGCGGCCCGGCAGCGCGTGGCCGAGCGATACATCGCCAAACTCCGCGAGGTGCCGGAACTCGTGATGCCCGCGCCGTATCGCGATGGCGTCATGTCGTGGTTCGTCTTCGTGGTGCGGCTGGCCGACCGCTTCGCGCAGCGCGAGCGCGACTCGGTCCTCGCGCACCTCAGGGAGCAGGGGATCGGCACGAACAACTACTTCTCGCCGGTCCACCTCCAGGGGTTCTACCGCGAAAAGTTCGGCTACAAGCCGGGCGACTTCCCGGTGACCGAGAAGATCGCCGCCCGGACGATTGCGCTGCCGTTCTACAACCGTCTGTCCGAGGAGGACCAGGACCTTGTGATCGAAGTCCTCAAGTCCGCCATCGCGCG
>CAYGWP010000432.1:0-5522 GCA_964353455.1 uncultured Anaerolineales bacterium
CGGGTACGCCGTCAGGGCGGCCTCGGCTGCCTCGATGGCATCGCCCAACTTCCCTTCGCCGGCAAGGTCCTTGGCCCGGTTGAAGAGTTGGTCCGCCCGGCCTGAGCGCACGATGGTCTGGGCAAGGAGGTTGCCGGCCTCGCGGTGAGACGGCGCAATGTCGAGCGCCAGCCTGAGCGCGGCCATCGCCTCGTCGAGCCGTCCTTCCTGCGTGAGGCGCAAGCCGTCGGCGTACGCCCGCTCGGCCTGGGCGATGGCGTCCGTGGCGCGGACAGTCTCGCGATTGCCGCTGCCGCTTGCTGCATGTATCTCAGCGCCGCCTTCGGCCTGAGGGGCCGCAGCGCCGGCCCCGCGCTGTTGCTCATCGCCACAGCCGACGATCGCGATTGCGGCGATGATTGTCGGCAGCCAAGTCAATTGATGCATCGATTGCCCCTCACGCGCGCGACCCTTCGGGTGGCGGCAAAATGTGGCGCGTTGACCTCGGCGGCGCCTACCGATAGAGTATTATCGCACCAGTTTATACTCGGAGGCTGGCCCATGAAAGGCGTTATTCTGGCCGGCGGGCTCGGGACGCGACTCTGGCCCCTCACGAAGATCACCAACAAGCATCTGCTGCCGGTCTATTCGAAGCCGATGATTTACTACCCGATCGAGTGCCTCGTCCGGGCGGGGATCACCGACATCATGATCGTGACCGGCGGCAACTACGCGGGCGATTTTCTGCGACTCCTTGAGAACGGCGAGGAGTTCGGCCTGAAGCGCCTCCACTACGCATACCAGAAGGGCGAGGGCGGAATCGCGGCGGCACTGGGCCTGGCCCGCGAGTTCGTCGAGGGGAAAAAGGTCTGCGTGGTCCTCGGCGACAACATCCTCCAGCGCTCCATCCGCGGGGCCGTAGAGGACTTCCGCCGCCAGTCCGAAGGGGCGATGGTGTTCCTGAAGAAGGTGCCGAACCCGCGGGCCTACGGCATCGCCGACGTCAAGGGCGGCCGCATCGTACGCATCACAGAGAAACCGAAAAAACCGAAGTCGAACCTCGCAGTCATCGGCGTTTATATGTACCCGGCCGACGTGTTCGACATCATCCCGAAGTTGAAACCCTCGGCCCGCGGCGAACTTGAGATCACGGATGTGAACAACCATTACGTCTCCGCCGGGACGATGACCTGCCGGATCATCGACGGCTGGTGGGCCGATGCCGGCGAGAGTATCGATTCCTGGATCGAGGCGAACCGACTCGTGGCAGCCGGCGGGGCAAACCTGAGCAGATAAAGGATGGCAAATGAGCACTGAACAGCATATCGTATCAAGCGCCGCGGCTGAGCATAAGCGCAAGACAGTTGCCGAACGGCGGAATTACAGCGTGCAGACCGTGGAATCGGCCAAGAAGGTCTGCAACGTGTGGCTCCAAGAGGTCCAACTGGCAAACGTGTTGGCGTTCGGCCTGCCCGAAGTGGACGACAGGTACCACGTCTGGCGCGTGCCCCTCCTTAAGAAGGGCAATCGCGAGAAGATCGGCGAAGTCGTCATAGATGCGCGAACGTCGCTGATTCTGGAAGACAAGTCCACTGCACCGGAAACGCTGGAAACGCGGCTGTTGGGCAGAGACGATGAAGCCACGGAGGAAAAGCCCCGCCGCTCGCCTCGCAGCGGCCGCTATGCCCTTTCCACGCTGCGCAACACAATAGCCCTCGGCGATAGCGAGGAGGTCCTCCAGGACCTGCCCGCCGCGAGCGTGGACTTGGTTTTCACTTCTCCTCCATACTACAACGCTCGCCCCGAGTACACGGATTACATAACCTACGAGGAGTACCTTCTGAAGATCCGCAAGGTCATTCACAACGTCCATAGGGTGCTGGCTGAAGGGCGATTCTTTGTCATGAACATATCCCCCGTGCTGGTCAGACGCGCCCACAGAAACGAGGCTTCCAGGAGAATCGCCGTGCCCTTCGACATGCACCGTCTTTTCATCGAGGAGGGCTACGATTTCGTTGACGACATCCTCTGGGTGAAACCCGAAGGGGCGGGGTGGGCCACCGGGCGAGGACGCCGGTTTGCAGCCGACCGCAACCCGCTTCAGTACAAGCCGGTTCCCGTCACCGAGTACGTTCTTGTTTACCGCAAGCACACATCGAAGTTAATTGATTGGTGCATCCGGGCGCATCCAGACCAGGCATTGGTCAAAGCGTCGAAGATCGGCGACGATTATGAACGCACAAACCTGTGGCGCATCAAGCCGGCGCACGATGAGCGGCACCCGGCCATCTTCCCCGTTGAACTCGCGGAGAAGGTTATTGCCTACTATTCGTTCAAGGGCGACGTGGTGCTTGATCCCTTCGCAGGCATGGGCACGGTCGGCAAGGCGGCCGTCAAACTCGGGCGCCGCTTCGTGCTGATAGAACGCGATGCCCGCTACATCGAGATCATGCGGTCCGAGGCCAAGACCTGGCTGGGCGAGGAGGCAAAGGACATCCTGACCATAAACTCCGCGCCTATCGATCCGAACGATGTGCTGTTCTGAAAGGGTGCACAGAATGGCTAAGAAAGCGAAGCCGAACACGCTCACCCAACTGGTGTCGCCCGAAGCCGTCAAGTTGCTCACGGCCGGCGGCGCCGACTTGGTGCGCAGGATAGGCATTGACGTGGTACGCGGCGTCGTCCTGGATGTTTTGACAGGCAAAAACCTTCGAGATTCCACCGAAGTGCTGACCCGTCGCCGTATTGCCGCGCTGAACCTCGCCATGGTAAGCATGTTTGTGCGCGGCTCAAGCGCCAGCCCCGACTTCGCTGAGCGCCTGCCTCATCTTGCAGCCAGCGGCCTTGTGCAACCGGACCTGCCGAAGGCGGAGCGATGGCTCGCCCAGTGGGCCATCGGCCTGACGGACAAGGCGTTTCAGAACGTGCTGAGGGACAACCCGAAGGCTCTGGCCGAGTACCGCGACCGCTACGTTCAGTCGTGCGCCGAAGCCATCGCAGCACACACAAAGGACGGGGGAGAACTCCGAGGCGTGCTGGAAACCTCCTCAGGCCTCAAGGCACAGGTGAACTGGCTGTTCATGACATACTTGATGGGCACGGTAGGCGCTCAGACCCTTGCGGTTCGGGGCTCCGATAAATCGGCTTATGGCAAATTGTTTGAGAAACTCGTTCTCGGTTCCCTGCTGAGCATCCTCGGCTTTAAGCATGTGCCACGGGAGAACCCCAAGACACTACGAGGCGAGTTCTGGCTTGCCTCTCGTGGTGAGAGACGCGAAAGCGACGCCACCTTGCTTTATCAACCGGGCAAAGGCGTCCGCTTCGATATCGGCTTCATTGGCAGGGGCAATCCCGAAATCTCACTGGACAAAGTCACGCGGTTCGAGCGGCAAACGGAAATCGGCGGCAGGAAGTGGTATATGGCGACCATCATTATTGTTGACCGCATCGGCCCGAACAGCCGAATCGAAGCACTCGCTCGCAAGGTGGACGGCACCATCGTCCAAATGAGCGCCGCTTACTGGCCCCAGCAGGTGGCTCGCGTCCTCAGTAGCACTTTGGGGTTCAAGCATGACCTGGTGAAAATGCAGCCGGGACAGGTTCATGACTTCCTGGGCCGCAAGATCCGCGAGGTGCCGCTTGAGAACTTTATCACGCCCGAAGCAGAGTGAAGATGCGCCGCGCGCAGAAATGGGCCAAAGCCTTTCTTGTCATCGCCAGTGGCTCAGGGCCGCCAGGAGGCCGGTCTCCAGGAGCGCGGCCACTGTAAGGATGGCGCCTGCGAGCGGAATCAGCCGGTAGAGTTCATTCAGGCCCGCCGCGTACCCTTCGCGCCTGCGCTCGAAGCCGAACGACTTCGGCCACAGGACGCCCGCCAGCACCCGCCACGCCCCGAAGGCCAGAAGCGCGTAGGCCTGAATCTCGACCGCGACGACCGCGCCGCGGATCGGCAGACGGTCCAGGAGCGTCAGCGTAGCCGGCGCGAGAAACACGCCCCACGCCAGGTTCAGCGCCAGGGCGGTCACCATGCCGAGGCCCGGCAGGAGGCTCGGCACGCCGATCCCCATCATGGCCCGAAGGAGCAGCGTCACCATCAGCGTCATCACGAAACGGTCGAGGAGGTCCGACGGGCCGATGGCTGCCGACCTGAGGCCCACCTGGGCAAGCGGACACTGCCCCGTGCCCGCAGCAAAGGAGCGGAGGAATTCGCCGAGCGCCTGCGGCCCGCCCCACGCGGCGCCGGCAACGACGGCGGCGATCATGAGTCCGAGTATCTTGGCGTAATCGCGCGGGCTCTTCGCGAGGAATCGTGCGCCCGCCACCAGCCACTCGACCGCAGCGCTGCGGCGCGGGCCGAGTCGGCCGAGCGCCACGAGGCCCGTGGCGAGGATGAGCGACCCGCCCGCCAGGATCGCCGCAAGCCCGCAGGCGCCCATCCACCAAGCGGATGAATCGCGGTCCACCGCAAGGTCCACCGGGCGCGCAGAAATCCTGTACGTTTCCCAGAGCGGCAAGGCCCGGCGCACGGCATCTTCAAGTTGCCCCGGCCATCCGAGGCCGACGACCATCACGTTCGGCGTCTGGAGTTTCGGCTCCAGGCCCGCCCGCAGCAGGGCGCTGCGGCGCACAAGGATCATATCGTGGAAGCAGCGGGCCGAGTCCGGGAGGCGCGCGGCAGGCAGTTCCGCCGAGCCGGCGGCGAACGGTTTCCCGGCGAGCACCTCGGCCAGCGGCACGTCGGTCCCGGCGTAGATGACGGCGTCCCTGGCGGCGGCATCGTCGCCGGCCAGCGGAACAAGCGTGAAGTCGGCGTACGCATCGGCCACGACCGCCACGACGATCCACCTGGGCGGCGCCCACTGCTCGGGCGGCAGGTATGTGACGGCCCAGAGTACCCGCAGCGGCATCGTGGCCGTCGGGACGAGCGGCTCGGTGGCCCCCTCTATCGCCTGAAGCGAGTTGAAATTGAGCGAGCCGTAGATCGATTCCAGGTCGAGCGGCTGGGTGATGTCTTCAGCGATGGGGACGGCCGGCGCTGCGGGCGGTTGCGTCTCGGCGGGCTGCTCAGCACTCGCAGGCTCCGGGGCCGCGGGCGGCGCGGACAGCACCATGCCGTAGGCAAACGGCGGGACGTTGCCGGGCCGGGCATCGTACGAGGCCCAGAGTGCGAGGGTCATCCCGATGGTGATAAAGGAGATGCCGACGCCGAGGTGGATTCGCATGGCCGCCCCATAAGCAAGTAGGCCGGGGCGCGCCCCGGCCTACATGGTTGCATCGACAGGCGTTACTTCTTCGCGTAAAGCGTCTTCATCTCCGCGAGGGACTTCGGCTCATAGTCGGCGGCGTGGCCGGCGGTGCCGAAATCGCGCATCTTCGAGGCGATGAGTTTGGCGAGGGCGTCGCGGGCGGGGCCCAGGTACTTCCGCGGGTCGAACTCGCCGGGCTTCTCGGCGAAGACCTTGCGGATGATGGCCGTGACGACCAGGCGCCCGTCGGTGTCGATGTTGATCTTGCAGACCGCCGAGCGGGCGGCGCGCCGCAAC
>CAYGWP010000433.1:0-3205 GCA_964353455.1 uncultured Anaerolineales bacterium
GTCTTCCTGCCCATGACGGGGGTCCTGTCGTGGATGGCCAGGCAGGTCGTCCCGTCCGACTCGGCAGGAAGCCCGAAAAAGACCTACCTGGACGAGATATACCTTGACCAGGCAGGGCTTGCCCTGGAGTTCCGCGCCCACGTACTTCATGATGAACGAGTCGGGGCCGCAGCCGAAGTTCGTGATGTAAACCGGATAGAGACGCCGGTCGCGGGCGATGATCCGGGCCGCCGACAAAATCTTCTGCCCGTACTTCCAGTACATGTGCGGATGGTCGGCCGAGATGTCTTCATCGTCCAGCGGCAGCATGTCCAGCGGAATCGCCAGGCACCCGAGGTCCCGGAGTTTCTCGGGGATGTTCATGTTCAGGCCGGGGTCGCAGCCGTTATAGGGGCGGCTGATGATCACCAGCGCCGTCTCGTTGGGGCCGAGCGATTCGAGGATTTCCTTCCCGCGGGCCTTAAGGCTCTGCTGGAACCGGTCCTGCGCCGCGAAGGCCTCGGCCATGGCCTTCCGGGCGCGCCTGCGGCTGATGCCGAGGCCGACGGCCATCGCCTCCATCTGGCGGCTGGTCGCATCGGGCCCGTGCGAGAAGTGCAGTATCGGACGCAGCATCCGCGCGGCCCAGTCCACATCCTCCATCGCCGCGGCGGCCATGAACGGCATCGACTGAACGTATGGGCACACGTAGGAGTTGACGATGTCGTCCGATGCCCGCGGCATATCCACCACCGTCGGCATGAAAATGTAGTCCACGCCCTTCTTCACGAGGTCACGCACGTGCCCGTGAGCCACCTTGATGGGGAAGCACGGCTCGCAGGCCGTCTGGTCGATGCCCTCCGAGATGAGGTTGCGATTCGTCCGCGACGACAGCACCACCTCGAAGCCCAGTTCCGAGAAGAACGCGCGGAAGAACGGCATGAGTTCCCAGAAGTTGGTCATCTGCGGCAGGCCGACCTTTTTGCGTGGCACAGCCGCCCCCGGCTGTGCACGCCCGGGGGCGGGCGTGCCACAGGTGTAAGCGGCATCCATCAACTTCTGCCGCTCGACGAAGAGCCGCGGCAGGTGTTTGCCGAGCGAATCGCGCTTCGCCTCGTCGAACTTCCCGCAGCGGCTCCCGTAATGCAGCGTCTTCGGCGTGTCGCCCTGGATCTCGACCACGTGGATTTCGCACCGGTTCGCGCAGTCCTCGCACTCGAACGTGTCAAACGAATACTTGACATTCCTGAGGTCGAAACCCCGGCACGTCGAGTCGCTCTTGCCGTCCCAGGCGTCGCGGGCCAACAGCGCCATCCCCACCGCGCCCAGCACGTCGTGATGCGGCGGCACGGTGATCGACTTGCCCGTCACCTTCTCGAACGCCGCCTTGACGCCGCGGTTGTAGGCCGTGCCCCCCTGGAAGAAGATCACGTCGCCGATCTTATGGTCCTCGACGACGCGGTTCAGGTAGTTCTGAACGATGGAATAGCACAGCCCGCCGCAGAGATCGTCCACCTCCACGCCGCGCTGCTGGTTCCGGTTGATGTCGGTCTCGATGAAGACCGTGCAGCGCTCGCCCATGGCCGGCGGCTCATCGGCCGAGAGGGCCAGTTGGTTGAACTCGCCGGACTTTAGTTCCACCCCAAGCCGCTCCGACTGCTCCTCGATGAACGACCCCGTGCCCGCCGCACACACCTTGTTCATCGTGAAATCGACGACCGCGCCGTTTTCGAGGCTGATGTACTTGGAGTCCTGCCCGCCGATCTCGAATATGGTATCGACGTTCGGATTGATGAACGCTGCGCCCGTCGCGTGGGCCGTTATCTCGTTCTTGACGATGTCGGCCCCCAGAAAATCGCCCGTAAGATACCGCCCCGAGCCGGTCGTCCCGCAGCCGCGCACGCGGATTCCGCGCCCGCCGCCGCTGGTACGCAGGGTCTCGCCCGCGCGCCACAGGCCGTCCGTCACCGCCGCAAGCGGCCGACCGGCCGTCATCAGGTACTCCCGCGCCAGCACCCGGCCGTCCTTATCGACCGCCACCACGTTGGTCGAGATGCTCCCCACATCCACGCCCACGAACACATCCACCGCATCCGTCCCCGGCGGGAACGGGTCGGCCGTGATGACGAGCGGATACCCATCGTCCGCCAGCGGCGGATGCAACTCGCCCCCGCCGTACCGCCGCGATGACAGGTACTCCTTCAGCGGCCCCGGCCCGCCGATACGCCCCAGTTCCCCGAGTTCCTTCGCCACCAGCACCGCCCCTATCGCGCCCATCGAGGCGAAATGCTTCGGAATCAGCAGTTCCCCGTCCTTCAGTTCCAGCGTCTCCCTGAACGCCCGCACCATGCCCGCGTTTGCCGCCACGCCGCCCTGAAGCGCGATCCGCGGGGCGAAGTCCTTGCCCTTCCCGATGACCGCCTTAAAGTTCCTCGCCATCGCAAAGCACAGGCCCGCCACGATGTCGAAGTCCGGCGTCCCCTCCTGCTGAAGGTGGATCATGTCGGACTTCGCGAAGACCGAGCACCGCCCCGCGATGCGCGGCACGTGGACCGACCGCATCGCCATCTCGCCCCACTCGCCCTCAATGCTGATGCCCAGCCGCGATGCCTGCTGGTCCAGAAACGACCCCGTGCCCGCCGCACACAGGGTGTTCATGCCGAAGTCTTTGATGCGCAGGCGGCCCGTCTTGGGATCTTCCTCAAGGAGGATGAGTTTGGAGTCCTCGCCGCCGACCTCGATGATGGTCCGCACATCAGGATGGAACGCGGCCGTGGCCTTCGCCTGGGCCACCACCTCATTCACCGGATGGATTCCGTACAGGTCGCCCAGCACCGCCGTCCCCGCGCCCGTGAAGGCCACGCCGGCTATCTCCGACGCCGGCGCCTCCGCGAAAAGTTCCTCCAGGGCCGCAAGCGCCGTCTCAAGCGGCTTGCCGCGCGTGCGGACGTACCGTTCCTTGACAACCGTCAAACCATCGTCCAGAAGGACGAGGTTCAGGCTGACTGACCCGATGTCGATTCCCAGATACACGCGATACGCCTCCTTTGAGAAACGTAGTCCCCGCCCTTAGTCTTGGCGGGCCGCTTTGAGCCATCGCGCGGCGGTTCTCCCGAACCGCCGCGTTCAGGGTGGCGCAGTTCACCTCTCTCCCCTTGTGGGAGAGGGGCAGGGGTGAGGGGTGGAGCAACGGCAAACCCCTCACCCGGCCTGCGGCCACCCTCTC
>CAYGWP010000434.1:0-12241 GCA_964353455.1 uncultured Anaerolineales bacterium
TCGCAACGGTCGACGACTTGGTGCAGGCGTTCCGCCGCGGCGTCGCCCGCGTCAACGGCCACCGGAACAAAATGGGGTTCATGTTCGATCATGACGACGTCCAACAAAAAGCTGCATGACTTTTTCTGCGGTTCTACTTAGAAACACCGTAAGGTATCACTTGAAGTAGCCCACTCCGCGCTTGAAGAGCGCAAGGCCGTCGCCTTCGGTTGCGGGCGGGCGGCGGGTCCACTGGGGGTGATGCCAGGGCAGGGCGTGACGTTCGGGGTGAGGCATGAGGCCGAGGATGCGGCCGGTCGGGTCCGAGATGCCGGCAACGTCGCCCGCAGAGCCGTTCGGGTTCCACGGGTATCCCGCGCCGGTCTTAGAGTCGGGGCCGACGTACCGCAGTGCCACCTGGCCGGCCTTCTCGAGGGCCGCAAGCGGTGCCGACTCGGCCAAAATGAACTTGCCTTCGCCGTGGGCGACAGGCAGGTCCAGGATGTCGCCCTTCGCCAGAAACGCGCAGCGGTCGGTATCGGTCCTGAGGCGGACCCAGCGGTCCTCGAACTTCCCGGAATCGTTATTGGTGAGCGTGGCGGCCTGGGCGAGGGCAGGGCGGCCGTCGGCCTGGCCGGGCAGCAGGCCGCACTTCACGAGCACCTGGAACCCGTTGCAGATGCCGAGGACCAGGCGGTCGGCGGCAAGGAAGTCGTGCATCATGTCGGCCAGGTGATGGACCAACTGGTTGGCGAAGATTTTGCCGGCGGCGATGTCGTCGCCGTAACTGAAGCCGCCGGGGATGGTCAGAATCTGGTAATCCTTCAGCCGCTTGGGGTTCTCGATAAAGCGGTTGATGTGGACCCGCTCGGCGCGGGCGCCGGCCTTCTCCCAGGCGAACTGGGTCTCGACATCGCAGTTCGTTCCGGCGGTCCTCATGACTAGTGCACGCACAGCCATATCAACTCCTCATCACCAGGCCAGCGGTTTCTTCCAGGCGTCTCGCAGGGCATCGCACTTCGCCTGGATGACGGTCTTTCCCTTCGCGGCGCGGATGATGAGCCGCGCCTTCGCGGTCACCTCGCCGATGCGGGCGCACGGGAGGTCCTTCAGGACCTTCTCAAAGTCGTCGGCGCGGTCGCGAGGCACTTCCACGAGGAACCTCGTCTGCGATTCGCTGAAGAGGATGCGGCCGGGGTCGTCGAGTCCCGCGTCTCGCGGAACATCGGCCAGCGAGAGTTCGAGGCCCAGGCCGCCCGCGAAGGCCATCTCGGCCGCCGCAACCGCAAGCCCGCCTTCCGAAAGGTCGTGGCAGGCCCGCACGCACCCGCTCCAGATCGCCTTCGCGACCGCCTTGAAGATCCGCGGGGCCAGGGCCAGGTCCACGCGAGGAACGGCATTGCCAACAGCCCCGCGCAGCGCCAGCCAGTGCGACCCGCCCAGTTCATCCTTCGTCAGGCCCACCAGGTACACCGGGTTGCCGGCGGCCTTCAGGTCCATCGTAACGCAGCGGCGGATGTCATCGACGATGCCGATGGCGCTGATGAGGAGCGTCGGCGGTATGGCGATGGTCTTGCCCTCGAACGCGAACTCGTTATTCAGGCTGTCCTTGCCGCTGATGAACGGCGTGCCGTAGGCCATGGCCACGTCGTAGCACGCCTTGGACGCCAGGACGAGCGACCCCAGGCGGTCGGGCTTCTCGCAGTTGCCCCAGCAGTAGTTGTCGAGGATGGCAATGCGGTCCGGCCGCGCGCCTACCGCCACCACGTTTCGGACGGCCTCGTCGATGCCGGCGGCGGCCATCCAATATGGGTCGATGTCTCCGTACTTGGGGTTCATGCCGCAGCCGACGGCCAGGCCCTTCATCGACCCCAGGACGGGCGTGATGACGCAGGCGTCGCCGGGGCCGTCTTCCGTGGCGCCGACGAAGGGCTTCACGACCGTCTGGCCCTGGACCTCGTGGTCGTACTGGCGGACCACCCATTCCTTGGAGCAGACGTTCCACGCTCCGAGGACATCCAGGAGGTCATCGGTGTAATCGGTCTTTGTGCGGATGCGCGGCTCGGCCTGCTTGGGCGCCGTCCATTCGGCGGCCCGCTCGTATCTCGGGACGCCGTTATGGAGGAACTCCATGTCGAGGTCCGAGACAAGGTTGCCCTCGTACCGCAGGCGCAGGCGCTTGGTGTTGGTGAACTCGCCTATCACCGTGGCCTCGACGTCCTCCGAGGCGAAGAGGGCCAGGAGTTCCTCGACCCTGCGCGGCTCGACCGCGAGGACCATGCGTTCCTGGGCCTCCGAGATCCAGATTTCGGTGTACGAGAGGCCGTCGTACTTGAGGGGCACCCGTTCCAGGTGGACTTCGGCGCCGAGTTTCTCGCCCATTTCGCCGACAGCGCTCGAAAGGCCCCCCGCGCCGCAGTCCGTAATGGCAGAGTAGAGGCCCCGGTCGCGGGCCGCAAGGAGCGTATCGACCATCTTCTTCTCGACGATAGCGTTGCCGATCTGGACGGCGTGGGCGAACTCCTGCCCGGTCGTGTGCGTCAGTTCGCCGCTCGAGAACGTCGCCCCGTGGATGCCGTCCCGCCCCGTCCGCCCGCCTACCAGCATGATCTTATGGCCCGCCTTCTGATGCTTGAAGCACTTGTCGCGCGGAATCAGCCCCAGGTTCCCGCAATAGACCAGCGGGTTCCCCAGGTACCGCTCGTCGAAGTAGAGGGCCCCGTTGGCGGTGGGGATGCCCATGCGGTTGCCGTAATCGCGCACTCCTGCCACCACGCCGCGCATCACGCGCCGCGGATGGAGAACGCTTGGCGGCAGGCGGTGGGCCGGGAAGTCGGGCGGCGCAAAGCAGAAGATGTCGGTATTCAGGATGGGCTTGGCGCCCAGCCCGGTGCCGAGCGGGTCGCGGATGACGCCGCCAATGCCCGTGGCCGCGCCCCCGTACGGCTCCAGCGCGCTCGGGTGGTTGTGCGTCTCGACCTTGAAGCAGACGCACTGGTCTCCGTCGAACTCGATGACGCCGGAGTTGTCCTCGAAGACCGAGACGCACCACGGCCGCGCGAGTTCCTTGGTGGCACGGGCGATGGTGCTCGCGAGCAGGTTGTCGATAGTCTCGCTCTTGCCGTCCTGCGTGAACTTGATCAGCCCCTTCAGGGTCTTGTGGACGCAATGCTCAGACCACGTCTGGGCCAGGGTCTCCAGTTCGCAGTCGGTCGGGTCGCGGCCCTGCTTGCGGAAGTGCTCCTGTATGGCGTGCATCTCACGGACGTTGAGGAACAGGCCGCCCTCGCGGCTGATCTCGGCGAGGCGCTTGTCGTCGGCCTTCATGAGCGGCACCGTGACCAGGCGGAACTTGTAGGGCGGGGCATCGCGGAAAACGCCGGCCACCTCGTCGGCAAACTCGATGTCCTCGATGCACCTGTTCGCCAGGACCGCCCGCGCGACCGTCTCCAGTTCCCGCTTCGTCGGCTTGCCGGTGAAGTAGTACTTGCGGGCCGTGGCGCAGCGCCGGGCCGCGAGGCCCATGTCGCCGATGGCCTGAAGCGTACTGATGGCCACAGGGTCCATGACGCCGGGCTTGCGCCGGACCACCACGACCGGCCGCGGGTCGGCCTTGCCGACAGAGCCGTTCGACACGCGGAACTGCTCCACAACCGGGTCCGTGAGGAGTTCTCTGGCGATGCGCTCAACGTCGGCCTGCGGCGCATCGGTGTCCAGGTAGAACAGTCGGGCCGACTCCACGGCCTTGATGGACTCCACGTCCAGGTCGCGGATCTCGTGCAGGACGCCTTCGCCGTGGACATCGCGGGCGCCCGCATTACACCGGACTTCGATTTTCCACTCCATTGACAACCCTTAACTGGCCACCTCTTTTTTCCCCTCTCCCCCTGCGGGAGAGGGTAGGGTGAGGGGGGCGGGCGACGACAACTACCCCCGCTTCACAAGCCTGTCGCGGCGAGACTTCGACTCGGCCAGGAGCGCCTCGATACGGGCCCCATCCCCCGCCCGCAGTGCCGCGCGGAACCCCGCAAGGATGCCCTGGAACCTTTCCAATGCCCCGGCGACCTCCTCGCCGTTGCTCATCAGGATATCGCGCCAGAGGGCGGCATCGCCGCTGGCGACCCGCGTCGTGTCGGCCCAGCCGGGACCGGCCAGCGCCTCCGCCTCCCCGCTGATGGCCTTGACGAGCGCTGCGGCCACAACGTGCGGCAGGTGGCTGACCTCCGCCAGCAACCGGTCGTGGGCCGTCGGCGAGAGCGTCCGCACCGTCATGCCGACGCCCTGCCAGGTGGCCACAACCCGCTCCACGGCGGCGGCCGGCGTTTTCGACGACGGCGTCACCACGCACGTGGCCCCGCGGAAGAGGTCGGCTCGGGCGAATGCAACGCCACGCTGCTCGCTCCCGGCAATCGGATGGCACCCGACGAACGCCCCCGGCGGCGGAATGAGCGGCTCAAGCGCCGCCACCACCCGCCCCTTCGTGCTCCCCACATCCATCACCACTACGCCTGACGACAGGCCCGGGACGGCCTTCTCAAGCACCTCGCGGAACCGACCCACAGGCGTCGCAAGGACCACCAGGTCGCTCCCGCGCACCCCTGCGGCCGGGTCAAGCGTCGTCTCGTCGGCTGCGCCGCAGGCGCGGGCCTCGGCGATGCTCGCCCGCCGGTGCCCCACGCCGACCACGCGCCGGGCAAGACCCGCCTTCTTCAGCGCCAGCCCCAGGCTGCCGCCGATCAGGCCCATCCCGATGATGGTCACTTGGTTCCAGGGTGTCATATAGCCGTAAGGTGATCGCCGTGGCGACCACTCAGAAGGGCGCTCGTCAGGCCGGTATCCGGCTGCCACACGGCCATCAACTTTAGAGGGCCGGCCCCGGATGGTCAACAGATTTCCGGGCGTGCCGTTGCCGCCGCCGGTTGCCGGCTGCCAAATCCCGATTCCCGCCGTCGCCGTTTGCCGTCACTTTGAACCTTGAACTTTGAACCTTGAACTGTCTTTGGCGGTCGCACGTAAGTGCCATTTTTGCAAAAACACTTACATCAATTTCGACCTCCAAAACGGCAAAAAAACGCGTTTTCGGACCCCAAAACGGCCCTGGCGCTAGCGCCAGAGGGGTTCGACACCTCAAATGTTAAGATGGGCAAGACGTTTTTCGATCGGTTTTTGACGGTTTTGACACGGTTTTTACGGTTTTTTAACGGTTTTGAACGGTTTTTTCACTTTATTTAACAGGCCCAAATTGACGTAAGTGCCATTTTTGCAAAAACACTTACGTGCGTTTTGCCCTCCGAGAGCGCGAAAAATAATCAGGTGCCAGGCATCATAGCATACCATTAGTAGTGGGTTAAGCGCGGTGCGGATACCATATGTGGTGGGGAATTTTGGCTGCGCTTCTGCACGCCGTGGCCTCGGCGGGGCAGACTGTGGATTGTGGATTGTGGACCTGTCCGCCGAAGCCTTGGCGAAGGCGGATTGAACAGAGAGGCAACAACGGATCATCCGCAGCCGCCGTCGCCGGAGGCTATGGCGGGCCAGGGATTGCGCAGATCGGCGCAGATAATGCGGGCGTGAGCCCCGTCGCCGTTGCCGTTTCGCCGTTCACTTCGCGTTCCGAGTTCCGAGTTCCGCGCTTGCTGTTCCCGATTTCCTTTGACGCCCGCCCGCCGCAGACGTAGCCTGCCTTGCACCGGGCGGCAGGGGCGCAAACCAAGCCGCTTGCGGAACAAGTGCGTTGCCACGGCCACCATGCCGACCGAGTTTTTCATTCTTGGTTTCGGGTTCAATTCTGCTAGACTGCCGGATGTTCTATATTATTCAGGAGGGTGCCATTGGCATCGCGGCAAGAGGTCTTGAACGTGCTTCTTGCACAATTGCTGGAGGAGCGCGGATTGGTTGCAGCACCGGAGCAGATACTGAGGCATCCCACGGGTGACACCAAACTGCCTGACGTGCTGGTGGATTTTCAGGGGCTGCGGCTTGTCATCGAAGCGGAGTTTGCCAGCACAGCCGGCGCAAAGGAGAGAGCCTACCTGAAGGCGCAGCAGAGGGTCGAGCAGGGCATAGCCCACATAGGCGTCGCGGTTCTTTACCCGGCGGGCTTGAAGGGCCTGGCCTACGAGCAGCAGAAATCCGAACTGGCCCGCGCGAGAATGCAGTTCTGCGTGTTGACCGAAGTGAGCATCACGCCTTTTCCTCAGTTGCAGTTGTTAGAGGTCTCGGACAAGGCACCCTGGTTTTCCGGTAATATCGAACAACTGATCGAGTCGCTCGGAAGATGCTACGACCAACTGGTGAATGACGAGACGCTCACTCGGGCTGTTGTCCTTGTGGAAGCGTCCATAGAGTGGTTCATCTCGGCGCTCAAGGCCCAGCCGGCAAGCATTGAGCGCTTGGCCGGCTTGCTCGGGACCGGGGGGTTGTCGCCCGAGCGGCGCTCAAAGCCGCACGCCGGCCGATTCACAGAATCGGAATTGACGGCTGTGAGCCGGATTTCCGCGCTGATACTGGTCAACGCAATGATCTTCCAGGAGGTGCTTTCCTCCAAGGATAGGCGCGTGCGATCGCTTCAGCGGTTTCGGGGGCACTCAGACATACAAAGCGCATTTGCAGAGCATTGGGGCTATATCCTTGACGAGATCAACTATTATCCGATATTTCACATAGCCCGCGAAATCCTCACTTGCCTTTCCTCAGATGCTGATGCCGCGAGGGCTTTGCAGAGCCTGTTGGATACGGCCATGAAGATTGTCAATTGGCGCGCGGCCCTGCGCCATGACTTGGCGGGACGCATCTATCACCGTTTGCTCAGGGAGGCCAAGTACCTGGGGGCCTATTACACGGCAATTCCTTCGGCCGCCCTGCTTCTTAAACTGGCGCTCAGGCCTGACCGGTATTCGGTTGACTGGGCGGACCCTGCGGCGCTGGGCCAGATGCGCATTGCGGACTTGGCCTGCGGCACAGGGACTTTGCTCATGGCTGCCGCCGATGTCATGGTTGACAATCATGTACGTGCCTGTGTTGGTCGCGGGATACAGCCGAAGTTGAACGAACTTCACCACGTCCTGGTGGAGAACATACTTCACGGTTACGACGTTCTGCTTTCCGCGGTGCATCTAACCGCATCGACTTTGGCCCTTCGCGTTCCCGATACGCCCATCAACGTTACGCATCTCTACGGCTTGGCCCTTGGCGGCCCCAAACACGCCTTGGGAACCCTGGAGTTTCTGGACAAAGACTACGCGAACGGCACACTTTTCAGCGAGCCGGAGCACGAGCAGATCGTGGGCAAGAAGCAACCCGCCAAGACACGGGCCTCCATACCCCCGTTGGACCTCTGCGCAATGAACCCCCCGTTTACCCGCAGCGTGGGAGGCAACCTGCTGTTTGGAAACCTCCCCGAAGCCGAACGCGGTAAGATGCAGATCAAACTCAAGGGCCTTGTGAGAAAAGGTAAAGTTGCCGCGAGCATAACGGCCGGGCTGGGGTCCGTCTTCGTCGCGCTTGCCGACCGGCATCTGAAGGTTGAGGGACGTCTGTGTTTGGTGCTGCCGCGGGCTCTGGTTTCAGGCGTGTCTTGGGAGCAGACCCGCAGTCTCATCGCGCAGAAATACAATCTCGAATACGTCATTGTGAGTCACGAGCCGAACCACTGGAATTTCTCTGAGAACACCAGCCTGAGCGAAGTCCTTTTCGTGGCCCACAAGCACAACGGCCGGGACTCATTCTCCGGCGTTGATACGGTTTGCGTAAATCTTTGGAGGCAGCCGCTGAATGCCATCGAGGCCCTCGGCCTCGCTCGTTCGCTCCTGGAGGCCCGGCCGCCCGATCTGGCAACCCAGCGCGGCGCCATGGAACTCAAGGTCGGAGAACGGAAACTCGGAGAGGCATTCTCCATTCCATGGGACGAGTTGCGCCACGGGACATGGCACCTGCCGGGGGCCTTTGCCCAGACGGAACTCACCAGAACGCTCTACAGTCTCGCGAAAGGCAAGTTGTACCTGCCCAACAGCGGCATCTCGTCGAAGGTCCCGCTGTGTCCGCTCTCCGACCTGGGCGAACTGGGGTTCGACTGCCGCGACATGCACGATGGTTTCAGTCTGGCTGCCGGGAGAACAACGTACCCGGCGTTCTGGTGCCACGACGCAAGCCGGGTAAGGACAATGGCCCAGTCTCCCAACCAATGGCTGCAACCGCTTAGCGAGGCCAAGGACAAGCGTCCCCTCAGGAATTCCGAGCACCTATGGAAAAAGGCAGGGCGCCTGCTCATTGCGGAGCGCCTGCGGCTGAACACGATGCCCCTTTGCAGCGTTCTGGTCAGCGAGGACGTGCTGTCCAACGTTTGGTGGACAGTCCGCCTCAAGAAGATGCGGCGTAAGACGGACTGTGAGAAAGCCTTGGTGGTCTGGTTCAACTCGACACTCGGGCTCGTGATTCTCCTGGGGCACCGCGAGGAAACGCAGGGGCCTTGGGTGAAATTCAAGAAGCCGACGCTCCATTCAATGCCGGTACTCGATGTCAGCGGAATCGGGGAGAAGCAACTCAAGATGTTGGCTAAGGCCTTTGATGACCTCTCTGGAAAGAACGTGGCGCCCCTTCTTGAAATGGACGCTGATCCCACGCGCGCGGCAATAGACGAGGCAATTGCCAAAGCCCTGCAACTTCCGGACCTCTCAAGTCTGCGGCGAGTTCTGGCACGTGAGCCGGTGATATCTCTAACCCTCAACCGCTTGCTTGGCTCGGCCGCGTACCCAGGACTGTAAGCCTCTTACGGTTATCTTGGGACATGATAGCAATTGATCTCTTGCCGCCCCCCTATGGCGGGGATAGGTTGCGGCTATGGCACGCATGGCACGGGTGATCGCTGGGGGGCGCCCGCACCGCATCACGCTACTCGGTTTGGGGAACCTACTTGCCCATCGTCTTCTTCCCGGCCGGGCCGGGCGGCCGGACGAGGGGAAGAAATAGATAGCGTGCCATCAGATTGCCGAATCAGTTTGCCCATAACCAATGATCTCCCCGTCAGGCGCGCGATGAAACCATTCACTTTTCATTTTCTTGGAGGGATTGTGATGAGAAGCGTAGTGGCGTCGATCCTGGCCATGATCCTGGTCGCCGGCATGTCGGCATGGGCCGCGGCCCAGCAGCCGCAGGTTAAGGGAGAGGCCGCGCCCAAAGCCGGGCCGAACGGAACCCCGACGGGCCTGGGCTTCAACGTCCATATCACTGGACCCGACTCGGATTGGGACGAGATCAAGGCCGCGGGCGTCACGCTCATCCGCGCGGACTTCACTTGGGGGGCGGTCGAGCGAACCAAGGGGGAGTACGATTTCAGCACGTACGACGGCATGTTGGATGCCCTGGACAAGAGGGGGATTCGCGTGGATTTCGGCCTGGAATACCGCAATCCCATCTACACTAACCCCGAAACCACGGATGAGGGCCGCGACGCCTATGCCAGGTGGGCTGCGGCGTCGGCCAGGCACTTCAAGGGCCGCAACGTCATCTGGGAGATCTGGAACGAGCCTAACGTGGGCTTCTGGCATGGGAATAAGGGGGAGAAAATGAACTCCGCCGAGTTCGCCGCCGAGTATGTGGCGCTCGTGAAGAAGGCCGTGCCGGCCATGCGCGCCGCCGACCCGGATTGCTACATCCTGGGCGGGTCGGTGTCCTGCCTGTGGCGCGACTCCTTCCAGTGGCTGGACGAGGCCCTCAAGCAGGGGTTGCTCCAGACGGGCATCAGCGCCCTGTCGGTCCATCCGTACGGCTTCCCGCGTCCCGAGACGTGCATTGATGCGAACCAGCCGGGCGCCGTCGCGGGCCAGGGCTACGGGGTCCTGCGCGAGATGATGGCCAAGTACAACGCGCCCAAGGACTTCCCGGTCCTGAACTCGGAAGTGGGCTTCCCTATAGGGAAGAAGGTGACTCTTGACCAGCAGGCCATGCTCTTCGTGCGCCAGTACATGGTGGACCAGATGTGCAACATCCGCATGACGATCTGGTACAACTGGGACGAGAGGGACGCCGCAAATCACAAGGTTCGCAGCAACGGCCCGGAGCCGCTGCCGGTCTATAATGCCTGCAAGAACATGACCGCCGAGTTGGCCGGTTATCATTTTGTGGAGCGGCTCAAGGTGGGTTCCGACGTGGACTACGTGCTTACGTTCGAGAATGGGTCGAAAGGCCGGAAGATCGTCGCATGGACGGTCCCGCAGGCGCGGGACGACTCGCAGGACAAGGCCGCTGCTCACGACGTCGGCATTCCGACCGGAAGCGCGGGCGGACCCGTCGCGGTGCGCGACCTCTACGGGAAAGAGGTCCAGGCCAAGGCCGAGGCCGGCACGGTCACCGTGACCCTGACCGGCAGCCCGCAGTACATTGACACGAGCGGCAAGGCGGGGGCCAAATGACGGATGATCCGCAGATTACGCAGATGGCGAATGACAAATGACCAATGACCAGTAACAATTTGTGTTGACCCTGGCCCATCTTCGACATACGTTTGCGGGTGTCATCCGTCATGTCGTTGGCCGCACCGGCTGCACGATGCTGTTCGGCCTGAAAGGCCGGCATGTAAGAGGCCCCGCCACTGGCGGGGTTGAACATAGACCATCGTCATTCATTTTGTTTCTTGCCTTTTTCTTTGAAGCCCTGAAAGGGCGCTACGGGGGATGGCCATGGCCCAATCGCTCGCAAGGATTCTCGTTCACCTCATTTTCAGCACGAAGACCGTTGCGCCCTTTCAGGGCTGAACGGATAAGAAACGAAGGAAAAAAGGATGGGCCTGGCCTGTTACCCAGGGCGTTGCCCGTGGGCTGTTACGTTTCAGCCCTTCGGGCTGAACGGCTGAAAAGAACCGCCGCGGGATACGGCGGGCCTTCGCCCGCCATAGACTTATCCTGGCGCCTTTGCGGCTTTGCGTGAGCCCCGTCGCCGTTGCCGTCTTGCAGTTCACTCCGCACTGCGAACGGAGTTCACCCGCCTGGGCGGGCATTCCGCGCTTGATGTTCCCCCGATTGGGGTTTTTGGTTGCCGGACACCGGCTTGGCCGGTAGAATTTCATGTGTAAACCGCCCGCCCCTTCGCCCGCCGAGACTAAGGGCGGGTCAGGGCAGGCCTTATTCTTGGCGGGCGGCGCGCGGCCCAACCTCGTGCGAGAGGCGGCCGCGTTGCGCAATGGGCGGGGGGAGTCGGGGTTTTTCGGGAACATGGTAGAGACGATCAACGGGTTCCAGGTTTTGCGGAAGGTGGCCGAGTCGAATACGGCGGAGATATTCCACGTCCTGAGGCTGGTAGGGCGCGGCCGCGGGGCGGAGGCCGCCTTGAAGGTGCTGCGGCCGGAGTTTGCGGGCGACCGCGTGGAGCGCAATCACCTGGAGAACGAGTACCGCATCTGCTCGACGCTGGAACACCCGAACCTGATCCGCGTCTATGAAGCCCAGATGTCGGCCAAGCAGCCGTTCCTGGTGATGGACCTGATTACGGGCGTGAGCCTGAAGACGCACCTTGACCGTGGTCGGCCGGACCTGGCCGAAGCCGTGGACTGGATGGCCCAGGTGGCCGACGGCCTGGCGTACTTCCACGAGTTGGGCCTTGTGCACCGCGACGTGAAGCCGCAGAACTGCGTCATCTCGCAGGAGGGGACGGCGGTGCTGATCGATTTCGCCCTGGCCATGGCGCAGGAGGTCTCGCTGTGGAAGTACCTCATGCGGCGGCTGACGGAGCGGCGGCGGCCCGGGACGTGGTCGTACATGTCGCCGGAGCAGATTCGGAACGGCCGCGTGACCGGCACGGCGGACATCTACGGCCTGGGTGTGTCGCTGTTTGAGGTGGCGACGGGCCGAGTGCCGTATGCCGCCGAGACGCCGCAGGAACTCCTGGAGAAGCACGTGAGCGCAAAGATCCCGTCTGTGCTGGACCTGCGTCCTGAAGTGCCTGCCGAGTTGGACGAACTTATCAAGTCAATGCTGGCCAAGGACCCCCTTGACCGGCCCGCCGGAATGGGGTATGTCAGTGGCAGGCTGCGGTCGATGATAGGGGCCTGTCGCAATATCTAATGACGGCTCGGAGCGTGTGCCGCGCGGGATTGCGCGGCAGGTCTGGAGACCCGCCGCGCCCAGCGCGTGGCGAGGGCCGGCGCGTGGCGAGGGCCAGCGCGGCAGGTTGGGAGACCCGCCGCGCGAAAATGGTGGGGAGACCCGCCGCGCGGACTACCTGCGGGGTGGCCTCCTTGGCCTCCCAGTCCATACCGGCCTCCTTCTGC
>CAYGWP010000435.1:0-3322 GCA_964353455.1 uncultured Anaerolineales bacterium
AGGATGGAGCGCGTGCCCATCTTCAGGCGCGCATCGCCCAGGTCGGTGTACGGCCAGAGGACGATCGACTGATTCGGCAGCAGGTCCTTGGGGTGGCTTCCGCGCGGGGGCAGGCCGATGATGGCCGTGCCGCCGGGGGCCATGACCGAGAGCGCCCACGGGGCCAGCCGCACCGTCTTCTCGCCGAAGTTGATGATCCGATGCACGAGCCGCACGTGTGCCCGCCCGCGGTCCAGGCGGATGTCGATCTCCTTCTGGAGGCCGTTGGCCGTCTCCGGGTCGGGCCGCAGGCGGATTCCGCCGCGCGGCAACTCGCGAAGTTGGACGGGGCTGTTGTCGGGGAAGTAGGTGGCCACGGGGTCTTCGGGAGCGAACCAGAGGCGGTGTCCGCCGCGGATCTGCCACTCGGCCTCGCCAGACTTGCCGAGCATCTCAACATAGTTCTTCATCACGTTTTCACGGCCGGGGACCGCAAGGTGGATGATCCGCGGGCCCACGTCGAGCGTGACGACCAGTTCCAGGTCCTTATTCGCCAGGCGGACGTTGTGTTTCCAGCCTTTGTATGCGATAAATTCCATGGCGACCTTTCTGTTCATCTCACTCGGTGTTCCGGCTGCTGATGCCGCGACAAGCAGTCTAGGCGCGGCAGGGCGGGATTGCCAAGCAGAATCTTGCCGGCCCGCACCGCGTCACGTACGGGTGGCACGGCCACGCTGTGCCTCTGCGTGGCCGTGGTTGCGTCCCAGCCAGGGCCACGGCCACGCAACAGCGTGGCCGTGCCACCCGCGGCGTTTCACTTTGCCTCCGCCGGCCCGACGCGCCATTCCAGGATGCCGCCTGACACGCTCGGCTGGAGGTTGACCTCCAGGCGGACCTCGCCCGTCGTGACCGGCTCAAAGGTGACCTTGTTGAACGTGTCCTTTGCGGCGCCGTACGTTGAGCCGCCCGCGAGCGTCACCGGTCTCCACTGGTCCCCATCCTTATAAAGGAGGCGCCACGAAGCGGGGACGC
The DNA here is from genome assembly GCA_964353455.1 of uncultured Anaerolineales bacterium. Lineage (GTDB taxonomy): Bacteria > Planctomycetota > Phycisphaerae > FEN-1346 > FEN-1346 > CAYGWP01. Next base: position 1,012 of record CAYGWP010000435.1, read on the forward strand.
GGCAACCCCCGCGCCCCGTATCGTCGAACCAGTACACATCGGACCACGAGAGCGTCCGCGGCTTCGGGAACCGGTAGGCTGCCCACTCGGCCGTCCCCTTGTGGTCCCACCAGGTCAATCGCGGGATGCCGTGGTCGCCGGAGTTCTTGGGCAGGAATCCGTCCGAGAGCGATTCGACAGTGTCGCCGGGGTGACAGTACGAGGCCGTGGCAACGTAGGCGGCCTTGGGCACTTCTGCCCACTTGTTCGCATCAGGCGAAGCGCTCGCCTGCGGGAATGCCGCAATCCGCAGCCGCGCCCAGCCCATCGGCACGAGCGTAACGGTTTCGACCGGCTCGGTCGTGAGGACGGGGCTCGGCTGGAGGACGGCTACCAGCCCGTGCCGGTCGAGCGTCCACTCGGGGATCTTGTGGGCCTTGGCGCGCAACTCCACAGGTGCGGCCTCAAAGGCAAACGGGTAGGGGGCGATTGCCCACTCTTTCTTGACCACCTGGACGGAGGCATCGGGGTTCTTCGGGTCGATCTGGAGTCCGTAGTTCCACGGCGTCGTGGGGTGGACCTCCTGGGCGGGCCAGTCGTCTGTGCCGCCGTCGCCAAGGCTTTGGCGGGCAGGGCCGCCGTAGCGGGTCCACTTCTCGCCGATCTTGAGGGAGAACTCGAGCGGCCCGCGGCTGATGCTGACGGCGTTCTGATTCGACTCCCACACCTTCACGGCCAGATGCATCGGCAGGTCCAGGACGATCTTGTCGCCATCGGCCCAGGTCCGCTCGATCACCAGGTACGATAGCGGCTCGGCCTTCGCCTCGAGCGGCTTGCCGTTCAGCGAGACCGTCGCGCCCCGGCACCACTCGGGAATCCGAAGATAGAGCGGGAACCGCACGGCCTTCGGCGTCGAGACGGTGAAGGTGACGGTCTCATCGGCCGGGTAGGCGGTGGCCTCGGCGATGCGGACCGCCGTGCCGTCGCCGACCTTCGCCTCAACCTCGCTGGCCGCATAGAGAGAGGCACAGAGGCCGGCGTCGGGCGTTGCCAGCCACATTTCCTCGGCGTAGTACGGCCAGCCGTGCGAGATGTTGTGCTGGCAGCAGCGGTAACTGTGCGGATCATAGGCGAGCATGCACCCGCGGTTCTGGATGCCGGGGCTGTGGTTCTTCGAGTCGAGAACCGCCTCATTGGCGGCCGTCAGATAGTGGAGGCCCTTCTGGTCGGGCGGCTGCGACGGGGGGAAGGAGTTCAGCGCAACCTGCTCGCAGCGGTCGGCCCACAGCGGGTCGCCGGTGAACTTCAGAAGCATCTCGAAACTGTGCATGAACTCGACGATTGAGCAGGTCTCGGCCCCCTGGCGCGGGTCGCGGAACCCCTGGCGGCAGTTCTCATCGGCTCCGAACATGCCGCCGGGCGCCTGGCCGTACATTCCGATGACGGTCTCGTAGTTGCGGATGGCCGCCTGAAGAAACTTCTCGTCGCGGGCCTGCACGTAGAAGACGGCGGGCTCGCGGAAACCCTGGCAGATGTTGACGCCGTGCCAACTGGCGATGCCGCCGGTCCAGTCGGCCGTGCGGGCGTGTATCTTGCGGCCGAGTTCCAGAAGCCACGCATCGCCGGCGCGGTTGTAGAGCCAATGGATGCTTTCTAGGTTGTCGCCCGCGCGGATCTTCTGCCACGAGCCGGGCAGCATGTCGGCCTCGGGCAGGGCCAGTTGCCACCGGAAGTACTTCGTCATGAAGTCCAGGACGCGCTTGTCGCCGGTGTGCTCAAAGTATGACTGGAGACAGTTCAATGCGAGCATGTTCGGCCAGATGTCGGGCTTGCCGTCCTTGCCGACGTTGGAGCGCGGGCCGAACCAGCCGTCCTCGCGCTGGCTGGAGAGGATGCCCTCGATCCACTTGCGGCTCTCGGTGTTGATGCGCTGGTCGCCGAGGACGTAGCCCAGGTCGGCGAAGCCCTTGAGCCAGTACGGCAGTTCCTCCCAACCGCTGTGGCCCTGGCCGTCGCGGCTGAGCCACGCGTTGCCCTCGGCGTTGCAGAAGCGGCTGATCTCGGTGAGGTGGCCGGTCAGCCCTGCGGCCTCGATCTCCAGGCTCCGCCGGAGCCAGCCCCCGGGCCGGATCGCCCCGATCGGCAGTTTGATGAGCGGGCTGGGGGCGAGCGGCTCGCGGTTCGAGACGTAGAAGGGATTTCGCTTCTCAGTGGGCGGCCGCTTGACGGTGGAGATGCGCGTGTCGTCGGCCAGCACCGCAACCGACGAGGCGGCGACGAGCAGGGCGGCACACCACGTGCAGAGAGACACTTGTGATCCTCCTGGTATTTG
>CAYGWP010000436.1:0-2440 GCA_964353455.1 uncultured Anaerolineales bacterium
GTGACACACTCGCCGGCGCTGGCGTCCCGCACGAAGCGGCAACTGGAACTCCGCGACGGACAGTTGCAGCCCCGGCAGGGGCGGACTGATCTCTAGCCCCGCGGCGCAAGCCCGGGGTATAGCGGTCAGCGCCAATCCTTCATTTGTCAGAGCCCCGGCAGGGGCGGCTGAGACGGCGTTCAATCGCCCCTGGCGGGGCTCAAAGAGAAGAAGAAACGGGAGAGCGCGTTGAGCCTTCTTCCACGGGCTTGCGCCCGTGGCTAGAGTTCAGTCCGGGCCTCCGGCCCTGTTGGCTGTCGTGTCAGGACTGCGTGAGAACAGGCATGCGATTCCGCACACTGGTCGCCCGAGGCCTACGGTTCCACTGGCGCGCCCACCTGGGCGTGGCCCTGGGCGCCACCGTGGCCGCGGCAGTGCTGGTGGGCGCGCTGGCGGTGGGCGATTCGGTCCGATACAGCCTGCGGGCAATGGCCGTGGCGCGACTCGGCGGAACCGAGACGGCGATGGCCACGCCCGACCGCTTCTTCCGCGACCAACTCGCCGACGCCCTGGCCGGTCCGCTCGCCGCCACCACCGCGCCGGTGGTGCTCCTTCGCGGCACGGCGGCACGCGAGGACGGCACTGCGCGGGTCAACCAGGCCCAGATCGTTGGCGTCGATGGACGGTTCTGGATGCTTGGGGGCACACAAAACGCGCTCCTCTTCGAGTCGCGGCTAAACGGCGGCACGCAACCGATGCTTGCCGATGATGCGCAGGCCCAGGCGGCCGTCAATGATCGGACGGCCCGGCAACTCGGCCTCCGCATCGGCGACACGATCCTGGTGCGGGTCGAGAAGCCGAGCGCCCTGCCGCTCGATGCGCCGCTCTCCACCACCGAGGATTCGATCCTCGCCATGCGAGTGACCGTCGGCAGAATCGTCGGCGACGAGGAGTTCGGCCGCTTCGGTCTCCAGGCGAACCAGGCGGCGCCGTACAACATCTTCGTGCCGCTGACGTGGCTCCAGAAGCAACTCGACCTCGCCGGCCGCGCGAACGTCCTCCTTGCGGGCGGCGGCGCGACGGCCGAGACGGCCAACGCGGCCCTGGCTAACGAGTGGCAACTCGCGGATGCGGAACTCGACCTGCGGCCGCTTGCGGACGGAACCGGCCTGGAACTCCACTCGCCGCGCGTGTTCCTCGACGTACCCGTCGCGGAGGCGGCCGCCCATGCCGTGCCCGATGCGGTCGGCATCCTCACGTACTTCGTCAATGAACTCCGCGTGGGCAGCCGCACGACGCCGTATTCGATGGTCAGCGCCGTCGGTGTGCTCGCGGAAAAGGGGTCGGACCCCCTCTTAGGCTTCCTCCCCGCCGACATGGCCGATGATGAAATCGTCATAAATCAATGGCTGGCCGACGACCTCGCCGCCCGGCCCGGCGACATTCTCACCATGACCTACTACGTGGTCGGGTCGAGCCGCCGGCTCCAGACGCGGACCGCACAGTTCCGCATCCGCGCGGTCGTGGGCGTACGCCCCGCAGACCGGACGCTGATGCCTGACTTCCCGGGCCTCGCGGACGTTGAGAACTGCCGCGACTGGCACCCCGGCGTCGCCATCGACCTGAAGCGAATCCGTCCCAAGGATGAGCAGTACTGGAAGGAGCATCGCGGAACGCCGAAGGGGTTTATCACCCTTGCGGCCGGGCAGCGGATGTGGGGTAACCGTTTCGGGAACCTGACGGCCGTGCGGTTTCCGCCCGGCGTGTCGCTGGAATCGCTCGGGGCGAAACTCCGGTCTCACATCGACCCGAAATCGCTCGGCCTCTATTTCCAGGACGTGCGCGGGCAGGCCCTTGCCGCGAGCAGCCAGGCGACCGACTTCGGCGGCCTGTTCCTCGGCCTGAGTTTCTTCCTCGTGGTGGCCGCGCTACTGCTGATGGGCCTCCTCTTTGTCTTCGGCGTCGAGCAGCGGACCGAGGAAAGCGGCACGCTCCTGGCGCTCGGCCTGCCTGTGCGGCGAGTGCGGGGCCTCTACCTGGCGGAGGGCGGCGCGACGGCGGCCATCGGCGGCCTGGTCGGCGCGGCGGCGGGCCTTCTGTACACGCGTTTGATGCTCCTTGCCCTGGCGACCGTCTGGCGGGGCGCGGTCGGAACGTCGGACCTGCGGTTCTACGCCGCGCCGCTGACGGTCCTCCTCGGGACCGCCGGCGGAATCGCCGTTGCGCTGCTGGCCATCTGGCTGGCCGTCCGGCGGCAGGCCCGCGCCCCGGCGCGGGAACTCCTTGCCTCCGGCCCGGAGGCGGAACTCGGCACGACCGGCGCGCCGCGGGCCCGCGCGTGGATCGGCCTCGCCACGGTCACCGTATCCGCCGTGGGCGCAACGATCATGCTGCCGCTTGCGAAGGGCGGCACGGGCGGGACGCTCGCCGGCATTTTCTTCGGCGTCGGAGCGCTCGTCCT
>CAYGWP010000437.1:0-2334 GCA_964353455.1 uncultured Anaerolineales bacterium
CGGTCGCGGTCGCTGGCCTTCGGCATGACGACGGTACGGATCGGCAAGGACCTGTCGTGGGACGCACTCGTCGCCGCCAGCCGGTCTGCCGCGCGGCCGTCGGACCTCGCGATGAGCACCGACGAGACGCGCGAACTCGGCAGGTTCCCGCCGACGCCGTCGAAAACCGTCGAGCGCGACGGCCAGATCGTGGATGCCCCCGAGGTCGCGGAGGCCCGCCACGCGGCCGAGGACCGCCTGAAGGCCCTCGTGGCCGCGCGTCTCGCCCTCACCCCCAAGAAAGAGGTCTATGTCTTCGTCCACGGCACCGGCAGCAACTTTGAGGAACCCACCTACGTGCTGGCCGGCCTGTGGCACTTCATGGGCCGCTGCGGCGTGCCGGTGGTCTATGCATGGCCGGCCGGCGGCGGGAGCGACCCCGCCCGCGGCTACGCCTACGACCGCGAGTCGAGCGAGTTCACGGTCTTTCACCTCAAACAGTTCCTGCGCCTGCTGGCGGCGTGCCCGGGCGTCGAGAAGGTCCACATCCTGGCCCACAGCCGCGGGACCGACACCGTCATGACCGCCCTGCGGGAACTGAACATCGAGATTCGCGCCTCGGGGGGCGATACCCGGAAGGCCCTGAAACTGGGGTGCCTGGTGCTGGCGGCGGCTGACATCGACATGGAGGTCAGTTCGCAGCGCGTGGGGGCCGAGCACCTCATGCGGGTGCCCGAGCAGACGGTGCTGTACGTCTCCGCCACGGACTTGCGCCTGAACGTGGCCGACGTTCTCTTCGGCAGCAAGAACCGCCTCGGACAACTCGATCTCAGCGACATGACGGAGAGGCAACTGGAAGCCCTGCGGAATCTGCCCGAAATCCAGTTTATCGACGCCCGCATCGCCGGCTCCTGGAATTGGAGCCACGCCTACTTTTATCATCACCCGGCGGTCAGTTCCGACCTGATCCTCATCCTGCGCGACAACCGCCGCCCGGGGGCACAGTACGGCCGGCCGCTCGCCGGCGAAGGCGGCCCGCTCTGGCGAATCGACAAGGACTACCCCGCGCCCGCCCAAGGGACGCACAAGTGAGCGACTCGCGGTCACCGGAGAATGGGAAGGGCACGCGAATTTGCGAACATCGGCGCCGACCTGAACAGTAGAGTGGAAGGGGGCGAAGGGTACAGGGCATCTACGAAGAAAGGGGACTGCGATGAAGAGACTAATGTTAGCCGGGCTTCTGGCCATGCTTGCCGTATCGTCGGGATGTATTTCAACGATCGCCAAACAGGCCTATTACGGAGCCACCGGGGCCAGCGGCCGGTACTTCGAGGTCCGCGACCTCGGCGGTTCTGGCGTGCTGGACCGGTACCAGGGCGTCCATGTCGAACCGTTCGACCCGTCGCTGATGCTCGGGGCAATCCCGTCTGATGTGGTCAGCGCCGTGCAGCCGGACATCATTGAGCGGCTCACGAAGACGGGTGTTTTCGCGGAAGTCGGCGCGAAGGTCTCGGCCAGGCCGGCCCTGATCATCCGGTGCAGGTTCATGGATTATGACCCCGGCACTTCGGCGGCGCGGGCCGTGTACGGCACGGACCCGACATTGACGGCCCAGATTCAACTCATCGACGCCGAGACGAACAATTGTCTCGGCGTTGCGATGGTCACGGGCACCGTCAAGAGCGTCGTCCGCGCCAATCCCAGGGAACTGGCCTCCGGCGTGAGCAAAGCCGTCAAGGGCCTGCTCTCGGCCCACATGACGCGCAAGCCGAAGGATGAAAACTAGGCGGCAGGGGAAACGCCGTGAAGCGCAAACTGATTATCGCCATACCGGTTGTTGTGATTCTCCTGGTCGCAGGCGTCGTCCTGTTCCTCATCTATGGCACGGGATCGGCCGCCGTCCAGCGATGGATCGCCGGCCAACTTGGCGCGGTCGCCGGCAACTACCTCAACCCGCGGCTCTCGCTCGGGACCCTGCACTACCAGTACCCGCTCACGGCCGTCGTGGACGACGTGCGGCTGGTGGCCGACGACCCGGCGAAGCCGGGCGCCACGGTCGACATCTTCGTGGCCAAGCGCGTGACGCTCGAAATGGCCGAAATCCCGCGGTCCGGGCAGCCGCTGCGTATCCAGAAGTTGATCCTGGACCACCCGGAGTTTCGCGCCGCCTGTGTCAGCGAGAAGGATTCGAGCCTTGTCGGTTACGGCAACCTCCTGCAGGGCCAGCCTGCCGCCCAGCCCGCGGCGAAACTCAGCGACGTTTTCGAGATCCGCCTGATCCAGATCGTCGACGGCCTGGTGGTCTACGATCCGCGCGCCCCCAGCGCGAAGCCGATGGAGATCGACCAGATCAAC
>CAYGWP010000438.1:0-5372 GCA_964353455.1 uncultured Anaerolineales bacterium
GTGAGTTGATGTAGAGGCTGATCTCCTGGTTCCGCTTCTCGCTCTGGAGATACAGGAGTTTCATGACGATGTTGTTGGCGGCGCCGTCGTCGATGACGCCCTCCAGGAAGATGATGCGGTTCTCAAGCAGCAGGTCAGACAGCGTGAGGAACCGCTGCTGCTGATACTGATGCATCATGGCGGCGCGGGTGCGGACGAGGCCGCTTTCGCTGTCGCCGGGGTGCGGGTGGTTTCGCATGGGCTTCGATTCCTCTTTAAGTGGATTCGACCTCGCCGGCCTTTGGTTTCTCTTCGGCCGGTGGCGCGGCCGGGGGCTCGGCGGCCGGGGGCTCGGCGGCCGGTACCTCGGGCGCGGCCTTTGCCTCCGCCGCGCCGCCGATCTTCGCCTTCTCCAGGAGGAGCCGCAGGACCTTGTCTTCGACGATCTGGGAATAGAGGTTCTCGAGCGTGCCGGCCTCCTCCATTTCCTCGCGGATGCGGTCGGGCTTGCGGTTGGACTGCATGGCCATGAGGCGGATGCGAGCATCGACCTCGGCGTCGGTCGCCTCGACGTTTTCCTTCTCGGCGATGGCATCGAGGATGAAGAAGAGTTTGAGGTCGCGGGAGGCGGCCTCGGTGCTGGCGGAGCGGATCTCCATGGCCTGCTTCTCTATCTCCTCGACCGGGACGCCGCGGTACTGGAGGTTCATCACGTTTCGCTGAAGGATGCGGTTGGCGTGTCGCTCGGCCAGTTCATTGGGAAGGTCGAGCGGAATCTTCTCGAGCAGCCAGTCCTGGACGGCGCGTTCCTGGGCCTCGCGGTATGCCTGGTCGCTCTGGCCTTCGAGTTGCCGCCGCAGGGCGCCCCTCAGGGAATCCATGTCTTCGTAATCGGTTTCCTTGAGGACGGCCAGGTCGTCCGGGAGGGCGACGCGGCGGACCTCGTTGACCTTGATGCGGACCTCGACCTCCTTGCCGCGGAGGTCTTCCTTCTCGGCGTCCTGGCCGATGGTGATCTTGGCGGTGCGGGTTTCGCCGGCCTTGGCGCCCTTGAGCATCTCGGGGACGCATTCGAGGCGGATTCCCTCGACGGCGATGCCGGCCACCGGCATGCGGACGTTCGGCCGGTCGAGGATGAGCGTCTCGCCTGTCTGGATCGCCAGGTCGGCGGTGAGAAAATCGTTCTCCTTGACCGCGCCATCGGCGGGGACCTCTTCGAGTTTGCCGTGCGATTCCCGCAGACGCTCCAGCGCCTGCTGGACGCCCTCATCGGTCACCGTGGGCTGCTCGACCGTCACGGGGATGCCGACGTAATCGGGCAACGTGAATTCGGGGCGGACCTCCAGGTCGATGGAGAACGTAAGCGGCCCGTCCTTCGGCATCTGGATTTTGTCGGGGTCGATGTCGGGCTCGCCGATGACGTCGATCTTGTGCTCTTTCAGGGCGCTGGTGAATGCCTCGGAGATGAGTTTCACGCGGACCTCGTCCTCAACGGCCTCGTGGAACCGCTTCTCGACGAGCCGACGGGGTGCGCGGCCGGGGCGGAACCCGGGGACCTGGGCCTCGCGCTCCAGTTCCGTGAACCGCGCGTTAAGTTTCGCTTCGATCTCATCCCGCGGGATGGTTATCGAGAGTTTCTTCTTGCACGCCGCCAGGTTCTCAACCTTGACTTCCATCGCTGCCGACTCCTCTAGAGTGGGGGACTCCGGACCGGCGGCGCCCATTTCAGGTTACCGCGCCGGAGCCGCCCCGTGCCGAGTAAAAACAAAAAAGCGGCTTTCAATGACCCGAAAAACTCGGTCGTCACAGAGCCGCTTAGGCGTCAAAACTAATGGAGCGGGCGATGGGGCTTGAACCCACGACATTCACGTTGGCAACGTGACGCTCTACCGCTGAGCTACGCCCGCCCGTTTGCCTTTGAAAGGGTCGTCGGGACCACCCTTCCGGGCCCACCGAGCAACCATTGGCTCGTAAATATACCCCCCGGCCGGGGCCAATGCAACCCAAATTCACCGCCAGATGGGGTGTGAGCGGCGCCCTACTTGACGAGCCGCTTCAGGGCCTCGACGCTCTTCGGGACGCCCGTGGCCTCGTCTTCGCCGCCCTCGTACTCAAGGGCAACGAAGCCGGCATAGCCCGCCTTCTTGAGCGCGACTACGCACTCGGCCAGGTTCACATCGCCCTGCCCCAGGACGGTCGGCACGGACTTCCAGCCCCAGGGTTTCGACGGGTCGGGCGCCCTCTTATTGTCCTTAAAGTGGACGTAGGCGGCGTACGGGGCCACGAGGGCCGTGGCGACGTGCCCTTCCTGGCCGCCATCCATGTAGTTGCCTACATCAATTGTGGCCCGCAGCGCCGGGGAGTTGACCGCCTTGATGACCTCAATCTGCTCCTCGGCCTTGCACGGCAGGCCGCCGTGGTTCTCCAGCGCGAGCGTGATGCCGCACTTCTCGGCCTCCTTCGCGACGGCCGCAAGGCCGTCGAGCATCCGCTGGCGGGCTGCGGCCCCGGCGGCGGGGTCCTGCCGCTCTGCCGCAGACATACCTCCGCCGAAGACACGCGACACGGGGGCCTTCACCTTTGCGGCAAACCGTATCCACTTGCCGGTCGCCTCGATCTCGGCCTTCAGTTCCTCGGCCTTCGGGCGGTTAAAGTTGGCCGAGAGCGACAGGCTCGAAAGGATGAGCCCATATTTGGCCACCGCCGCCGTGACCAGTTCGGCCGCGCCTTCCGCCGCGCCCAGCAGGCGGGCGTGGTAATCTATCCCCTCGATGCCGAGGTCCCGGACCTCCTTCGCCAGGCGGTCGGCGGTCCATTTCTCGGCCGCCCAGCGCCGGTGGAAACTGTAATGGCAGATGGCTTTCTTCATGGTCTCGCCTTCATCCCATAAGCATACCACGCGGCGGCTTGCTTGCAAGGCGCACGAGCGGCACGGCCGTCCGCAGATTGCGCACAGGGGACTTCGACAGAGAAGCCGTCGGCTCCAGTGGCATTGGACAAGTGACCAATGACAAATGACCGATGACAGTCTTTATGGTTTACACGTATCCGGGGGCCGGTACAATAATCCAGGTAGCCCATCCGGCCGTTTGGGGAGGCCTGACCTTGACGTACAGGGCAAACGGCGACTACGCGGGCTGGGACCGCTTCGGCCGCGCTACTAGCGAGCGGCGGACCAACACCGCCCGCACGACAGACCTCGATCGCTTCCCCTCTAATGATTCCTGGCAGGTGCTTGAGGAGCGCGCGGACGGCATGCCGAGCGGGCAGTATCTGTGGGACATCCGCTACATCGACGCCCCGGTTCTCCGCTGGCGCGATGCGGACGCCAACCCCGCGACCGGCCTCGAAGAGACGCTGTACTACGCGAGCGATGCGAACATGAACGTGACGGTGCTGGTCGATGCGTCCACGGGCACGGTCCAGGAAAGGTACATGTACGACCCCTACGGCCAGGCCACAGTCCTTGACGCCAACTGGGGCCTCGACGCCGACGGCCTGTCCGACGTGGCCAACAACATCCTCTATTGCGGCTACGGCCTCGACGCCGAGACGGGGCTTTACCCCTCTCGCCTTCGCAGCGGCTATCATCCGACGCTGGGGGTGTGGGTGCAGCGGGACCCGGCGTGTTATGTCGATGGAATGAATCTGTATCAGTACGTCGGGTCTGAGCCGACCAATCGCGCCGACCCACAAGGTTTGTGGAGAATTCCCTTCCTTCCTCGGCCAGGTCACCCGGCTAGGCCTTGGATTCAGGCGCCCGTGCCGGAGACCAAGTGGATAAGGGAGGATCACAAGGAGAAAGCAGGCACCGAGCGTTATATATATCATAAGACCGTTATGCCTGGCCGTTGTTCTGCGGCAAACGAGGGCGAGAGAGCCGAGATGATTACGATCGTCAATCAGCGCGAAACGATAGTGACGACGCCTGCAAGCGGCGGTTTATACCGGGCTGTGCTCCAGACCGAAACGCGGACTGTGTACGGTGATGTTGTGTATTCCAAGGTCGTGTGTACGTGCATTTGCGATGAAAAGCACGGCGATGCTAAGCATGGCGGCTCGGTGATTCCAGACAAGAGTTACGCCTGGGTCCCGCAATCTTCAACGACAACCCCTAACCAAGTAATCAGCATTGATGTCACGGCGTATGAGTTGTGGTACGACTATCATCTGAGGACTGTTAACCCGTGGGATCTTGAATCACCGGTTTACGCCGAGGCTTAGCGCCATGTTCATGGAGCGCCTTGTGCGACAAGGCGAGTACGGAGCGTCCTCCATCTGCCGTCGCGCAGGCTGAAGGGAGGGGCCCTTAGTCGTCAGGAGGAGTCTTCTTCATGCAAGCACGTTCCTTGGCGATAGGTTTCTGTATGGTTTCAGCCGTTCTAGGTCTCCTTGGCTGCCGGCGTGAGGCCGCGATTCTGGAAGCCGCCAGATGGGGTGATGTTGAAACAGTGGCCGAATTGCTCCATGAAGGCGTGTCGCTGGACGTGCGAGATGAGTGGGGCAACACCCCTATACACTTGGCTGCCCGCCGAGCACATGGTGGCGCACCGGTTGTCAATCTTCTGCTTACGAATGGCGCGTCCGTGAGCTGTCGCAATGGCAGCGGCTGGACGCCGCTCCACGTGGCGGTGGATCCGGCTGTAGCGAAACTCCTGATCACTCATGGAGCAGATGTAAACGCAAGAGACCGTAACGGGCAAACACCGCTGCATGCTGCTGTCACAACCCATGACTCTGTGACCATCCGGCGCCCGAGCGAAGATGGCACAGGCCAAGCCCGGCCAGAGCGGGTTGTACCTGAGTGGTATGTTGGGCAACACGTTGCCTTAGTGGACTGCCTCATTGGTGCCGGTGCCCAACTTGACGCAACAGATACAGGAGACCAGACGCCGTTGCACGTGGCCGCCCGGGAGGGTGATATGACCGGAGCCAAGGCGTTGGTGGCTGCGGGCGCTAGCCTGAGGGCCAAGGACTACCTCGGCAATACTCCAGCACAAGCCGCGGTGCTTTCTGGTCACACCGATCTAGCAAGTTTCCTGCGCCAGCAGGCAAACGCGCCTCAGGGCAGTAAGTGAACCGCTCGCATACTGGCGTGTTCGGATGTGACTTGGAGTTCGGGGGACAGGAGACAATGGCACTTCCTTAACAGGTGAAGTGGGCCAGCGAGATTGAGTTCGCCATCCGTTAGGTGCGGCGCGGCGAAAAGAAGCAGGGTTTCGGCTTGCTTTGGCCCGACGTAGGCCGACGTGACGTGAGTCGGGACGCACATTCTGGCTCTTTGAAATCGAGATTCCGGCATGAGCGCATACCCGCCTTCGCCGGGGCTGCCGTCTCTGCAAGGGCTTCGGCGTGCCAGGCCGGCGTGGCACGCCACGACCACGGCCTTGAGC
>CAYGWP010000439.1:0-4872 GCA_964353455.1 uncultured Anaerolineales bacterium
CCGCCAGTTCCAGAAGGCCATGGGAACCACCCCGACGGCCTATCGGCGCGCCGACATCCACCCCGACGCCCGCTGACGGCGTCCCGAACACATAGATGCCGCGCGGCGGCTGGTCGCTCAAACCGGAGAGCATCCGAGCACCGGATGCGCCGAATCCAGACTATCCGAGGTAATGCCCATGGTGGACCGCTCATCTGTCATTTCCCTGCGTTCAGTGCCTCGTCGCTGAGCGTCTTCCAGCGGGCGGCCGACAGGGCGATGCCCATCGTCACCGCGTATTGCTTTTCCCCGCCGGTCAGGTAGTCCACACCCGTGACGCGCATTTGTTTTCGCGCGAAATCGATGAGCAAGACCACCTCCTTGCCCAGCCGCTTGACGCGGATAGCCGCTGTCGGTTCGAAGGCGCTCGGGTTCTCGGGACACCAGTCAAAGGCCTGCGCATCGAACAGCAACTGTCGAACCTTCCGAACGGCATCATCTCCCGCCTCACGAGCAGCGCGGACGATGCGGTACTCACAGATTCGCGGTTTCATCTGCGGACCGTGCCCGATCATCTCTTGCGGCGAAATCTGATGGTCCTGAGGATCGACCTGGTAGCACTGGACGAGTTGGGCCCGCGCGAGGATCCGGATGGCGTCAGCGCCCAGCCATTGGGTCACTTTGATGTTTGCCGGTCGGGGCTCGTCGTCCTGTTCGGGTGGCGGCAGAATGTCGGCGGTCCCCTCGCTGCTTCCGCCGCTGAAGCGGACCTTGAAATCGGCAAAGCCTGGAGCCTTCACGCGGAACTTCACGTGGTTTCCCTCCGGGCCAAGGTAGCCCAGGTGTTGCTTGTCGAACTCCACTTGTTCGACCGGCCGTGGGGTCGAATAGCCCATGCCGACCAGGAACTCATCGCCTACCCGATAGTACACGAGACCGGAGAAGACGGCTTCACCGGACGTCTCGCGTGTATCGGAAGGGGCTGACTTTACCACCCGCAAAGCCAAGTAGGTGCGCGCGCTGGAGATTTCCAGCACCTTCCTTGCCCCCGCCTTGGCCTCCAGCGATCGCAGCAACTCGCCACGGGCGTCACCCCACTGCATACCGACAGTCACGTTGAACTCGCCCACACTCGTTCCTTCGCCCCTCCTGGCGCCGGCCGAATACCACCGGCCGGATCCCTGCAACAATACGCGAGGCTGATCGCTCAGCGTCGCCCACTCCGTCTGGACTTCCAGGTGTGCCGGGGGTCTGTGGCCGGCATCCCTATTGGTCAGGTTCACGGCCTCGGCTGTGATCCAGGGTTCCGGCTTGTCCTTCTCAGCCGGCTCTTGCTGAATCTCGCGCAGGATTTGCGCCTGTACCACTAGCGTGGCGGCAGGGTTCGCTTTCTCCCGCCCAGCTTGGCCGGTGTTGCCACCAGCATCAACAGGTGCGTCGGTAATCTGAAGAGCCAAATCCTTGGTCGTCACCTGGCCGACCCACAGTGGGGTGTCTTCGCTGAGACCTTGCTGGTCCTTGATTCCCCGGACCATCGTGCCCAGCCGCGCCTCGCGGTTCGCGTAGATCACCTCAATCGAGTAGGCGCCTGGCGCGAGGTTCTGGAACTCGTGGAAGTAGGCGGTCGGCTCGCGGATGGTCAGCGTTGCCGATTCACCGTCGCCCGGCCGGTGCAGCGTTACGGAAAACCGAACGCTCTCGGTCGCGCCGGCCTTGATGAACAAGGGCCTCGGCACGACCGCGCCCTTCTGGCCCCCCATATCCGGCAACACTTTGCCTTGGGCGTTCTTGACGATGACCTTCAGGTCGGCGGCCTGCATGAACCAGATGTCTTGTCCGGTGCGGTTCGTCACGCGCAGCAGAAGGTCGTCGAGCGTCCTTGGTCTCGCCACGACCGGGCAGCGGCCACGGCGTCGATGGCGAGGCAAGTTCCAGCGTGACGTCGGGTTGAGCGGCCCCTGGCTGCTCCTTCGCCGCCAGGATCACTTCGCCCACCGCCAGTCCGAACAGGACCGCCGCCAACAAGGCCATCCGACTCCTTCGCATCCTGGTCTTGCTCCATTTCCGGACGGGCCGGGCGAGGTAATCTTCCGGACTGTCCGCCATCTTTCCAGGCGCGGAAAGGGCCGGCAATCGCTTTCCGAGGATTAGACGCCTCGCGTTGCTGCCTGGTTCCCGCATTCCCGTCTGTGCCGCAATCCTCCACGGGTGTCTGCCGGCGATGCCACGCATGGACTGCAACGGTTACGGTGGGGGCAGTCGGACTTATGCGTTCGGCCGAAGTCAGGTCCTGCTCGTCCGCGGCGGGTCTCATCTCCGTCAATTCTACACCTGTTCCAGCCTCGCCTCGTCCAGTGACGGCCCCAGTCCGGGTTCCTCGGCCAGGGCAAAGGTTCCAGCCTCGGCCACCAGCGGGCGGGTCTGGCAATGCTGAAACGAAACCCGCGACTTGACCAGGTACTCCAGCATCGGGCAGAGCGTCTCGCTCTGCGACGCCACGCAGTTCGATGCCGCCAGCACGTGATGCCCGTGCGGGACCACCTGCGTTCCCGGATACCCCTTGGCCAGTTCGCAAATCTTGAGCCACTCGCTGATCCCGCCGCACCACTCCGGGTCCGACTGCACGAAGCTGACGATCCCTCGATCCAGAAACGGCTTGACGTTCCATCGTGTGTACCAGTGCTCGCCGGCGGCCAGCGTGATCCCCGTCTCGCCCTTCAGACGCTTGTAGCCCTCGAGATCGTC
This sequence comes from uncultured Anaerolineales bacterium, assembly GCA_964353455.1. Taxonomy (GTDB): domain Bacteria; phylum Planctomycetota; class Phycisphaerae; order FEN-1346; family FEN-1346; genus CAYGWP01. Next base: position 2,725 of record CAYGWP010000439.1, read on the forward strand.
GGGCCGCAGCGGCTCCTCCAACCAGTACGGTTTGCAGGGGAGTATCCCCTTGGCCAGCGCGATCGCGTAATCAACATCGGCCGACTTCCATACGTACTGGATGCCGTCGAACATCAGCATCGCGTTCGGCCCGAGTTCCTCGCGTAAGGCATGTGCCATCGCGATGTTCTGCTTCAGTCCCTCGGCGCCGTCGGCCGGGCCGCTCATGAAAAACCATTTCTGCCGCTGGAACCCCTTATCGAAGAACTCACGCGCGGCCTTGCGCGCCTCATCCGGCTTGACCGAATAGCCCAGCATGCTGGCATAGGCGTTCAACCGCTGGCGATTTGCCCCAAGCAAACGCCAGACGGGCTGCCCCGCGACCTTGCCGCGCAGGTCCCACAGCGCCAGGTCCATCGCGCTTAGGGCCGTGATTACCCAGCCGGTCCCGGTCTGGCGCGATGTGCGCTTGATGCCCCACACCGCCGCGCCGGTCAGCGGGTCCTTACCTTCGACGTAACTTTCGAGCGATTTGCCCGGGTAGCACGCGGCCCACAGCGTGCCGAAGTTGAGTTTCTCGGGGTCTGCGGCATCGCGCCCGGCCAGGAGTTCGCGCAGGTTCGCCGGAAAGGCCGCGACCTGCTCCTTGAGCAGCGGCCCGGCGTAGCCTTTCAGTCCGGAGTCGTTGGCGATCTCCAGGTACGAATCGGTCCCCCCGCCTTTGCGTTCGCGCACGCGGATGATCTTCGCGCCGCTCACGATGAGCGGCTTCGCGCTCGCGGCCCTGGCGATTGTATCCCAGCCCACCAGGGCGCCTGCCCCTGCCACCAAGGTTGCCGTCTTCAGGAACGTTCTTCGTGTGTTCATGGTCTTCCATCCTGCTTGGAGTAGGCAAGCCACGCCTTCGCCACGGCCTCGGTGGGCAGCCAGACGGCCTCGGCCTTGTCGCCCTTGAAGTCGGCGAACCGCCAAACCTCTGCCGACGTGACGGTCGTCCGGACGGCGTTCAGCCGCGGCTGGTTGGGAATATCTGCGTGGGCCAGTTTGAGCGTGCCCAGCCAGCCGTCCTGCTCCTTGAGCGGCGCCAGGGCGTACGGCTTGTCGGCCGGGGTGTCCTTCGGCACCCGCAGGTTGAAGACCGCCTCCAGCCATGCGAGGATGAACTCCTGGTCGCCCATCTTATGGTGGGGCACACCCGGCTGGACGCACGAGGACCACAGGGCGCCGCCCTTGCGGGCCTTCGGTATCCAGGCGTGGATGGCCGGCGTCAGCGAGCAGTTGCCGCCCATGACGTGGAGTTGCGGCACGCCGAGGGCGGCGCTTTTCTCGGCCTCGTCCGCGGCCCGGTTGGGTGTCGCCTCGTGATAGGGAATCGCCGCGATGACGCGGTCGGGAATGTGGTTGGCAAATGCCACGGCCTGCCAGCCCGACTGCGAGAGCCCTGTCAGCACGAGTCCGGCGTGGGCCAGTTCCGGCCGCTTGGCCTCGTTGGCGAAGTGTTTGAGGGCCGCCAGGATGGCCTCGGCGGCCGCCTTGTCCTTCGACAGCCGCAGTTCGGCCTCGGGCCGGTCCAACTGGTACAGGAGACAGGCCGCCTTGAGCCGCTCGGCCGCGGCCCGCCACTGCGGGTCCGTGTAGAGGCCCGTGCCGGCCTCGTACTTGCTGGCGCAGAGGATGCCACGGACGCGCTCGTCGGCCTTCAGCCCGTCGGGAACCCAGAGCCAGAATTGCGCCTCCTTCAGGCCTTCCGGCGCGGGCTTGACGGCAAACGTGTACTCGGCGGCCGCAGCAGGCCGCCCGGTCCATGCCACGAGCAACAACAGGCCAAGGGCGGCAAGTCCGTGACGGGCGGTTGCAGCGGGCATAGATACTCCTCCCCAGGCGCGGTCCGATTTTGCCTTCCTGAACGCGGCGCCGCTGGCGGTATTGCATCGCGCCCCGCGCACGCGCCATGCCCCCCAGGAATCCGCCGGCCGCCCAGTGTCTCGAATCACCGGATGAGCACCCAGTCGCCGTCCTTAACAGGCTCCCTCAACGCTTGGTTGCCCCTGCACCGGGGCGGTCTTCACTTGCGGCCGCGGGCTCAGTGGCAAGACTCAGGCACCAGTCCTGCCGGTCATCGGGGGGCGAGGGAATGGCGATCACGCCACTGGAATCTGCAACAAGGGT
>CAYGWP010000440.1:0-3400 GCA_964353455.1 uncultured Anaerolineales bacterium
AAAAAAAGGAAGGCCGCGCCACCGCAGCGGCACGGCCCTCTGCCGTACGTCCCGCCTCCGGGCGCTCGGGTCGCACTCCTGCGGAGCCCTATCCTCCCAGAGGCAAAAAGAGTGTACCACAGCCCCAACCCTATCGTCCACCTCCCGATCACCCCTGGCGCCGAGGCGGACATTTCCATCCACCCAAACAGGCGGACATTTCTATCCACCCAAACAGGCGGACATTTCTATCCACCCTTGACACTAGATTACCGGCCGAGGAGGTCTGCCGCGCGCCGGCGCGGATACCGGTTGAACGTGCCCCGCCGCGCGTATATGATGCCGCCTCGGGGGCGAGGCTTTACAGCAGGAGGCTGCCGGAATGAAAACGCAGGCTCAGGTGCTCACGGGGTTCAAGCAGCCGCTCCAGATGCAGGAGTTCGACCTTCTGCCGCTGGCCGAGGGCGAGGTCCTGGTCAAGGTGACTGCCGCAGGGGTGTGCGGGTCGGACCTGCACATGGCCTCGGGCGAGGACCCGCGGACGCCGCTGCCGATCATTCTGGGGCACGAGGGCGTCGGCGAAATCGTTGAAATCAAGGGACGCAAGCAGGATATCCACGGGCGCGACCTAAAGGCCGGCCAGCCGGTCGCCTGGAGCCGCGGCGTGGTCTGCGGCCAGTGCTTCTACTGCAAGGCCGGGGAACACCACCTGTGCCCGAAGCGGTTCGTCTATGGAATCCACCGCTCGACGGCGGTCCCGCCGCACGTCAACGGCTGCTACAGCCGCCTGCTGCCGCTGGATGCCCGGACCGACATCAGCGCCATTGACCACATACCGCGGCGGCACCACACGACGCTCGTGACGGCTTGCTGTAGCGGGGCGACGGCCGCCCATGCATTCGACCTCTTCGAGCCGAAGGGCGGCGAGACGGTCGTCGTCCAGGGCGCGGGGCCGCTCGGGTGCTTCCTTGCGGCCTTTGCCCGCGAGTGCGGGGCATCGACCATCATCTTCGTCAGCCGGTCGGAAGGGCGGCTGGAGATGGCCCGGCGCTTTGGCGCCACGCACACCGTCACCATCAACAAGACCACCGCTGAGGAGCGTAAGGAGTTCGTCAAGTCGCTGACCGGCGGCCGCGGGGCCGACGCTGTCTATGAGGCTGTCGGAAAGGCCGACGTTGTGCGCGAGGGGCTGGGCCTCCTCAGGCCGGGCGGGCGGTTCATCACCGCCGGTTTCGGCCAGCCCGGAGGCAAGTTCGAGTGGGACCCGTTCTGGGACCTCACGCGGCCGGACCTGAAGTACGTCGGCGTCTGGGTCAGCCACACCCGGCACATGCTGCGCGCCCTGGACCTGATGAGCCGCCACCTTGACGACTTCGCCACGATGGTCACGCACACCGTGCCGCTCGCCGACGCCAACCGCGCCCACGACCTCATGCGCTCCGGCCAGGCAATGAAGGCCGTCCTGGTGCCGTAGCGGTTGGCCGGTGTCCGAGACCATTGACCCGCGCGGCGGGCACCGATACAGTAGGCTTGAGGCTAGAGGCCGGAGGCTGGAGGCACTGCTCGTTTCGCCTCGCCTCTTTGCTACAGCCTCCAGTCCCAAGCCTCCAGCCTCAATCAGGAGAGGGCGCCGGCATGGCCACGGAACTGGCGTACGCAATGATTACGCCGTACAGCCTCCACAAGAGCAGAACGGGAGGCATCATCGGAAGGCTCGTGAGCCTCTCGAAACTCGACCTCGTGGGCGTCCACATGTACGCCCCGAGCGATAAGTGGGTCGATGAGTACCTGGACCTCCTGAAGCGGTCCGACCTGGGGAACCCGGTGCGGGGCCAGTTCATCGAGTACGTTGACCAGAACCTCCGCCGCAATAACCCGCTGGGCCTCTCGAACCGCTGCATGATCCTCCTCTTCCGGGGCGAGAACGCCCTCAACCATCTCATGGATGATGTAGTCGGCCACGCCAGCCCAAAGGTCACCGGGCACACGGTCCGCGGGACGTACGGCGACTTCCAGATCACGTCCGACGGCCGGGTGAAGTACTTCGAGCCGGCCGTCATCTGCGGGCCGGACCCGGAGACGGTGCGCGAGGAACTGGCGTTCTTCGCCCGGACGGCGGCCGGCGACGGCGGCATCGTCGAGGACTCCATCCGCCTGCCGCCCGATGCCAGGAACGTCCAGACGGAACTCGTCATCCTTAAGCCCGAGAACTTCGAGAAGCGCAGCCGCAAGCCCGGCAACATCATCGATGTCTTTTCGCGCACCGGCCTGTACATCGTGGGCGCGAAGATCCTCTCGATGACCGCCGCACAGGGCGAGGCGTTCTACGGACCGCTGCTGGCGATCTTTCGCGAGAAACTCCAGGGGAACGTCGAGGCGGTCCTGCGGCAGAAACTCCGCGGGGCGTTCGACTTCGAACTGCCCGAGGAATTCTACAAGGCCGGCCGCGCCACGCTCGCCGAGGCAAACGCCCGCACCGAGTTCGCCAAGATCGTCCAGTACATGACCGGCGTCGATATCCGCAAGATCAAGGATGAGGCCGAGAAGAACAAGCCCGGCCCCGTGCGGTGCCTGGCACTGCTCTATCGCGGCGAGGACGCCATCCAGAAGATCCGGTACTGGCTCGGCGCTACCAACCCCGAGAAGGCAGAGTCGGGGACGGTCCGCAGCGACTTCGGGCGCGACCTGATGCGGAACGCCGCCCACGCCTCGGACTCGCCCGAGAACGCCCGCCGCGAACGCGAGATCATCGGCATGTGGAAGCCCGACCCGAAATCGGAATTCAAGCGCATCATCGAAGAGGCCCTGTGAAACGATCGCGGAATGCGGATTGCGAATTGCGGATTGAAAAGAGAAGAAAGGGCCTGCCAGATTCGTTTTGCCGTTAATCCACAATCCTCAATCCACAATTCATCCGCTCAGGAGGTTGCTCATGCTGCGCTCCACCCGCCGCGAGTTCCTTAAGACCATCGGCGCCGCCGGCGCGATTGCCGCCGGGGTTAGCCGCCGCGCTTGCGCGGCGCTGGCGAACGGCCCCGAGCAAGTGCGGCGGCCGAACGTCGTTTATATCCTGACCGACGACCAGCGATGGGACGCCATGTCCTGCGCGGGCCACCCGTTCCTCAAGACGCCGAACCTCGACCGCCTTGCCGCCGAGGGCGTCCGATTCGCCAACATGTTCGGGACCACGTCGCTGTGCAGCCCCAGCCGCGCATCGCTGCTGTCGGGCCTCTACGCACACACCCACAGGGTGCTGAACAACTTCACGGACTACCCGAACGATCTCGCCTCGTGGCCCCGCCGCCTCCAGGAGGAGGGGTACGAGACGGCCTACATCGGCAAGTGGCACATGGGCGAGCAGAGTGATGAGCGGCGGCCGGGCTTCGATTATTGGGTCAGCCACAAGGGCCAGGCGAAGTAC
>CAYGWP010000441.1:0-9552 GCA_964353455.1 uncultured Anaerolineales bacterium
CGCAGGACGGGAGATTGGCGATGAGCCTGGCAACTCCTGAAAGCGTCCAGAGGCTGCAAGCGGCGCTCCACGCCAAAGCGAAGGGAGAACCCGGCTACCGGTTCTACGTGCTGTACGACAAGGTGTACCGGCCGGACGTGCTGGCCCACGCCTACGCCTGCTGCCGCGTCAATCGCGGGGCGGCGGGGGTGAACGGCCAAACGTTCGAGGACATCGAGGCGTACGGGGTGGAGCGATGGCTGGGGGAACTGGCGGAGGACCTCAAGAAGAAGACGTATCGGCCGGAGGCCGTGCGGCGGGTATGGATACCCAAGCCGGACGGCCGAAAGCGACCGCTCGGCATCCCGACGATTCGGGACCGAGTGGCCCAGATGGCGGCGGTGCTGGTGCTGGCCCCGATTTTTGAGGCGGACCTTGCCGCCGAGCAGTACGCCTACCGGCCCGGCCGGGGGGCGTTGGATGCCGTGCGGCACGTTCACCGACTGCTGACGAGCGGCCACACGGAAGTGGTAGACGCCGACTTGAGCGGGTACTTCGACTCGATACCGCACGCGGAACTCATGAAATCGGTGGCCCGACGCATCGTTGACGGGGCGATGTTGCACTTGGTCAAGATGTGGCTGGTCGCGCCGGTGGAGGAAGAGGACGACCGCGGACGGCGACAGCGAACGACCCGCGCCAAGGACACGGGGCGAGGGACGCCGCAAGGCGCGCCGATCTCCCCCCTCTTGGCGAACATCTACCTCCGACGCTTCGTGGTGGGCTGGAAGGGGCTGGGGCACGAGAGGCGACTGGGAGCGCGAATCGTCAACTACGCCGATGACTTCGTCATCTGTTGTCGCGGGACGGGCGCGAAGGCGCTGGCCGCGATGCAGGCGATGATGGCGCGGCTGAAGTTGACGGTCAACGAGACCAAGACCCGCGTGTGCCACGGGCCGGACGAGACGTTCGACTTCCTGGGGTACACCTTCGGTCGATGTTGGTCGCCGAAGACGGGACGGCCGTACATTGGGACGCGCCCGTCGAAGAAACGGATCGCGCGGCTGCGCCGAGCGGTCCATGAGGCGACCGGCCGGAGGACGACGTACCAAGCGGTTCCGGACAAGGTGGCGGAACTCAACCGGATGCTTATCGGTTGGTCCAACTACTTCTGCCTGGGGCCGGTCAGCCGGGCGTACAGGGCCGTGGAGTCGCATGCGCGACACCGGCTGCGTCAGTGGTTGCGAGCCAAGCACCTGGGGCGGGGATCGGGCGGTCCGCGGCTCACGATCGCCCACCTGCACGAGGGGCTGGGCCTGGTCCGCTTGGTGGACCGGACGCGCGACTTCCCGTGGGCGAAAGCGTGAGGCCTTCTCCGAGAGCCGGATGCGGGAAAACCGCCCGTCCGGTTCGATGAGCGGAGTCTGGAGACGGAACGCGGCACGGAATGAGGCACCGGCACGAAGGCGAAAGCCGCCGGAAACGGCAACTCCCCGTGTCCGCAATTCACCGCGCCAGACCTCGACTCTACCTTGGCGCGGCGGGTCTCCCGACCCGCCGCGCAAACCGCGTTTTCGACCGCGCCAACGCGACTTCGTCGCGCGGTGGGTCGGGAGACCCACCGCGCAAAGGCGTAAGGCGGCCAGCATCGCTTTATCGTCGGGCATGGACAGAAGATCACAGCGACTGACGCCTGCTGTCAACTCGACGAGTGGCGCTCGCGTTCTTGACAGACGGTTGCTGCGGCACTGCCGGTGCGTCCAGAGGACCCACCCTACAGGATGACTGCGCAATCTGCGTAATCTGCGGACCGAAATCGTCTGTCAGTAGTCTGCGGCGACGCGGAAGCCGATGAACTTCATGCGTGCGGCGGGGGGGTATCGGTCGCGGTTGGCGGAGCGTGCGGAGCCGGCGTATTCGGCGTAACTGCCGCCGCGGACCACGCGGCACTTGGCGGCGTCGGCGCCGGGGGGGTTGACGGCGGGGCTGGAGGCGTAGTACTTCTCATCATACCAGTCGGCGCACCATTCCCATACATTGCCGTGCATATCGAAGAGGCCCCAGGGGTTGGCTTTGAGACTGCCGCAGGGCAGGGCCTTGCCGCGCGAGGCGCCTTTCGGGAAATCGGCGAAGGGTTGCGCCCCCTCGAAGTCGGCCTGGTCTGTGGAGATGCGCGGGCCGGTGGAGAAGGCGGTGGCGGTGCCCGCGCGGCAGGCGTATTCCCATTCGGCCTCGGTGGACAGGCGGATGGGGCGGCCGGAGCGCTCGGAGAGTTTCTTACAGAACTCATCTGCATTAAACCATGAGACGAGGTCAACGGGGGCCTTCAGGCTCTTGGCGGAACTGGGGTTTGTGCCGATGACGGCCGCGTACTCTTCCTGCGAGACCTCGCGGATGCCCATGTAGAAGGGCCGCGTGAGGGCGACCTCGTGCTGCGGGCCTTCATCGGCGGATCGGCCGGGCTCATCTTCGGGCGACCCCATGGCGAATTTGCCGGGCGCGATGAGGAGTAGCCGCAGCACCATGCCGCCGCCGAGGTCGATGGCGATGTCCTTCGGGAGGTGCGGCAGGACCTTGTCGCGGGCGGCGATGGCTGGGGCGCTGGTGGGGCTTATGGCGAGTGCCTTCTGTACGGCGGCGAGGGCCTGCTGCCACTGGGCGGCCTGGATGCATCGCTCGGCCTCGGCGATGAGAGGAGCGGGATCCTGTTCGGGGGTCTTGGGTGCGGCCTGGGCCTTCTCGGCGGCGTTGGCGGCCCTGACGGCGACGGGGAGGAGGCGGATGGCATCGTGCCAGGCGGCGATGGCCTTGTCGGGGTCGATGGCGGCATCGGCGGCGCGGGCGGCGTCGGCCACCTTCTGCCAGTCGGCCGGGGCGAGTTTCTGGAGGCGGGCGGCATCGGCTATGGCAACGGATTTTTCGAACTCCGCCCTGGCGATCTTGGCGCGTGCGGACCGTGCGGCCTGTTCGGGGGCCTTGGCGATGGCGGCGACGGCGGATTTCCAGGCGGTCTCGGCCTGGGGGAAGTTGGCGGCGTCGAAGTTGGCCTCGGCGTCGCGTGCAAGTTTGTCGGCGGCGGCGACGGCCGGGGAATCGGCGGGGACGCCCGCGCGGCGTGCGGTTTCCTGGGCGGCGGCGGCATCGGCCCTGGCGGCGAGGGCGGACTTGCGGAGTGCTTCGAGGGCCTCGATTGCATCGGAGCGGGCGATGAAGTCGTCGAATGCCTTCTTCGCCAGTGCGCAGGCGTTGTTCTTGACGTGCAGGTCTGCGCGGCGTTTGAGGGCCTCGGCCTGGTCGAGGGCGGCGGCGAAGGCCTGGCCCCGGTCGAGGTCTTTGATGCGCGTCCAGGTGTCATCGGCCCTGGCCTGGGCGTCATGCGCTTCTTTATATGTAACTGACTGCGTTAATTCGGGTTCAGGGGGCGTCTCGGGCCGGGCGGGGGCGGGCGGCCCCTGTGCCGGGATGGCGGCAAGTTGCCGGGCCAGGAAGTCGCGGATGGCGCTGAAGTTGGCTATGGCGAGACCCACGAGGGCCGTCAGTGCGAAGACGGCGATGCCGGCGGTCACGAGGCCGGCGATGCTGCGGCGGCGGCCGACGCGGCGGATGTCGGCCAGGGCGCCGAGGACGCTGGCGTGGCGAAAGGGGCGATCGGCCATGCACCGGGCGACCAGGGCGTCCCACTTGGGCGCGAGGGTGGGGACGACCATCGACGGCGGCACGGGGGGCGGGGTTGGCGGCCGGCCGGTGAGGATGCGGTAGATGATGGCCCCGAAGGCGTAAACGTCGGTTCGGGCGTCGATGGGCGGGCCTGGGGTGCGCTGCTCTGGTGCGAGGTAGTCTGCGGCTTCGAGGATGTCTCTGACGGAAGGACCGCGGCGGCCGGGCTGCGGGACGAGGCGCTCGTGCATGCGGGCGAGCATGAAGTCTCGGCCCAGGGCGCGGGCGAGGCCGAAGTCGGTCAGCCGCAGGTTCTCGAATCTGTCGATAAGGACATTCGACGGCTTGAGGTTCCAGTGGCATACCCTATGTGCGTGTGCGTAGGCGAGTGCCTCGGCGAGTTGGACGGCCCAGCGGCGCGCCTTGGCCTCGGAGACGCGGCCTTCGGGCTGAAGGTGCAGGTAGTCGCGGAGAGTCATCGGCTGTCCGCGCGGGCCGCTGATGTGCTCGGTGACGATAAAGTAGCGGCCGTCGGCCTCGGCCATCTCCAGGACCGGGACGATCCACGGGTGCCTGAGGTTGGTGATGGCGGCGGCCTCGTCGTAGAACCGCGCGACGAAGCCGGGGCTGGTGGCGATGAGTTCCTCGGGGAGGACCTTGAGGATGCAGTGGTGCTTGAGTGCGGCGTGCTGGGCGATGTAAGTGTCGCAGAGTCCGCCGGAGGGGACGGCCTCGATGAGGCGGTAGTCGCCGAGTTGTCGGCCGGTCAGGTCCATAGAAAAAGTTCAAAGTGCAAAGTGCAAGGTGCAAGGTTGGGCAACGGCATAATAGCAGGTGGGGCGACGGGTATTCAAGGTTTAGCCGCGAGTCGAAGACGAGCGAGTGCGGTTGCCGCAGCCGGGAGGCATTAGCCGCGAATGCGTTCCTTCAGGTGCGCGAGAAGGCTTTCGGCGGACATTGAGCGGCTGTCGGAGCGGTCGGCCCAGCGGATTTCGCCGCCCGACTTGGCGAGGGTGTGCAACTTGCGGCAGGCGGCGAGGACGGTGGTGTGATTCTTACTGCCAAGGCCGCGGGCGATGTCGGCGAAACTCAGGTCCGTCATCTCGCGGGCCAGCACCATCGTGATCTGCCGCGCGAGCGAGACCTGGCGCGACTTGCGGCCGGAGTGAACGTCGGCCCGCGTGACGCCGAAGAATGCGGCCACCGCCTCCTCGATCTGGGGCAGGGTGGCGTGCCGCGGCACAGTGGCCACGAAGTCGGCCAGCGCCTGGCGCGCGAGGTCCGTCGTCATCGGCTGCTTCAGGAGCGCGGCATAGGCCATGATGCGTGTCAGCGCCCCCTCCAGTTCGCGGACCGAGCCCTGGATACGGGCGGCCACAAGGGCGATGACCTCTTCGGGCACGGGGCGCCCCATGAGGCAAGCCTTCGCCGCGAGGATGCGGCAGCGGGTCTCTTCGTCGGGGGCCGAGAGACGGACCACCAGGCCCGAGACCCAGCGGCTGATGAGATGGTCCTGGACGGCCTGGATTTCGCGCGGATGGGAATCAGACGCCAGAATAACCAGCCGCCGCTGGCCGTCGAACTCGTTGAACGTGTGGAGGAACTCTTGCTGCGTTGACTCTTTGCCAGAGAGGAAGTGGACATCGTCGATGGCCAGGACGTCGAGGTTGCGGTAGCGGTGGCGGAAGGCGTCGAGGCTGTTGGACCGCAACCCTGCCAGGTACCTGTTAGTGAACTGTTCGGCAGAGAGGCAGGCCACCCGCAGGTCGCCGCGGCCCCGCAGGGCGTACAGAATCGCGTTCAGGAGGTGGGTCTTCCCCAGTCCGCAGGCACCGTGGATGAAGAGGGGGTGGAAATCCTTGCCGGGCGCCCCGGCGGCCGACTTGGCGGCGGCGTACGCCATGGCGTTGCACGGTCCGGTCACGAAGTTTTCGAGGGTGAAGAGCGGCCGATGCTCTGCCGTGTTCGGGCGTGGCGGTTCGGCGGCGCGGCGCGGCTGGATGACGCGAGGCAGATCGCGCGGCGGCTGCGCGGGCGCGGCCGGCGGAAACGGCGGCGATGGTTGGCCGAGTTGCTCCGCCGCATCCGCCTCGTCGGCCAGGTTCTGGGCGCGGCGTTTCTGGAAGAGGTCGGGCTGCACGTGGAACTGGAGCGTGAGTTCGCGTCCGAACGTCTGTCGCGCCGCCGCAATGAGCCGCTCGCCGAAGTGGGTGCGGATGTAGTCGCTGATGAAGAGGTTGGCGACGCCGACGCGGAGACCGCCGTCAGTAAGGTGGAAGTCCGTCGCGCCGTCGAACCAGACGCTCCAGCGCTGCGGACCGATGAGCGTCCTCAGGTGCGCGACGAATTGTTCGGTTTCAGTATGTTGAAGCGGCGCCACGCAAGAGCCCCGTGACCGGCGCTCGATAGCCGTCAGTGAATCGGGTGGAGGTGATGTCGGGAGCCGGCGTTCGCCCCACGCGATGACCGGCGCATCACCTCGCAGCAAGGTGCATCGTAATCGCTTGTCAAGGTTTGACCGCGCAATTTTTTTTGTTCAGGCGCGATAAATTCGGCGCCGAGAGACGGAAACCGGCGGTTGACGGGCAGTTATCGCGCGTCGCCCCGGCGGAAAAATATTTTGTCCACAACCGCCGAGGACGGTGGAAACCGTGTGGAGAAAACGAGCGCGCCGCCGCGTTCACGCTAATATACATTTATCCATGACTGTGAGCGACGCCGCGGAATGACGAAATCCGAAGGCCGAATGACGAATGAATGACGAAACGGCAATGACGAAACGGCACGGCCGCCCGCCAGGACCGCTCGCGGCGGTTTCCACATTCGGATTTGCCGTTTCATTCGTCATTCGAATTTCGGTATTCGTCGTTGCATCACCGCGTTTTGCCGTTGACACCCTGCGCCGGCGGTGGTATCTGTGGAATGTTTTTACGAGACCTCGCCTCCCGCAGGGTGCGGGCGGGATGGCTCATCACGAAGGGGATGTGCGCGTGGGCAGTCCAATCCGGGTGGCGATTGCAGGCGTGGGCAACTGTGCATCCAGCCTCGTTCAGGGTGTCGCCTATTATCGCCGCAGGCTCCAGAGGGATCACGTTCGCGAGACGGTCGGCCTGATGCACTACGACCTGTGCGGATATCTGCCGGGCGACATCCGGTTCGTCGCCGCCTTCGACATCGACCGCAGAAAAGTCGGAAAACCCCTTGAAAAAGCCCTTTTTGCACCCCCTAACTGCACCAAGGTCTTCATGCCGAACATCGGCAAGACCGGCGTCACCGTCCAGATGGGGCCCGTCCTCGACGGATACTCCGACCACATGGCCGAGTACCCCGACGACCAGCGCTTCATCCCCGCCGACAAGGACCCGGTTGACGTGATAGATGCGCTGCGGAAGTCGCGGGCCGAGATGCTCGTCAACTATCTGCCCGTCGGGTCCGAGCAGGCCGTCGCGTACTACGCCGCCGCGTGTCTGGCCGCGGGGGTCAGTTTCGTCAACTGCATCCCCGCCTTCATCGTGAGCGACAAGACGTGGGCCCGACGCTTCGCCCGCGCCGGACTCCCGTGCATCGGCGACGACATCAAGGCACAGGTCGGCGCGACCATCGTCCACCGCACGCTCACGCGGCTCTTCCGCGACCGCGGCGTGACCCTCGATGCCACCTACCAACTCAACACCGGCGGCAACACGGACTTCCTCAACATGCTGAAGCGCGACCGCCTCCGCTCCAAGAAAATCTCGAAGACCGAGGCCGTCCAGTCGCAACTCGAAAAGCCGCTGCCGCCAGACCAGGTCCACATCGGACCGGCCGATTACGTCCCGTGGCAGAAGGACAACAAGGTCTGCTTCCTGCGGATGGAGGGCCGCGGTTTCGGCGGCGTGCCGCTGAACCTGGAACTCAGGCTCTCGGTCGAGGATTCACCGAACTCGGCGGGCTGCGGCATAGATGCCATACGCCTTTGCCGAGTGGCCCGAGACCGGCGGCTCTCCGGGCCGATCAAGGGCGCATCGGCCTACCTGATGAAACATCCGCCCGAACAGATGAGCGATGCCGACGCCCGCGCCGCCGTCGAGGCCTTCATCGCAGGCAAGGGCAAACAGTAACGACGATTCATCATTCGAGCCGCCCGTACGGGCGGGTACGCACTTACAGGCAACGGTTCGCCTCGCGCGAAAACCTTTCGCCAAGTCTCGCCTATGATCTCCAAACTAATCGGCCGCCTTTTCTCGTGGCTCCGCGACGGGCTGGCACGCGGCCTGCTCCGAATCGGACTCAGGCCCAACACGCTCACCGTCCTGGCCATGCTTCTCATGGTCGGCGCAGGCGCGGCGATTGCCGTCGGCCGTGACTGCTGGCGACCGGTTGCCGCCACGCTCCTCTTCCTGGCCGGGGCAGGGGACCTCCTGGACGGCGCCGTGGCGAAACTCGGCCGCCTCGAAAGCCGATTCGGCGGCATCCTGGACTCCGTCTGCGACCGCGTAAGCGATGCCGCCCTCTACTTCGGCATGGCCCTCTACTTCGCGTTCCAGCCCGATTCAGGGCCGCTCGATGCCGCCCGGCCGAACCTGACGCTGGTCATCCTTGCCCTGGCGGGCCTGGTCTGGGCCTACCTCATAAGTTACATCAAGGCCCGGGCCGAGACCGCCGGTGCACAGGGCCACGGCGGCTTCTGGCAGCGGCCCGAGCGCCTGGTCACGATCCTGCTGGGCGTCGCCTTCCACCATGTGGCCACCGCCATCTGGATACTCGGCCTGTGGCCGCTGGCGACCGTCGCCCATCGGCTCTGGCGTGCCCGCTGTTCGGCGCGACTGGCGGACTGCGGCCGATCGGCCGACCGCGACCCGCGCGGCGTCCTGCGGGTGGTGCTATGGAACTGGGCGCGCGGCACGCCGCCGTTTGACGTTCACGCGGGGGCGGTTATCCTGATGGTGGTCCTCTGGGACATCTCGCCCGCCTTCGATCCGCTGAGGGACCTTGCGTCGCGGTGGATTAACACTTGATTTCGCGCACCGAAGCGATAGACTCGCCCCGTTGCATTGCTCGCGTAGTTTTGTCGGTGCGCTCTTGCGCACGCCCTTTTAGCCGCGACCCGAAGGGTCGCGCGTGGTGATTGCGAATGCGTACGGGCAAATGTTTCATGCTGGCCGGCGTTGTGATGCTTGCGGCGACGACTACGACGCCGACCCAGTGCCTGCGCGTGCCCGACCAGAGCGCCAAACTGCCGCCCAACTACGTCATCTTCCGGACCGACCGCATCGTCAGCCCGTACGAACTCGCCGAGCGGTTCTACGGCCAGGGCTACCTGGAATACAAGATCCGCAACGCCAACAAGGACCTTCTGACGAAGCAGGGGCTGTTCCCGGCGGGCAAGGACGTCCTGATTCCGCCGAGGGATGACACCGGCCTGCCGGTTGACCTGAACAGAGCCGCGGATCGATATTACTAGGCCTTGTCGGCCTGGTGCGAGTCCGCGGAAGGAAACGAGAGGGAGAGCCATGCGAGCGTCGATTGCAGTGCTGGTGGTGTTTGGGTTGATGGGGATGATGATGGTTGCCGGTTGCGGTCCGAAGAAGGAAGAGGTCCTGCCGCCTGAGCCGACGGAAATTCAGCCTGCGACCCCGCCGCGGGCCCCTGTAATGGTCGAGCCGCTGCTGCCTCCGCCGCCGGCCCCGGTCGCGCGGCCGAAGACTCCCCCGTCGTTCGAGCCGCTCACGCCGGCCGCCTCGCCCAACTCGTACACCGCCCAGAAGGGCGACGGCCTCATGGCCATCTCACGCAAGGTCTATGGCGATGCCGGCCTCTGGAAGAAAATCTACGAGGCCAACAAGGACAGGATCGGCCCGGCCCCGAAGTACGAACTCAAGATCGGCACGGTCCTCACGATTCCGCCGAAGTAGCGGCGATATTTCGCGCGGCGGG
>CAYGWP010000442.1:0-4084 GCA_964353455.1 uncultured Anaerolineales bacterium
GCCAGGGCCGCCGCCACCTGGATGGCCGAGTACGCGTTGTTGCACTGGCCGATGTCGATGAGGCGCGGAATGCCGTCAATCGCCCCGAGTTCCTTCTCCAGGTCGTTGAAGCGGTACTTGCCGCAGGCCAGCGTCAGGACGATGCAGTCTTTCGGCACGGCCTTGACGAACTCGCGGTAGTAGTTGCCCTTGGTGCCGGGCGTGTCGCATCCGCCGACGAGGAAGAAGTGGCGGATCTTGCCCGCCTTGACGAGGTCCACGATCTTCCCCGCCAGGCTCAGGATAGCCGTGTGATGGAACCCCGTGGTGACCTTGCCGCCCGCCTTGGCGGGGAGCGGCGGGCACGCCAGGGCCTTCTGAATCAGGGGCTCGAAGTTGCGGCCGGTGATGTGCGTGCAGCCGGGGACGCCCGCCACGCCGCTCGTGAAGAGCCGGTCCTTATAGACCTTCGTCGGGATGAGAACGCAGTTGGTGGTAACGAGGATGGCGCCCGGCCACGCCTCGAACTCCTTCTTCTGCGTCCACCAGGCCCCGCCGTAGTTGCCGACGAGGTGCTTGTACTTCTTGAGGGCCGGGTATGCATGGGCCGGGAGCATTTCTCCATGCGTATATACGTTCACGCCGCGGCCCTCAGTCTGCTTCAGCAGCGCCTCCAGGTCCAGGAGGTCGTGCCCGGTGATGACTATGGCGCGGCCGGCGCGTGTGCCGGTCGTGACCTCGGTCGGGACGGGCCTGCCGAAATGCTCGACGTGGCCCTCGTCGAGGATTTTCATGGCCTTGAGGTTTATCTCGCCGCACTTGAGCACGAGGCCGAGGATTCGCGTGAGGTTGAAATCGACGTTCGTCAGCGTGGCGAAGAGGGCCTCGTGCATGAAGCCGTCGATCTCGGTGTCGATCTTCCCGAGTTCGCGGGCGTGGTAGGCGTATGCGGCCACGCCCTTGAGGCCGAAGATGAGGGTGTCCATGAGGCTCGCCACGTCGGGCGGCTTGCCGCAGACCCCCACCCGCGTGCACCCGCCGGGGATCGTCTGCGAGCACTGGTAACAGAACATCGCGTTCTTCGTTGCGTCGGTGACCATGTTGCGTACCCTTTCTTTTCTGCGCCCGTAGCCCGTAGGGTGCGTGCTTGCACGCACCGACCTTTGTCCGCGTGCCCGCCCAGGCGGGCACCCTACTTTTTTGCCGCCCCGCGCCGGGGCAGTCCGTTCCAATTGTCAATACCATGATAACCGACGGCCGGGAGATGTGCTTTGACGTAAGTCAAAAAAAGGGTATCATCGCCGCCGCAGCGGTATAAGCCCCGGAGAGGCGGCCGACGGTGTCAAACCACGCCCAACACGATATATACCGCATCATCGACGCCAACGCAAACCGCGCGCGGGAGGCCATGCGCGTGGCCGAGGAGGCGGCGCGGTTCGCCCTGGAGCGGCCGGACCTCGCGGAGGCCCTGAAGCGCCTGCGGCACGACCTCCGCGCGGCCCTTGCGCCGCTCGACGGGCGGGGGCTGGTGCTGTCGCGCGACACCGCCGGCGACATCGGCACCGCAATCTCGACCGATGCCGAGCGAAGCCGCGCGGGCACCGCCGACGTGGCGCGGGCGGCACTGAAGCGCCTCACGGAATCGCTCCGCGCAATCGAGGAATACGGCAAGGTGGTCGAGGCGGGCGTGGCGGCGGCCGTCGAGCAACTCCGGTACCGCGCGTACGACCTGGAGAAACGCTTCGAGGAAGCGGCCGCGCCGAAACCGAGACTCGCCGCGGGCGGCCTGTGCGTGCTCCTTACGGAATCGCTCTGCCGCAGGCCGTGGCGGGAAGTGCTGCGCGGAATCCTCGCGGGGGGCGCGGCGGCCGTCCAGGTCCGCGAGAAGGAAATGCCGGACGGTCCGCTCCTGGCCCGCGCCCGGGAGGTCGCGCGGGCGGCGCACGATGCGGGGCGGCTGGCGATTGTCAACGACCGGCCCGACATCGCCGTGCTGGCGGCGGCCGATGGCGTCCACTGCGGGCAGGACGACCTTGCGGCCCGCGAGGCCCGCCGCATCGTCGGCCCGGATCGGATCGTCGGCATCTCGACGCACTCGCTCGCGCAGGCCCTTGCGGCGGCCGGGGACGGAGCGGATTACATCGGCTGCGGACCGATGTTCCAGAGCACCACGAAGCCGCAGGAGGTCATACCCGGCCCCGCCCTTGCGGCGGAGGTCGCGCGCAAGGTGGGCCTTCCGGTGATGGCGATCGGCGGGATCACCGCGGAGACGGCCCCGCAGGTCCTTGCGGCCGGCGTGCGATGGCTGGCGGTTTCGAACGCAGTGTGCTCGGCCGATGACCCGGAAGAAGAGACGCGAAGGCTGGCTGAGATTATCGAGGCTGATAGGAAACGCGGCGGGTCGGGAGACCCGCCGCGCAACGTATAAACTTATATCGCCAGGGTCTCAGATCGGCGCGGTATAGCCCTTGGTGGCCGCCGGCGCTTCGGGCGGGGCTTGAGGGCGCATCGGGCCGCCGGGGCCGCCGGGGCCGGGGCGCCCGGGCCGCATCCGTTCGGCCTTCTCGCGCTGTTCGGGGGTCAGGAGTTCCTTTATCTGGTCGCGGGCCTTCTGGAGCAGTTCCTCGTGTCGGGTTTTCAGGGCCTCGAACCTCTCGCCCTTAAGGTCCTCCGGTTTCGGTTCGGCGCCGGGGCCGAGCACCTCGTCGCGGACTTTCTTGGCGTCGGCCTGGAGTTGTTCGAGGACGGCCTTGATCTTGTCGATCTGCTCCGGCGAGAGGCCGAGGTCCTCCTGGACCTTCTTTGACAGGATCGCCATAAGGCCGCCGGTCGCCCGCTCGGCGATCGTGCGGTCTCGGGCAATGGTCTTGAGTTTTTCGCGCTGCTCCTCCGAGAGGAGGCTCGATGCCTCGGCCACGAGTTTCTCAAGTTCCGGCCTGACGGCGGCCTGCGCTTCCGCGAAGGCCTTCTCCATCTCGCGCCTGACGGTCTGGCGCTCGGCCTCGGTCATGTCGGGCCGGAACTGCGCCTTCATCTTCTCCTGGACCTCGGCGCGAATGGTCTCATACATGCTCTTCGCCCGCTCGCGGAGCGCGAAGAGTTTCTTGTCCTGTTCCGGGCTGAGGCCGAGTTTTTCAGTGACCTGCGGCTCTTCGAGAAGGCGGAAGTAGCCTGCGGCGCGCTGCATCTCGAATTGCTTGCCGCCGGGACCTTCGCCGGGCTGCGGCTCGCGCCTGGGCGGCGGAGGCGGAGCGCCTGCCTCCTCTATAAGGTGGAACCGCGCGGGCTCTCGCTGGAGGGCCGGCCCGGCGGGAGGCGCTGCGCCAGGCGACGCCCCGGGGCGCAGCCTCTGGCGCCACGGCGACGTTGATCCGGGTTGCGGCTGCTTGGGCGGGGCGGGCGGCTGCCCTGCTTCCGGGCCGCGCTCGCGCAGCCACCGCTCGAACTTCTCGCGCTGTTCGGGCGAGAGGACCTTCATGATGGTTTCTTCAGCCCCGTGCATGCGCCGGACGCGCTCGGCCGCAGCCTTCTCAACCATCTCGCGCATCCGGTCGGCCCGCTCCTGGGGCGGAACGTCCTTGAGGGCCTCGCGCATCCGCTCCGCCATCGGCCCGGCGCCCTCCCTGATTTCCGACAGGATGCCGCGGATTCTCTCGACCTGCTGGTCCGAAAGGCCGAGACGCTCGCGGGCCTCGGGCGCAAGAAGCAGCCCGAACCGCCCGGCACCCTCGCCCGGCGTCACCCCGGTTTCAACGCGGCCGCCGGAAAAACCGAACGACCGCGCCTGCGGAGGCGCCGCGGGCGCGGGGGCAGGCATCCCCGGCGCAGCAGGAGGACGCATCATCGGGCCGGGGCCTTGCGCCGGACCGCCCGGCTGACGCATCATCGGACCGCGACCTTCTGGCGGACCGGCAGGCTGACGCATCATCGGACCGCGACCTTCTGGCGGACCGCCTTGCTGGCGCATCATCGGGCCGCGACCTTCTGGCGGACCGGCAGGCGGGCGCGCCATCGGACCGGGACCCTCGGGCGGACCGCCTTGCTGGCGCATCATCGGACACATTCCGCAGCCACCCATGCCGCCCTGCCCCATGCCGGGAGGACC
>CAYGWP010000443.1:0-8574 GCA_964353455.1 uncultured Anaerolineales bacterium
GTCGGCCGGTCGTTGCGGCTAGCGGGCCTTTTTTCCCGGCGTCCGGAGTTGGGCCTGGACATACACGAGTTCCTTCTCGACGGCGTCGGCAAGGGCCGCCACGTACGGGTCATCCGGGTTGAGCAGCGACCGTCGCGTGAGGTCGGTCTGGACCTCGACGAGATGCTGCTTTGCCTCGCGCATTGCGGCGGGGTCGGCGGCGGCCCGCGCGATGAGCGCCCTTGCAGCGGAGAGGTTGGCGAGCATCGCCTCGTCGGTGCGCGGATACGCGGCGATCACCTGGCGGAGTGCCCCGATCCGCTTCAGGTGGTCGGGCTCGAACATCGCCAGTTCATACGCCACGTTGCCGACGATCGGGCCGCGCGGGGCCGTCTCGGCCGCAGCCTGTAGCCGCTCGCGGTATCGGTTCGTCCCCTTGAGTCCGAGGGCCGTGAAATAGAGTGCGAGCGCGCGGCCGGAATCGGGGGTGCCCTGGCGATTGTCGGCGATGAGTCCCATGCGCATCAGCGTGTCGCGGCGGATGGCCCGCAGGTGCTCGGCGTTCTCTTTTGCCCGCAGGTCCGGCCCGATCGAAAACAGGTCCCAGACGACCGTGAAGGTGGCGAGCGGGTCCTCCTTCGGGGCCTCGATCTTCGCCGTCTGGTCGAGGACCTCGCGGTGGAACCGTTCGGCCTCGTCGAAGAGACCCTGGCGCGCGGCATCGTCGCCCAGGTGCGAACGCGCATCGGCCGCCCACACGCTCTTGGGGTGCTGCTGAAGAAGTTCCTGCCAGACCTCGCGGCTGCCGCGAGTTACGGTCCCGGCGCGGGTCCCGTTCTCGACCTGCTCGACGTCGGCCGCAAGGTGCGCCCGGACCTCGGCGGCGCGCGGGCCGGTCGGGCATCGGCCCAGGAATTCCTGGAACAGGTCTATCTCGGAAGGCTGCGCGGCCAGGCCCACGGCCCGCGGCGCGAGAGGCTCACGCAGGAACCCGTAGCGGATCTCGTCGATGCCGACCAGCGCCGGCAGCGCCATCACCGGCCCGGCCACGAGGACCGCCAGGGCCGCCGCAGGCCACCGGACGTGCCACCTGTCGGCCGTGCCGGCCCCGACGACCGCAAGGGCCGCTAGGACCGCCGTCACGGCCGCCGTGACGGGCGCCACGTAGGCGAGCGACTTAAGCGCCGGCGCAAGCGTCTTGGCGGCGATCGCCGGGACCGCAAGCAGGGTCGCGTCGGGCGCGGGCTGCGGCTCGCCTTTGCCGAAGTCCGTCAGCGCCGTCGCCACGAACCAGTACACCGCCACCGGGGCAAGGCCCATCAGGGCGCTGACGAATTTGCTCCCCAGGCGCAGCGTCCATCCGGCCGCTATCCAGACGCCCAGGGCCGTCACGGCCGACAGCACCAGGCTCGGCCCAAGCAGGGCGATGGTGATCGCGAGCAGCCACCCGCCGCGCTTCCCGTACATGATGCCCGTCAGGATGGGCGCGGCCGCCAGCATTGCCAGCCACATGCCGATGACGAAGCCGTACGCCGGCCGGTCAACAATCGAGACGGGCCACGTGACCCATGCGCCCAGGTCGAGGGCCGGACGGATGAACGGGTCGGCTTCGCCCGTCAGGAGGTTCCGCAGCGTCCAGGCCGCCCCGCCGGTCACGAGCAGGAGGAGGCCCAGGTACACGTTGGCCTCGGGCAGATACGCGCGTCCGCAGCGGTTGCAGACCTCGTCGCCGACGTCGGATTCGTAGAAGAAACATTTAGCGCAATGCATAATTCGCCTGAGCGGGTTCAGTCTTTGCGCGGTGGGTCTCCGGACCCACCGCGCCCGAATTTCCGGCTATTCCTTTGCGCGGCGGTTCGGGAGAACCGCCGCGCCGTGTTCTCGCGTCTAAGCGGGTTTTCGCCCGACGAAAAGCGACACGACGCCCGCCGTCAAAGGTTCGATGCGGACCGACTCGAAACCCGCCTGCCCTATGGCCGCCGCCGTCGCCTCCGGCGCGGAAAACGCCTCAACCGATGCGACCAGGTAGCGGTATCCGCCGTGTCGGCTCCCCGAAATCCACGCCCCAAGAGTAGGCAGAATCCGCCGAAAGTAAAGCCTAAACGCGCCCGCAAGCAGGCCCCGGCCCGGCGGCGGGTGAAATTCCAGGATGACCGCCGCACCCCCCGGCCGCAGCACACGCAGCATCTCCGCCAGGCCGCGACCAGGGTCCGCCAGGTTCCGCAGGCCGAACGCGCACGTGATGGCATCGACCGATGCGTCGGGCAGCGGCAGG
Source organism: uncultured Anaerolineales bacterium (assembly GCA_964353455.1). Lineage (GTDB taxonomy): Bacteria > Planctomycetota > Phycisphaerae > FEN-1346 > FEN-1346 > CAYGWP01. Next base: position 2,255 of record CAYGWP010000443.1, read on the forward strand.
GCGAGGGCATCGGCCTCCAGTATCGCCGCGCGGCCCGAGAGGCCCGCCCGGGCGAACTTCCGCCGCGCAAGCGCGAGCATCGGCCTCGCAAAGTCGCACGCGATCACACGCGCTTCCGGCATCCGCCGCGCAACCGCCATCGCCAGGTCGCCCGTGCCGCAGCACAGGTCGATCACGATAACCTCTTCGAGCCGCGACCGTAAGGTCGCGGGTATGCTCGCGGGGGAGTGAGGTTCGCCCCTTGCGTGGATACCCGCGGACTCACGCCCGCGGCTCGAACATAACGCCACGGCGCACGCCTTTGCCGCCCGTCGGCGCCAACTCCGGTCGCGGCCGACCGACAAGAGGCGGTTCAGGAAGTCGTATCGCCGCGCGATGCCCCCGAACATCTCCCGGACGTACCGCTCGCGCTCCTCGCCGCCGATAGGGGTCTCTCGGTTCACCGCGCTCCTCCAGAAAAGGGTCCTGGACCCTTTGTTACAATTTCGGCCTTCCTGCTAGCGCCAGGGCCGTTCCTGTAAAAAAGGGTCCTGGACCCTTTTTTACAATCCCTTCGCGGGCTATTCGAGGTCGTATTCCGTCCAGCGGCGCGTGACGCGGGCGGCGGTGTCGGGGTCGGAGGCGATGGGGTCGGGCCACGGCTGGCCGCCGGTTTCCTCGGGGAGTTTGCGTGTGGCATCGATGCCGAGTTTGCCCGGCGTTCCGCTGCGCGGCGCGGCATGGTCGAGGACGTCGGCGGGGCCGGCGGCCAGGACGGTATCGCGCCGCGGGTCCGACTCGGCCCCCATGCGCCAGAAGACCTCGGCCGAATCGTGGACGTTCACGCCCTCATCGACCACGACGAGATATTTAGTATATTTCATCTGTCCGAGGCCCCACAGGGCGTGCATCACCTTGTGGGCGTCGAACGGATGGGACTTCCGGATCGAGACGAACGCCCAGTTGTGGAAGACGCCGAACATCGGCAGCGCCAGGTCCACGACCTCCGGCACGATCGCCCGGACGGCCGGCAGGAACAGCCGCTCGGTGGCCTTCGCCAGGTAGGCATCCTCCTTGGGGAAGCGGCCGACGACGGTCGTCGGATATATGGCGTCGCGCCGATGCGTGACGGCCGTCACGCGCAGCACCGGGTACGGCTCGGCGGGCGAGTAGTAGCCGGTGTGGTCGCCGAAGGGGCCCTCGACGGCCCGCTCGTCGGGATCGACCGTGCCCTCGATGACGATCTCGGCGTCGGCCGGCACTTCAAGGGGAACGGTCCTGCACGGGACGGTCCGCACGCCAGAGCCGCGGATGAGGCCGGCCAGCACCAGTTCGTTCATGCCGTACGGCAGAGGGGCGGTGGCCGCGTACGTGAGGACCGGGTCGCCGCCGAGGGCGACGGCGACGGGCATCTCCCGGCGCCTTGCGGCCCAGGCGGCGAAGTTGCGGGCGCCGTCGTGGTCGCGGTGCCAGTGCATGCCGGCGGCGCGCGGCCCGAAGACCTGGACCCGGTACATGCCGACGTTTCGGTTCCCCCCGTCCGGGTCGGACGTATATACTTGGCCCAATGTGATGTACGGTCCGCCGTCGCCGGGCCAGCACTGGATGACGGGCAGTCGCCCCAGGTCGGCATCGGCCGTGTGGACGACCTCCTGGCACGGCCCGTGGCGGACGGTCTTGGGCGCGGCGGCAGCAAGGTGCACGAGGCGCGGCGCGGCCTTGAGTTTGTCGAGGAGTCCTGCGCCGGCGGCGGGCGGGCGGACCATGTCCGCGAGGCGTGCCGCCACATCGTCCAGGCTCTCGGCCCCCAGAGCCCAGGCCATCCTCTGCATCGAAGCGAATGCGCCCACAAGCACGGGCATGGTGTGGCCCGAGACGTTCTCGAAGATGGCGGCGGGGCCGTCCTGGGCGACCAGGCGCGAGGCGATCTCGGCGATCTCAAGTCGCGTCGAGACCTCTGCCCTGACGCGCCGCAGTTGGCCGGCGGACTGGAGTTGTGCGATGAATGTTCGCAAGTCGTGCATGAGGGAAACCCCGTCATCACGGGTCGCCGCGGCGACCCGTGGCACGCGTTTGTTACGCCGTCACCGGTTCGATGTTCATGAGTCGGCAGAAGTCCAGGAGTCGCCGCCGGTAGTCGCCGTAGAAGAAGATCTGGTGGAACCCCGGGTTGGCCAGGACGTCGGTTGCGCCGTCGAACTTGACCATGACGGCGACGACGCAGCCGCCCGCCGGGGGCACGGAGACGTTCCCGAGGACGCGGCCCGACTGGACGATCATCTGGAGGTTGCCGCCCTTTGCGGCGCTCTGCATGTCGATGGACGTGACGGGCTGCCCCTCGCGCCAGACCGTCTGGATGGTGGCATCGCGCTCGCCGTGATGGTGGCGCACGAGGTACGGTTCCGGCGGCCGGCCGAAGCCGTTCAGGCGCGTCGCGCAGGTGCAGTGCGACCCGATGATCGCCTGCCGCGCGGTCTCCGCCACGGGGTCCACCTGGAACCCCGGCCGGTCGAAGAGGTACTGGACGACGGTGTGCGATGCGGCGGCGCCCGTGTCGGCCTCGCAGGCGGCCGGCACGCCCTCATCGAGCATCCGCGACCAGGCGAGGCAGGGGAGGGCCAACTTCGTCGGCCCGAGCGCCCCGAGGCAATCCATCGTGATGCCGTCGGCCTCCTCCTGCTGTAGGATCGTGCGCGCGACCACGTATGAGCGTGCGCCATTGACGACGTCCTGTCGCGTTGCGCCGATTGTCTTCTGTGCCCCGCGCAGGTGCTCGTCGGCGATGGCCCGCATCTCGTCCGATTCCGGCGTAGCATTGTAGATATCCGCAAAGGTTTTGGACGGGACGGTCCGCAGGTTGATCCCGAGTTGCGGGTATTGCGATTCCCCGCCCTGGGCCCCGCGGATGACGACGAACCGCATGGCCCGCATCCGCGCGGCGGCGCCCAGCATCTTCATTCCATAGACCAGTTCGTCCTGGTCGTCGGTGGAGTAGATGACCGAGCCGGTCTTCTTCGAAGGCGCGGCCGTGTTGGTGGTGAACGACGTGCCGACCGGCGAGAATACGACCGTGCGTATGCCGGAGTCGATGGCCTTGACGGCGGTGGGCCAGGCGTGCTCCTGCCGGTCGAGGAGCACGAGGAGCAGGCCGTCGGGGTTGGAGGACTTGGCCTCGGCGATCCAGGCATCGGCCTCGGCGGCGGCGTAGATCGGATCGGGCCTCAGGTCCGCCTTGAGGCGGAGGGCGGCGGCCGCCTCGCGGATCCTCTCGGCGTACATCTTGAGCGCGGCCTCGCCGTCATAGACTGCGCCCGGCCACCGGAGACCGTAGGCCCCCTTTCGCCGGACGAAGGCGGCCTTGATGACTGGGACGCATTTGGCTGCGGGCCCCTTGAGTTGGATCGGCGCGATGCCGGCGGAGGGCGTCGGCCCGGCCGGGCCCGTGCGTCCGGTCGTGCCCCAGCCGCCCAGAATGGCGGCCCCGGCGAGACATGCCGAGGTTTTCAGGAACTCGCGGCGCCCGAGACGGCAGCCCGCGCCGCAGGAATTCGGACATGAACGCATTGTTGATGCTCCTTCATTGGAGACCGGGGGGCACGGTCGCGCCGTTGCGTGGCCGTGCCGCCCTCACGGGTTCGATCTCGGTTGCGGCGCCGCGGCGGAAGCCTCCGGGCCGCCGGGCGACTTCTCGGGCGGCGGGGCGACCGGTCGCGGGATGTCGGGCGGCTTCTCGCCCAGGCTGCGGATGACCTGGATGAGCAGGCTCCTCCTGACGAACACGTCGTAGGCGAACTCGTGGGGCAGGACGTACTCGATTTCCCTCTCGGCGTACTTGGCGCCCGCGATGCGGCCGGTGTAGTGGAGGAGCGGGAGTTTACCCTGGTCGAGGGCGCGGCTGATCACCTTGGAGCCGAGGCCGACCGAGAGGTCCACGCCCAGCGTGTACTTGAACCTGCCGTCGGCCAGCGTTGAACCAAACATGAAGATATCATAGGATGTACCATCAAAGAGCATTCGGTTCTCGACGCTCCCGTCGGCCTTGTTCTCGAAGACGTTGCTCATGCGGCTGAAGCGGTACTGCGTCAACTTGAGGCCGGGCAGGACGCTGGTGATATACGAGGGGGCGGAGGGGCCTTCAAGCAGGCCGTCCGTGAGGATCGTCTCGCCCCGGCCCACCGGGAACGCCCCCTCCGCCAGCCGCTGCGTCACCCGCGCCGTCGTGTTGACAGTGCCGAAGACCTTCATCCCGGGGAACGTGGTGTCGATGAACGGGCGCAGGTTGTCGGCCATCTTCAGGTCCCGTGCGTCGTAGAAGAGTTCCAGGAGGGGCTCTTCCCCGTGGAAGTCCAGGGAGAACTCGCCGCGGATCGTCCCTTGATTCAGTGCGCACTGGAAGCGCGGGACGACGAACCGCAGGCCTGCCAGGCGGCCCTCGCCCGCAAGACCCGCCAGTTCGTACGTCACGTTCTGCTCGTGAACCGTGAGCGAGACCTGCTTCAGGTCGAGTTCGCACGACAGTTGCGCCCGCGCCAGCAGGCGCTGGCCGTAAAGGGCCAGTTGCTCCGAGAGGGGCTGCGGCGGTCGCGCTCGAGCCGCGGGCGCGAGCGCGCGGGTGCTTCCGTCGTGAGTGGTCTTGGACTCTTTTGGCCCCGGGACTTTGCGGTCGCGCACCGGCAGTTCGCGCGGCACAGCGGCCGGCGCGACCTGGGCCACCTCCGCCGCCCACTTCGACACCTGGGCGCTCGTACGCTGGATCAGGTCCTGGAGTTCATTCAGGTCCAGGCGGCTGCCGCGCAGCGTCATCGACCCGGTCGGCGCGCGGTCCGGCTGCTGGATGTAGGCCACCAGTGTGATGTCCGAGCCGCCGGCCGCCAGGTTCAGCCCGTCGGTAGCCAGGCGGTTTCCGTCGTACGAGATGGCGCCGTTTATGCCGAGGGGCTTGTCGAGCCAGACGATTGCCGCGTGGCCGAAGGCGAGGTCGCAGGTCTGGAGTTCCGCCCCCATCGGGTCGCCGGAAGCGCGGACCTTGAACTGGACGCCGCCAGTCGGCTTCAGGTCACCCAGGCGCGCGGGGAACAGCGACGCCAGCGCCGCCGCATCGGGCGCCCGGCCTTCGAGGTGAATCGTCCACGAGGTAGGCGCGGCCGGCGGCAGCATGCGCGGGTTCTCGAAGAGCATCCGGCCGTCAGCCTGCACCGTGGAATCGGCCAGCACGAGAGCAAGCGAATCCAGGATGAGTTCGCCCGGGACCTCGCCGTACCGCGCATCGATCCGCGCGGTGGCCGGCGTGCCGCGCGGCTTGATGATCATGGCCGGCCCGTGCAGGATGCCGCAGGCGGTCGCATCGACGTCCAGGCGCACCTTGCCCCGCAGGGGCGTCCCCGAGAAGGTGGCGGCAACGTGCGTCAGGCCGTCCAGGTCGGCCCTGGAGTACAGGCGGTCCTGTAGCCAGGGCAGGGCGGCGCGGAACTCCTGGCTGTGGACCCAGTCGGCGTGGACCTCCAGGTCGGCCTCCTGGAGTAGAGCGATGATGCGGTTGGCGTTAGCGAGAGCGGCGGGCGTCGGGCGGGTCAGTTTCACGCGGCCGCTTGCCCCGGTGGACGACTCGGCGAGGCGGAGGTCCAGTTTCGTCAGGTACGCCTCGTAGGTTTCGCCCTGCGGAGGCATGACGGTCATGGCGATGTCGATGCGGCAGGGCATGTCGCGCGGCTTGCGGAGCGTGTTGCCGAAGTCCAGGGCCGCGCCCGCCAGGTCAACGTTGCCGGAGATGGTGGCGGCGCGCGGACGGCGGGCCAGCACGAGGACGCTCTCGGCCTTGCCCTCGGCCTTGTAACCTTCCATGCCGCGTTTCAGGGCGGGCGAGAGTTCGAGCGCCTTGGCGATGTCGGCGAGCGACGTGTGGAGTTCCAGCGTGCTCTCGGCGGCGATTGAGAAATCCAGACGGGCCGCCGCAGGGGCCTCGGCTGCCTGGTCGGCCGGCGCGACGGGCTTCTCTTCGGCCGCCGGCGGCTCGATGCGACGGACCTCCAGGATTCCTCGCGCAAGCGCCCTCGCGCGCACGCCGGGCACGTCGATATCCGCCTCCGCAAGGATGTGGTGGTCCGGGTCGGGCCCGCCAGGACCAAGGGCGGGGCGCGGCAGGTTCATCCAGGAGGTTGGCGGCTGCCAGAAGCCGGTGAGGCTGACGCGCGACTTCTCTCCGGCGGGCTTGACGAAGTAATCGAGGATGCGGACGGCCAGGGCGTCGAGGTTGGCCTGGACCTTGCCGCGGATGCGGCCGCCGGCCAGGTCGGCCAGGATGTTGAGGGTGGCGTCGCCTGCGGCGGCGGGGGCGTCGGCCG
>CAYGWP010000444.1:0-21500 GCA_964353455.1 uncultured Anaerolineales bacterium
GTCGAGGTGGCCAACGACGGCGCGGCCGAGCGGAAGTTCGAGTTCAGCATCACGCACGCGCCGCTTTCGCGCCCCATCGCGGAACTCGCCAGGTTCCACGCCAAGTGGCACCGCGACGCCCTGCTGCCGGCCGAAAGCGACCGGGCCATCGACTGGACGATCCTCAAGACCGCCGGCCGCGGCAGGTTCCTCGGCGTAATGCTCCACATCTGGAACCCCAAGGGCGGATGGTGGGGCGAGGGCGATGAAAAGTTCTTCGTCGATGGCGAAAAGTTCCCGTCCACCATCGGCACAGGCTCCGAGGACTACTTCGGCTACGCCTGGGGCAGCGCCACGCTCTTCCAAAATGCATATCACAATCAGACAATATCTTCCGGCAACCGCGGACACGTCTCCGTCAACCGCTGGCACGTCAGCGACAGCGTCCCGTTCCAGACTTCCTTCGAGGCCGACATCGAGAAGTACTTCCCGAACTCAAAGCCCTGCCTCTACGCCTGCACCACTTACTGGTACCTGGCCCCCGGCGGAACCGACCCGTACAAGGCCGCGCCGCTGGCCGAGCGAGTCGGCTACTGGACGATGCCGGAGTCGCCGTCGGCCGTCAAGGGCGCCATCGAGGGCGAGGCGATGGAAATCCTCGGCAAGACCGGCGGCAAGACGCAGGTCCAGGACATGACCCAGTACAGCCCCGGATGGAGCGGCCAGGAGCACCTCTGGTGGACCGGCGCCAAGCCGGGCGACAAACTCGACCTTGCAATTCCCGTCAAGGACGCCGGGCGCTACCGCCTCTCCGTCCACCTCACAAAAGCCAAAGACTATTGTCTCGTTCAGTTATATCTCGATGACAAGAAGGTCGGCGGCCCGCTCGACCTCTACAACCCGACCGTCGTTCCGAGCGGCCTCGTTGACCTCGGCGCGTGCGACCTGACGGCCGGCAAGCACAAACTCACCATCGAGATCACCGGCGCAAACGAGAAGGCCGTGAAATCCTACATGGCCGCCGTGGATTACGTGAAACTCGACCCCGAGAAATGACCTGCGCAGAACTTGATTGCCGACGCCGCGCATTTAGCCGGTCGCCTTGGCGACCGCGCGCCGGTCTGCTGCTAGGCGCGCTCATCGCGGTACTTTGCACCGGCGCCCGCGCCACCGAGTTCGAGGACCGCCTCTTTCCTCCGCCGATGGACTCGCTATACGCCAACCGCCTCCAGGCCGAATCGGCCCAATATCTTTCCATCAATCTCTTCAATGTGCCGATCGACCACGCGAAGGCGGCCGACCCCGCGCGGTTCACGATCACGAGCCCCGACGACCCCGCCTACGCGCCGTCGCGTAAAGTCCGGCCCCTGCGAACGAGTTCCCGCACCCGCGCAATCCGCGTGGCCCTGCGCAAGGACCTCCTTGTGAAACACACGGCCGTCTTCCTTGCCCTGCCTCTGCCGATGCAGCCGGGGAAGACCTACGCCGTGGAAGTGGGCGATGTCGGCGCGGCCGTCCCGGCCCTTGCGCCCGTCCTGTTCGACGACCGGCGCCAGACCAACGACAACATCCGCATCAATCAACTCGGCTACCTTCCGGGCTTCGCGAAGTTCGCCTACCTCGGCCAGTACATGGGCGATGGCCGCGGGCCTGCCCGCCAAAGCCTTGGCGACGGCGGGCTGCCGTTTGCCGCGAAGGAATTTCAACTTCTCGATGCGTCCGGCCGCGCGGTCTTCACCGGCCAGGTCCGCCGGCGCGAGGTGAATGAGGAACTCGTCGGCCAGGAGGTCCACGAACTCGATTTCTCGGCGTTCGATTCGCCCGGCACGTACCGCATCTACGTTCCGGGGGTCGGCCTGTCGTATCCCTTCGACAGCGGCCCGGCGGCGCTCAGTCCGGCGTACGCGAACCTGATGCGCGGCCACTACCAGCAGCGGTGCGGCATGGAGATTGCCCCGGAGTTTTCACGGCACGCGCGGCCGGCGTGCCACCTCGACGATGCGTACCTGGAGCAGCGGGCCGAGACCACCAAGTTCGTCCAGCCCAAGGCGCCGCTCTATCCGACCAACTACGACAACCAGCGGCACGATGCAACCCGCGGGCATCACGATGCCGGCGATTACGGCAAGTACACGCTCACCGGCGCGGGGTATGTCTTCTCCATCCTCATGGCGCTCGAAATCTTCACCGACCGGTTCCAGGAAGACAACTTCCGCCTGCCGTATTCCGGCAACGGCATTCCCGACCTCGTTGACGAGGCGAAGTGGGAACTCGACTGGCTTGAGCGGATGCAGGACCCGGCCGACGGCGGCGTGTTCGGCGTCATCAGGCCCAATAGCGGCGGCTACGAGAACTCCTTGCCTCCGCCCGAGGCCCACCGGCTCTTCTTCCCGAAGGACACGGTCTTCACGGCGGCGTATGCGGCGGCCCTGGCGCACGCCTCCGCATCGCCCGTCATGCGGCGGCACTTCCCGCAGGATTGCCCCCTCTACCTCGCCAGGGCGAAGAAGGCCTGGGAGTGGCTGGAGCGGAATACGAGGTATGTGCATTATTTCCATTACGGGGCCGTCTTCGACGATGCCGACGAGCGGGCGTGGGCCGCCGCCGAACTGTACGCCGCCACCGGCGAAGCGAAGTACCACGAGTACTTCCTCCGGAACTTCGACCCTTCGCTCAAACGCTGGGGCTGGTGGGGCATGTTTGAATCGGTCGGCTACGCCGCGGCTCGGTACGCCTTCCTGAAGGACCGGCCGAAGGACCCGGCGATGGATGAGAAGTGCCGCGCGGCCATCCTAGACGCCTGCGCGGCCCACCTGAAGGACTCCGCCGAGTTCCCGTACCGCCTCTCAATGCCGGCGGCCTCCATCAAACACGGCTCGTACGGCTGGTACTTCCCCGGCGACATGGCCGGCTACGACCTCCTTTTCGGCTACGCCCTGGATGGCAAGCGCGAGTACCTGGAGTGCGCCCTCAGGAACCTCGACTACGAGTTCGGGGCGAATCCGTTCGGCTACTTCCTCCAGACCGGCCTCGGGGCGAAACGGAACATCGAGGTTGTCGATAACGATTCCGTCTTCGACCGCATCATCGATCCCGTGCCCGGCCTGCCGCTCGGCATCGGCTCGGCTGGTTTCTACTACCTTGCCAAGTACGACAAGGCGGTCGGGCAGGGCACGTACCCGCCGGCATGGCCGCTCATGAACCGCTGGTACGACGGGTTCAACGTGCAGTCGGAGTTCACGATGGGGCCGATGGCCCGCGAGACGATCGTGGCCGGGTACTTCGGCCGTCTCGCCCCCGGGCCGCGCGGGCGGCCGACGGTGAAGATCAAGGCCGACCGCCTGACCGGCCCCGCGCCGCTGGCGGTCCGCTTCGAGGCAGCGGCCGGGAGCGCAGGCCGAATCCGCCAGTACTTCTGGGACTTCGGCGACGAATCCTTCTCCACGCAGGCCGCTCCGACGCACAAGTTTGAAGCGCCCGGCCGCGCGTATCCCGTATGCGTTACCGTCATCGACGATCAGGGCCTCTCGGCATACGCGACGGCGACGGCGGGGTGCCTGATCGCGGAAGCCGCGTTTCCGCGCGAGGAGTTCTCGCCCGACGCCGACACGATCGCGCTCTACCATTTCAACGGGGACTTGAAGGATGCGAGCGGTCACGGCCTGGACCTTGCGGCCAGGACGGGCGTGGCCGAGCGGCAGGCGTTCCGGTTCAGCGCATCGCCGCCGCTCTGGATGGCGAAGCCGGCCGGCTCATGCCTCGACCTCGACGGGGCCGAGCAGTTCTCCGTGACGATCCCGCGCGAACTCCTGCCCGACCCGGCGGCCGCGCCGCTCACTCTTGAAGTATTCATATATGTGGAGGAATTCGCCGGGTGGAGTTACCCCGGCAACCCGGTCCTGCTGGGGGTTGCCGCCCGGTATGACTCGTGGCTCGGCTGGCGGCAGGGAACGTGGGAGAAGGCCCGCGCGCCGGAGTTTGCGGGCGGCGCCGGCGCGATCATCCCGGCGGGTAAGTTCGCCGCCGACTTCGGTCGCGAGCGATGGCACCACGTCAAGATCGCCTCGGACGGCCGCAGCGCGGCACGCTTCTTCCTCGACGGCAAACTCCTCGGCGAGGCTGCCGGCCGCCCCTTCAAGCCCGCCGCCAAGGAGCCGCTCGTCTTCTCGCTCGGCCCCTTCCGCGGCCTGGTGGACGAGGTCCGCGTGAGCAAGTCGGTCCGCCCGTGAGGCCACGGAACAATGCTGCGACACGCCCTTGTGCTGGCACTGCTGTTCTCGGCCGCCGCCGATGCGGCCGACGTGTTCGTCCGCTTCAAGGTCGTCCAGCCGCAGGGCGCGAAGTTTCGCGTCACCGCCGGCGGATTCCGCCACGACGGCACCAGCGACCAGTGGTACCTGCCGCGCGAGAAGACTGATGTCCCGGGCGGCGAGTGGTCGCCGTGGCTCGACCTGGCGAAGTGGCCCCTCCACAACCGCACCAACCGCGAAGGCGGCATAGCCGAGTGGCCGTCCATGACGCTGTCCGTCGCCCCGCTCGATGATAAGGGCCGCCCCGCCGCGAAAGATGCCCTCGCCGGATGTCGGCTGGAGGTCCAACTTGCCGACCGGCCCGACCCCGCGGCGGTCGTCATCTCGTTTGCCGAGAAGAGCGAGTCGGCCACGATCGGCTTTCTCCTGCCGCACCCGCTGCGCGAGAAGAAGGCGGAGTTCGAGACCGGTTCCGAGATGACCGCCCGCCACGCGGCGTGGGCGAAGGAGACGGCGGGCTTGCCCGCCGAAGTCTTGACGGCGGCGGGCGGCCGGCCGGCCAAACTCGCGCAATTCGCCGTCTGCACCTCCATCTGGGGACACTACGATCCGGGCCTGGCGCGGCAGGATGTTGAGACGCTGAAGACCCTCGGCTTTAACGCCATCGGCGGCGCGCCGCCGGCGATCCTTCGCGCGGCCGGCGTGAAGACCTACGGTCACACGGGGATTTACGCGGCCGACCCGGACCGCGCGGCCGAGGCGTGGAAGAAGTTTGCCGATGGACCGCTCGCCAAGTCGCTCGCCACGGAGGATGGCAAGTGGCAGTACGGGAACATGCACCACTTCGTCATCTCCGACGAGATCGGTGTGGTGGACTTCAAGTCCGCCGACCCGGCCCGCCTGAATGGCTGGTTCCGCGACTACCTGCGTGCCCGCGGCGTGACGGAGGCCGACCTCGGCAAACCCATCGACCAGGTTGAATATCCGCTGGAGGCGATGGTGCGGTCGGCCCTGCCGCCGGGGGCGGACCTTCCTGCCCGGCGGCTATTCTATCACGCGGCCAAGTTCGGGCACTGGTGGTCGGCGCGGCAACTCAGGCACACCACCGACCTCGTCCACAAGAGCATGCCGTGGATGAAGACCGAGACGCTGCCGACGGACCACGGTTTCTTCGGCGCGTGGGGGCCGCCCATCCTGGGGATGAACTCGCGGCTTCTCGATCTCTTTGAACTCGGGAGCCGGGAGACCGTCGATTACCTTGCGGCCGAGGACTGGCTCGGCCTCAACCACATGTACGGGCCGGGCTCCACGTGGACCGGAGCGCAGACATTCGAGTATTTCAATGCGATTCTGCGCTCGGCCGTCACGGGACGGCGGACGGTCCTGATGAGCCTCATCACGCCGAGCGACGACCTCTACCTCCGCCTCAAGGCATACTCGGCGCTCGGGCAGGGGGCCAAGGCGTTCTTCTTCTGGACGTTCGGACCCACGTACATCGGCACCGAGAATTACTGGTCGGACCTCAGGAGCGAGTATGACGGCCTCGCGAAGTTCACCCGGGCCCTTGCGCGCGGCGAAGACATCCTCTTTCCCGCCGCGCCCGTCCGCGACCCCGTGGCCGTCCTCTACTCCGTCAGCCACGACATCTGGCACGCCGACGACCCGGCCAGTTTCGTCGAGAACCGCCTCACCTGGCACGCCCTGCGGCACCTCGGCGTGCAGCCGGATTTCCTTCGCGAGGAGGACGTGGAGGACGGCCGCCTGAAGGGTTACCGCGTGCTCTACGTGACGGGCCAGTGCCTGACGCGCCGGGCCTCCGCGGCGATCGACGAATGGGTGCGGGCGGGCGGCGTCGTGCACCTCTCGGCCGGCGCGGCCACGCGCGATGAGTTCTTCGAGCCGTATGTGCCTCCATTCGCCGCCCGCCTCTGGCCCTCCGATGCCGCCAGCCGCTTCACCAAGGAGCGGCACGCGTACAACGAGAGGGGCGACCTGCCGCGGATAAAGCCCCTCGCGACGGCCTTGCTCTCGCCGGGTGCCGGCGGCGGCGGGAAACTGCCGGTCATCGGTTGCCGGCTTAACCTGCGGAGCGACGTTCCGGAGGCCGACCGCCTTGCCGCATTCGACGACGGCCTGCCGGCCGGGGCGAGCGCTGCGCACGGCGGCGGCCGGGTCATCGGGTTCGGGTTCCTGCCGGGCCTTGCGTACTCGCCCTTCAAGCCTGGGCAGACCACGCTGGATGAGAAGTGGCCCGCCGGGCCACGCAGGCTCATCGGCCTTGCCCTGGAGGCCGCGAAGGTCGTGCCCGTCGCTCGGGCAGATGTGCCGGTGGTCGAGACGAGTCTGCTTACGGGCCCGCGCGGCTCGGCCCTCGTGCTCGTCAACTATACCTACGAGCCGATTCCGCGGCTCAAGGTTGCAGTCCGTCTCACGCACGCCGTCGCCAAGGCTGTCAGCACCGAGGGCGCGGCCGTCGTGATGGAGAAGGCCGACGGCGGCATCACGCTCGAACTGCCGCTCGATGGGGCCGACATCATTCTGCTGCCCGCGCCGTAGCGCCGGCCTTGCAGCGCATCGCGGGCGCATGTATCATGCCGCCGTGAACATCCTCGGCATCTCCGCGTTTTATCACGACAGTGCCGCATGCCTTGTGCGGGACGGCCGCATCGTTGCCGCCGCGCAGGAAGAGCGTTTCAGCCGCAAGAAGCACGATGACCGTTTTCCGCACGGGGCGATTGAGTACTGCCTGCGCGAGGGCGGCATCGGGCCGCAGACAATCGACCACGTCGCCTTCTACGATAAGCCGCTGCTGAAGTTCGACCGGCTGCTGGAGACGTACCTGGCGTACTCGCCGGCTGGGTTCCGGTCGTTCGCCATGGCGATGCCGCTCTGGCTCCGCACTAAACTCCGACTGCCGCACGAACTCGACCGCGGCCTCAGACGCATGTACCGCGGTCGATACGTCTTCACCGAGCATCACGAGGCCCACGCCGCAAGCGCGTTCTTCCCATCCCCCTTCCGGGAGGCCGCCATCCTGACGATGGACGGCGTGGGCGAGTGGGCCACGGCATCGTGGGGCGTCGGCCGGGGCAGCCGGATCGAGTTGCGGCAGGAACTGCGGTTTCCGCACTCCCTGGGGCTCCTGTACTCGGCGTTCACGTACTTCACGGGATTCAAGGTCAACTCGGGCGAATACAAGTTGATGGGCCTCGCGCCGTACGGAGAGCCGCGATACAAGGAAGCGATCCTGGAGCGCCTGCTGGACCTGAAGGCGGACGGCTCGTTTCGCATGGACATGTCTTACTTTCGATATTGCCAGGGCCTCGTCATGACCTCGCGGAAGTTCGAGCGGCTCTTCGGCGGGCCGCCGCGCAGGCCCGAGACGCCCCTTACGCAGCGCGAGATGGACCTTGCGGCTTCCATCCAGGCCGTGACCGAGGAAATCGTGCTGCGGGCCGCGCGGCACATCATCCGAGAGGCAGGCATCCGGGACCTGGTGCTCGCGGGCGGCGTGGCCCTGAACTGCGTGGCGAACGGGCGGCTGCTGGCCGAGGGCGTCTGCGACCGCCTCTGGATTCAGCCGGCGGCGGGCGATGCCGGCGGGGCGCTCGGCGCAGCGCTCTTCGTCTGGCATCAACTTCTCGGGAATCCGCGGGAGGCCGATGGTGTGCATGATGCGCAGCAGGGGTCGCTCCTCGGGCCGCGGTTCACGCCGCAGCAGGTCCGCGAGTTCCTCCAGCGCGCGGGCGCCAAGTACCACTCGTATGAGAGCGAGGAGGCGCTGCTGGACGCGGTGGCCGGCGCGATTGCGGCGGGCAAGGTGGTCGGGCACCTGGCTGGGCGGATGGAGTTCGGGCCGCGGGCGCTCGGATCGCGTTCGATCCTTGGCGATGCGCGGTCGCCCGAGATGCAATCTCGCATGAACCTTAAGATCAAGTTCCGCGAATCTTTCCGGCCGTTCGCCCCGAGCGTCCTCGGGGAGCGGGCGAGCGAGTGGTTCCTCCTTGCGCCCGGCCAGGAGAGCCCGTACATGCTGCTTGTGGCAGGGGTGCGGCCGGAGAAACGGCTGGCGGCCGACGAGGCGGCGAGGGGCCTGGCGGGCATCGACAGGCTTCTGAAGGCCGTGCGGTCCACGGTGCCCGCCATCACGCATGTCGATTACTCGGCGCGTATCCAGACGGTGGACGCCGAGCGGCACGGCCGGTACTACAGGCTCGTCAGGCGGTTCGAGGAGAAGACCGGATGCCCGGTGATCATCAACACGAGTTTCAACGTCCGCGGCGAGCCGATCGTCTGCACGCCCGAAGATGCCTGGCGATGCTTCATGGCCACGAACATGGATGTCCTCGTGCTGGAGGATTGCGTGCTCTTTAAGGAAGAGCAGCCCGCGGCCAGGAAGCACGAGGTCGATGCGTACCTGGCGGAGTTCGCCCTCGATTAGGGTTTCTTCACGAGCCGCGGGCGTAAGCCCGCGGGTACGTATATATAAAGGCAATCGATGGCCCTCTTCGATATAAACTGGCGTCCCGACCGGCCTCAATTGCGGACGTTCGGCCTCGGCGCCCTGGCCGCCTTCGGCCTTCTGGGCGCGTGGGTTTTCTTCCGTCACAGCCTGTTCGGGTTCCGGATGGGCGTTGATGCCGCGCACCTTGCAGCGTGCCTCCTCTGGGCGGCGGGCATCGTGTGCGCGGTGCTCGCGCTCCAGTGGCCGGCGGCGCTGCGCCCGCTCTACATCGGCCTCTCGATGGTGGGCGTGCCGATCGGGTGGGTGGTGTCGCACCTGGTGATGGCGATTATCTTCTACGGCGTTCTCACGCCGATCGGCCTGGCGATGCGCCTGGCGGGGCGCGACCCGCTCCATCGCAAGTTCGACCGCGCGGCCCGCAGTTATTGGGTTGACCGCCGCAGGCGCGCGGATGTAAAAAGGTACTTCAAGCAATTCTGACCGTCGCACGCACGAGGGCAACAGTGGGACGCGACCCGGACCAGGTCGAAGTATTCCGCCGCGAGTCGGCCGGGCGGCGCACCGGCATAGTGCGCGAGTTCTGGGATTTCCTGAAGCACAACAAGAAGTGGTGGCTGCTGCCGATCCTGGTGGCCCTGGCGCTCCTCGGCATCCTCGTGATCCTGGGCGGGACGGGCCTTGCGCCGTTCATCTATACTGTTTTCTGAGGCGCGCCCCGCGCGGCGTGTCTCCCGACCCGCTGCGCGACAGTCACTGCCTTTCTGCCGCCATACGCGCGCGGCAGTCCCGGAGGCCCTTCCGCACGGCCTCGGCCAGCGCCGGTTCGGGGTCGAGTTCCAGCGCCTTTTCATACTGCTCGACGGCCTCGGCCGTGCGGCCGCGCTTGGCCAGAAGGTTCGCGATGTCCGCAAAGTTGACGGGCTGGCGAGGGAAGACGGCGAGGGATGACCGCCACGCGGCGATGGCTGCATCGTCGCGGCCGCGGTTCAACTCGAGCCACCCGAAGTTGTTCCGGAGTTGCCAGTCGTCAGGCGCCGCTCGCATGGCCGCCTCGTACGTCCGCGCCGCCTGCGTGAGCGCCTCCGGCGTCAGGCCGCGCTCCAGCGCGTCAAGGGCCTCGTACATTCCGGCCCGGCGCTCGAGGTGGTCGCACTGGTCGGTGAACGGGGGCACGCCGGTGAACTTCATGATCTCGACGGCGATCCGGTACCGGTCCCAGACGGTCAGGGCCAGCCGCTCGGCGCAGAGGTCCCTGGTCGCCGGGGGGGCGGGCGCCGGCGCCCGCTCGCGGAAAGACGCCGGAAGCCGCTCAGCCGCGGCCTCCAGCACCGCGCGGGCCAGCAGGTAGTTCCCGTCAAGTGTCATGTGGACATGGTCATAAAACAATTCTTCGCCGGGAACGCCCCCGCCGGCCGGATCGTTTTCCTGGAACACGCGTTCGGCATCCACGAGCGTGACGCCCTCGGCCTCGCGGATGATCTGGTTCGTGCGGCTGTCGGCGCGGAACCGCAGTGCGTCGAGGTCGCGCGCGGCGGCGAACTCGCGGCGGGCCTCGTCGTGCCGCCCCGTCGCCGCAAGGCAGCGGCCGAGCCGATAGCGCAGTTCGGCGTAGCGGTCGTCGATGCGTGCGGCCGCCTGGTACTCTTGCGTTGCCGCGTCCCATTGAAGAGTGGCCTGGAGCCCCGCGCCGGCCGCAAACAGCGGCTCCCACTGCGCGAGGTCCTCCGGCGAAAGGTCCGGCCGGTGAAGCGAGGCGAAGGGCGAGCAGTCCCTCAGGTTCACGGCAAGGGTCGAGAGGACGACCGGGGCGCCGGCGCGGCGGGCGGTGCGGCAGATGTCGGCCAGGTTCTCGCGGAAGTTGGCATACATGGTGGGCAGGCGCGGGTCGTCTGCTGCGACGCGGTGCTCGATGAACATCCGCATGCCGCCCCAGTCGGGCGGCACGTCGGCGTCGGACGACAGGCGGCCCGCCAGGTCGGCCATCAACTGGCCGAGGGCGGTGGACTTGGCCCAGAGCCCTGCGCGGATCGCCGCACGGCTCGGCGTCCAGCGATGGAAGACCGTCCCGGGGCCGTAAGGGCCCACCACTTCATTGTTACCCATGTAGATGATAAATAGGTCGGGGCTCAGGGCGGCACAGTCGCGTGCGATCTCGGCGACCACGTTTGAGTTGATGGCCGCCATCCCCGTGTTGACGACCTCGAAGCGGACGCCGGGGTACCGCTCGCGGAGCATCACTTCGAGGATGCGGCCGAAACTGAAGGACTGGTCGGGCCAGCCCATGGCGGCCGAACTTCCGAGGATGAAGATGCGGCAGGTCCTCGCGGGCCTGGAGGCCGGAATCGTCGCCGGGCAGGGAAGGCGGGCGAGCGACCACGGAAAAAACCGCCAGCCGAACCGCGGGTTGGGCGTCAGGGCGCCCGATGCGTCCGGCCCGATGAAGAAGCCCGTCGGGTAGCCGTACCCGGCCAGGCGCAGGATGCCTTCGGCCGCGCCGAGCGCGACGGCCGGCGCCAGCACCACCAGCGCCAGCCGGAGCAACCAGCCGCGCCATCCCCTGAAGCGGCCGACCGGCCTTGCAGGCGTTCCTTCTTTCACACAGGCATCTTAGTGCGGTTAGCCCATGCGGGCAAGTGTCGTGGCGAGAACCGCTGCCGACGGGCCGTTGATTCCCGGCCGCGGAGGCCCTAAACTACGGCGGGAAAAGTCTGCTTCTTGCAAGGGGGTTCACGATGAGCCGGACAATCGTCCTTGTTGCGCTCTGGAGCGCAATCGTCGCGGCGGGGTGCCAGAAGGAGCCTCCCCCGCCGGCTGCCGCGCCGCCACCGGCCGCGTCGCCTGCCCCCGAGCCGCCGAAAGTTGCCGAGACCGTTCCGCCGGCGCCGGCAGAACCGGCCGACGTGAACGCACGCGACGCCTACGGCCGCACGGCCCTCCACCTTGCGGCCGCCGCCGGCGACAGGGCGGCCGTCGAGCGGCTGATCGAAAAGGGGGCCGACGTTGTCGCCCGCAGCCGCGCCGGGGCGACGCCGCTGCACGCGGCGGCCCAAGCGAACCAGAGGTCGGTGGCGGCGGTCCTGCTGGCCCGCGGCGCCGCAAGCGATGCCGAGGATGAGTCCGACCACACGCCGCTCGATGTCGCCCTGGCCGCCGGCAATGCTGACGTCGCGGCCATTCTGGTCGATCCTGACGACATCGACGCCCGCGATGTGACCGGCCTGACAATGCTGGAGCGTGCCGCCGAGGCGGGCCAGAAGGCGATGGTTGAGATGCTCCTGGCGAAAGGCGCCGGCGTGAACCTGCTGGTTCTTCGCGGTCGCGAGGCGAGCGGGCCCGGCCCATTGGCGCGGGCCGTCATGGGCGGCCACACGGAAATTGCGAAACTCCTTCTTGAGAAGGGGGCGGAGCCGAACGTCCGCATGCCGCTCCGCGGGCCGGTGCCGCCGCTCATCCTGGCCGCCGCGGTCGGCACGGACATGGTTGCACTCCTTCTGGAGCACGGGGCCGACCCGAACGGCGTCGATTACGCCGACAAGACGCCCCTGCACATTGCGGCACGCGGGAAACTGGAAGTCGCTCAACTGCTGGTGGAGAAGGGCGTCAAGGTGGATGCCCGCGATGATGAGGGGCGGACGCCGCTGCACCTTGCGGCGGCCGAGGGCAAACTCCCCATCGTGGAATTCCTCCTGGCGAAGGGGGCGGACGCCGGCGCCAAGGACATCATCGGGGCGACGCCGCTCTTCGAGGCCGCCAAGGCCGGGCATCCTGATGTGGCGGCGGCCCTTATTGCCAAGGGGGCCGATGTGAATGCCGTCACGACCTACGCCGGGCGTCCCGGCCGCGAGGGCGAGCGCGGCCGGCCGAACGTTCCCAAGCCGCGCAGCGATGCGGCATGGCGGTGGCGGGGCTCATCACCGCTCATCGAGGCGGCCACCGGTGGAAACAAGGCCCTCGTGGAACTGCTGCTCGGGCACGGCGCGGACCTGAAGTTCCGCGGCGCCGACGGCACGGCCCTCCACGCGGCCGCGCGATGTGCGCACAAGGAGGTAGTGGAACTTCTCCTTGAGAAGGGCGCCGAAGTGAACGCCGAGAACGAGACCGGCGCGCCCCTCCATGAGGCCGTGAAGTGGAACCAGCCCGACATCGTTGCGGTTCTCCTGGCGCACGGCGCCGATGCGAACCGCCCCGACCCGGCAGGCGCGACGCCGCTCTGCCACGCCGCTGAACGCAACAAGGCCCTTGTAGAGATGCTGCTGGCCGCGGGCGCAGCGATTGATGCCGATTCCTGGCACGGCACGCCCCTGCTTCGTGCCGCGCGGGCGGGCCTGAAGGACGTGGTGCTGCTGCTGATCGAGAAAGGGGCCAGCGTGCGTTCCATCGGCGCGGGGTATCCGGCGCCGCTCTCGGCCGCGGCCAAGACCGGGCAGCGAGAGATCGTCCAGTTGCTCATCGACAAGGGCGCGCCGCTCGGCACAGATTCGCCCCACGGCACAGCGCTCCACCTTGCTGTCGCAGGGGGGCATGAGGACGTTGTGAAACTCCTGATCGAGCGTGGCGCCGACGTCAATGCCGTCAGCCGCAGCGGCACGCCCCTCCACGCGGCCGCCCAGTCAGGGCACGTGGGAATCGCTGCGCTCCTGCTGGCGAAGGGCGCCAGGACGCTTGCGCGCGATGCGGACGGCCGCACGCCTCTCGAAGTTGCCGACCGCGCCGGCCGCACGGAAGTTGTCGAGATGCTCCGCAAGCATGCCGAGGGGAAATGATGCCGACGAAGCGGTTGATCGCGCTGGCACTCGTGGTCCTTGCGGCGGGGTGCCAGAAAGAAGAGCCGCCCGCAGCGGCGCCGCCCGCGCCCCCGGCCGCGCCCGTCGCGCCGTCACTTGTCGAGGCCGCGCGGTCCGGCGATGCCGCGGCCGTTGAGAGGCTCCTTGCGGCCGGGTCTGACCCGAACGCGCCTGAGGCCTCCGGCCGCACCCCGCTCCAGGTCGCCGCCGCCGAGGGCAGCAAGGGCGTCGCCGAACTCCTCATCGCCCGTCATGCCGACGTACATGCCGCCGACCCTGCCGGCAGAACAGCGCTCCATCTTGCCGCCGAGAAGGGACACAAAGGCGTCGCGGAATTGCTGATCGCCCGCGGTGCCGACCCGACCGCCAGGGACAATGACGGCCGCACGCCGCTTCACCTTGCGGCAGCCGAGGGCCGGAGCGAAGCCGCCCGCCTGCTGATTGGGCGGGGGGCGGACGTGAACGCGAAGGACCCTGACGGCCAGACGCCGCTGCACCTGGCGGCTCAGCGTGGCGATGTTGACCTGGCATCGGCGCTCATCGCCCGCGGGGCGGATCTCCGCGCCCGTGACAAGGCCGGCTCAACGCCGCTTCATGCGGCCGCCCACGCGGACCAGAAGGCGGTCGCGCTGGTTCTTCTGGCGAAGGGCGCCCCGCGCGACGTTGCCGACGAGAGCGGCCGCACCCCGCTGGCCGTCGCCATGGCCGAGGGCCGCGTCAATGCGGCATCGGCCCTTATTGATGTGCACAAGATCAACGTCAAGGCTGCGCACAACCTTACGCTGCTCCAGCAGGCGTCCGATTCCGGCAACAAGGCAATGGTCGAGATGCTCCTCAACAAGGGCGCCAAGCCGCGCATCGGTTATGAGGTCGGCGGCAGTCCCCTTGCGCGGGCCGTCATGGGCGGGCACAAGGAGGTGGCGGAACTCCTGATCCGCTGCGGGGCGCCGGTCAACGAGAGGCCCGGCGACCGGCCTCTGACGCCGCTGCTGGTGCTTGCGGCCGAGCACAGCCCCGACATGGTCGAGATGCTTCTGGCCGCCGGCGCCGACCCGAACGCCGCGGACTCCAGCGGCCTCACGTCGCTGCACGAGGCGGCGCGCGGCCGGCCGGAGATCCTCCGGCTCCTGCTTGAGCATGGCGGCAAGGTAGGCGCGCTGGACGACATGGACCGGACGCCGCTGCACACCGCCGCAGGCCAGGGCACGCCGGAGGTGGCGGAACTGCTCTTGTCGAAGGGAGCGGACGTGAACGCCGCCGATTTCTACGGCTCGACGCCGCTCGTGGAGGCGGCCAAGGCCGGCCGCGAAGACATCGCCGCCGTCCTCATCGCGCACGGCGCGGATGTCAACGTCCAGGCACGGATGTCCAGCCGCCTCCTTTCCGCCGAGGTCGCCCGGAAACGTCTCGGATTGTCCAGCGACCAACTCCGGAGTCTTCAGCGACGCCGCAGAGTAACCACGCCCCTCCTGGAGGCCGTCATGAGCGGCGACAAGGAGACCGTGGCCGTGCTCCTTGAGCGCGGGGCGAGCCCGGCATTCTGCGGCCCCGACGGCAACGCCCTCCAATTGGCGGCACACTGGGGATTCCGGGACGTCGCCGAGGTCCTCCTGGCCAAGGGGGTCGACCCGAATGTCGGCGACGAGGAAGGCGACACGCCGGTCATCGAGGCGATCGACTGGAACCACAAGGAGGTGCTGAAGGTCCTGCTGGACCACAAGGCCGACCCGAACCGCCGGAGTGCTCACGGGGCCATCCCCATCTGCATGGCGGCCGAACGCGGCAAAGACATGGTCGAGATGCTTCTT
The DNA here is from genome assembly GCA_964353455.1 of uncultured Anaerolineales bacterium. Taxonomy (GTDB): domain Bacteria; phylum Planctomycetota; class Phycisphaerae; order FEN-1346; family FEN-1346; genus CAYGWP01. The sequence goes on from CAYGWP010000444.1 coordinate 15,287, forward strand.
GCGGCCGGGGCAGACGTCAACGCGGTGAGCAAGCGCGGCACGCCGCTGCAACTGGCGATCAAGGCCGGCCTGGCGGACGCGGCCAAACTCCTCGTCGAGAAGGGCGCCGACGTTCGAGCCAAGGGCATCACCTTGGAGCCGCCCCTCTGCCTGGCCGCACGCCAGGGGAGCGTGGAACTGGTTGAACTCCTGCTCTCGAAGGGCGCCGTCATAGACGGCCACAGTAGCCGGGGCTCGCCGTTGCATGAGGCCGCGGCCGCAGGGGACAAGAGTATGGCGGAGTTGTTGCTCGGCCGCGGCGCCGACCTGAACGCCGTCAGTTACTACGGCACGCCCCTCTGCGCTGCGGCCCGCGAAGGGCGGACGGAGATGGTGCAATTCCTGCTCGAAAAGGGCGCCAAGGTCGATGCGCGGTACCAGACGGCCGGTCCGACGCCGCTCATGGCTGCTGCGGCCGAGGGGCACGCCGAGGTGGTGGCGATCCTACTGGCGGCGGGGGCCGGCCACGCCGCACGCGATAGCACCGGATTGACGGCCCTGGCTATTGCGGCAAGTCACGGTCGGACCGACGCCGTCCAGGTCCTTCTTGGGAAAGGGGCGGAAGTGAACGCCGCCAGCATCAAGGGCAACACCGCGCTTCACTTCGCCGTCAAGGATGAGAACGTGGAAATGGTCGAAGTGCTGCTGGCCCGCAGCGCCGATCCGAACTCGAAAAACGCCGAAGGGCTGACGCCGCTCCACCTGGCGGCCGAGAAGGGGCCTGCCGCAATCGTGGAACGCCTCCTCGGGAAGGGGGCGGACCCGACCGTCCGGGCGCCCCAGGTCGGAACGCCAAAGGATGCGGCCAAGGCCGCCGGCCGCAGTGAAATCCTTGATCTTCTCCTGAAGCGCCCCACCCGCAAGTGACGCCTGACGGAGGTGCCGACCCGCCCTTAGTCCTGGCGGGCAAGAGTGCAGGGGCGACCCGCCCTTAGTCCTGGCGGGCGGCCCCTGTTTCATGCGCACCGGAGACGCGTTTGTTCACAGCGTTTCCGGCCTGCGCGGCACGTCGCCGAAGGCATCATGCACCTGCTGGTCGAGTTCCTCGTCGCTGATGGCCGTGACGCGGCCGTCCTCGTACTCGTGCGTGATCCAGTCGTTGACGCGGCGGACCCGCGGGTCGTCCTTCGCGAGTTCCTGCGGGAACTCGTAGCGGTCCTGTATCCACGCCACCACGCCGGCGACGCCGCTCTTATCGGTCAGGCCGATCCGGAGCGGGCGCTTCAGGAGCCGCAGCGTGTCGAATGGGTTGTAGATTTCTTCATTCTTCAGGAGCCCGTCGGCGTGGATGCCCGCGCGCGTGGTGTTAAAGTCGCGGCCCACGAGCGGGTACAGCGGCGGAATGTCGTAGCCGATCTCCTTGCGGTAGTAGTCGGCCATCTCGGTGATGACCGAGTAATCGACCCCCTCCGTCTCGCCCCACATCATGGCATGCTCGACCACGAGGCCCTCGATGGGGGGGTTGCCGGTCCGCTCGCCGATCGAAAGGAGGGTGCCGTTCGCCGCGCAGCACCCGTGCAGCCAGGCCGTGGTCGCGTTCACGAGGACCTTGTGGAAATCGTTGTGGCCGTGCCACTCCAGCCACTCGGGCGGAACGCCCGCCTGGCGGCGGAGGCAATAGATGATCTTGGCGACGGAGCGCGGCAGTTGGGCGCCCACGTACGGCACGCCGTAGCCGAGTGTGTCGCATGCCCGGATCTTGACGGGCGTCTCGTACTGCTCCGCCAGTTTCATCAGGTCCGCCGCGAACGGAATGACGAACCCCTCGAAGTCGGCACGCGTGATGTCCTCGAAGTGGCAGCGAGGAGTGATGCCCTCGTCCAGCGCCGCCTTCACGATGTCCAGGTATATCTCCAGGGCCTGTTTCCGAGACCGCCGCAACTTCAGAAATATGTGGTAGTCGGAGCACGAGACCAGGATGCCGGTCTCCTTGAGGCCCATCTCCTTGACGATGTGGAAGTCGCTCTTGACGGCCCGGATCCAGCCCGTGACCTTCGGGAAGTCGTAGCCCAGGTCGCGGCACTTTTCCACGGCCTCGCGGTCCCTCTTGGAGTAGAGGAAGAACTCGCTCTGGCGAATGAGGCCCCGCGGCCCGCTCAGGCGGTGCAGGAACTTGAAGAGGTCAACCGTCTGCTTCACCGAGTATGGCGGGCGGGCCTGCTGCCCGTCGCGGAACGTCGTGTCGGTGATCCAGGTGTCCTCGGGGATGAACGTCGGCACCCTCTCGTGCGTGAACGGGATCTTCGGGAACTGGTTGTAGGGGAAGATCTCCCGGTACAGGTTCGGCTCCCCGACGTCCTCCAGTTTCGGCGCCTTGAGGTCCGTGTAAAACGATTGCGTGTTCTTATCGTAGTAAAGCACCAGGCTGCTCCTTTCCGGCCGTTGGGCCCCTCTATGCGATGCGGCAGGACGGCTCAAAAGTGCCTTATTATAGGCCCGCCGGGCCGACCGTCAATATGCGCTGTCATTGGCTTCGAGGCACGGCGCATCGGGGCGCAGGCCGCCCGCCCGCGCTACCGAACGTCAATGACAAACTTCTGTGTCGCCGTGCCGACCCGGTCGGTGTTCGTTGAAACCACCTTCTCGTTGCCCCAGGCGAGGGTCTTTTCGTCCAGGTTCCGCACCTGGCGGTTGATTGTCACGGCGATCTCCACCTCCGCCTTGCCCGGCGCATCCGGCGTGCCGGACAGCAGGCCCGTGGCCTCGTCGACCCTGAGCCATGCCGGCCCGCGCTGAAGCGAGAACGTGGGCTTCTCGATGTCGAAGTAGCCGTTGACCTGCTGTGTCCCTTTCATGCGCGCGGTAAGTGTGCCGAGCGACCGGTTAGCGAGCACCTGGTAGCGGTACTCGGCGCCGACCTTGGCCGTCACGACGGGACTGCTGAAGATAACCGGCCGCGGGCCGGTTGCGTAATCCGACGGGCCGCTGCGCTTGCCCCGGTCGTCCATCGCCACGACGCGATAGTAGGTCTTGTTGGCGGCTGGCAGGTCCACCCGGCCGCCAATGACGGCCAGTTCCGGGCCTTGAGTCTCGGCGATGAAGTTGGCGGGGAACCACGGGTTCCACGCCGCCATCTCGTCCTTCGTGACGCCCAGAACGCTCTGGAACCGCTCGTCGGCCACAGTGAAGCCCTTTTCGTCGCTGCCGTAAACGCGGTACTTGGCGGGCCGCCGGCCGACCGGATTGGCCTTCCAGCGAAGAATCCCCGCGCCCCGGGCCTCGTCGAACTCGACCTTGACGTCCAGCGGATACGCCGGGCCGCGCGGCGTGAAGGTCCATGTCTTGCTCCAGGGTCCCCACACGCCCTTGTCGTCCATCGCCCGGACCCGCCAGCAATATCGCCGGTCGGGGGTCAGGAGGCCCGGCTGAAGCAGGGTGTATTGGTTCTTTGCGGCGATCTTCTCCTTGGCGGCGTCCTTGTCCTTCTGCCTGGTCACATCGGCTGTCCGGGATATGAGTTTGTAGAAGGACATTGAGAGGGGCCACCTCATGTCGGCGCGGGCCGAGAGTTCGAAGTGGTAGTCGGCGATCGCATCGCCGTCCGCGTCGTTGGCGGCGGCCCATCGGAAGACGATGTCGGTGCCGTCGGCGTCGCCGCCGTCGGGCGGGTAGAGCGGGGCCGTCGGCGCCGCCGGCGGCCTGGAGGCCGACCGCTCCACCCAGTTGTGCGTGATGCGCACCTTGCGCTCTCCGGCGGACTGATCGGAATATGTGAACACGTTCTCGCCCACGGCCATCTCGGGCATCGCGAACGGGGCCATCTGCACGTCGTTGATGATTGCCAGGCGGCGGAGGCGGGCGGCGCCTTCCAACTCGCACCTAAGCCAGTACTCGTACCGGGCCGGGCCGACGATCTGGAAGCACTTCGACAGGTCGTCATTGACGGCCTCCCACGCCTTGCCGTCGGCCGAGAAGGAGAACCTGGCATCCGTCCCCTCGGCCCTGATCCGGCCTCCCACGAAGACGTAAGGGCTTCGCATCGACCAGACGATCGTGCCCTTCCTGCCTTCCTGCGCGGCCAGACCGTCGGGGCCCGAGGCGATGTTCTCCGCAGTCCGGGCGCCCTTGCGCCAGGCTTCGCCGGAGAGGGCGGGGCAGTATTCCCACAATCCGTTATATATCACAGACTTGTATGTTGGCGACGTCATCAGCGCGCCGTGATACTTGACCGGATCGGCCTGCCCCCATCGCCACGTTATGGCCTCGCCGGGTCGCAGGACCATGTTCATCGTCGTGTCGCCTTTGCCGCCGCGCTCGCCCGCGACGGCCCCCTCGAAGAAGTACATCGCGGGCATTTCCTGCTCGCTCCACCAGGCGTCCTGGAAGAGGATTCCCTTGGAGTGGGTCCGCTTCACGAGGTCGTGGTCGCGCACGATGTCCTGTTCGCCGGCAACGGTCTCGTTGTCCCTGAGGAGATAGACAGAGTGCATGTCGCCGTCGTAGAAGTGCCAGGCGCCGTCGTGGAACGCCTGCGAGATGCAGTGCCCCAGGGCGCGCGCCGGCGCGGCCTTCAGGCCGGCCTTGCGCCACAGCGTGGCCAGGCAGATGGAATCATTCCCGCAAGTGTTATATCCGTATATGTTGAAGACCTTCACGGGGTCGCCGAGTTCCTTGTTGTCTCCGGGCGAGTGGTGGCGGTGCCGGATTTCCTGGAACCACAGCGCGAAGGCCTTCTCGGCGTCGGTCATGTCCGGCGTGACGGCCGAGGCGCCGATCTCATCGACGCTGCGGAAATTGTTCCGCCCGTTCGAGAGCCACGGATTCACGAGGTCGGTCTCGCCCACGTTCTCCATCCGGACCGACCGGTTCGATTCCCAGGTCTGGATGTACGCCCCTTCCCGCGCAATCCCGCACCCCATCGGCGAGCGGCAGTTCCGGCCGTCCATCGTGCCGCCCTGAACGACCTTGTACTTGTACTCTCTCTGGATGACCGTCTCGACGTGCGACTTCTCCGCGTCTCCGGGCCGAATGTCGGTCGAGACGGGTTTCCACGTGCCGTCCGGGCCGGTTGCCAACGCGCAAATCATCGACACAAGGAGAACAGAGTTATGCATTGCCGCCCCTCGCGCCTTGCCCGCACCGCTCCGCGGGGCAATCCCTGCGCCGAGTGCCTTCGGCGATGCCAGCGGGGCGCAAATCGTCTCCAGCACCGAGCGCTTTCCCAAGGGTCATGCCGTCGCCGACAAGACGATTCCGCCTGAGAATCACCGCGCCCTTGGCGAACGGATCCCGGGCGGCCCTTCTCCTGGGCGAGCGCCGAACGTCCGAAGCCGTGATTCGTATTGAATCTTGCTGTTTCCCTGCGGTTGGCCGTTTACTTGAGGCCCAGCCGCTTGAGGTTCTTGAAACTTATCTCGATACTCTTAAAGGGATCGTTCGTGACCGGGCACTGGTCCTGCTCGACTATGTAGGTCTTTACGCCGGCCGACTTGCATGCCTTCAGGACCGCGGGCATGTTGAGGTTGCCCTCGCCGACCTCGGTCCAGGCGGGCTCGTTCGCAAGGATCATCCAGTCCTTAAGGTGGACCTGGTCCATGCGTCCTTTCATGCGTGCGCACCATGCGGCCGGGTCGCCGCCGCCGCGCGCCACCCATGCCACGTCGATCTCGGCCTGGACGTAGCGGGGGCTGCTTTCGGCGTAGAAGATGTCGAGGCCGGTCCGCCCGCCGAACCTGTGGAACTCGAAGTGGTGGTTGTGGTACTGAAGGGTGATCCCTTCCCTGGCGAGGGCCTGGCCGAACTTATTGAACTCCTTGGCCCGCGCCTTCCAGGCGGCGCCGTCGGGGCGGTCCTCGGCCGCAAGATATGGAATGGCGCAGTACGGGCAGCCCCAGGCCTTAAGTCTCGCGATGACGCCCCCCAGGTCCTCGCGGAACATCTGGATCGCCAGGTGGCTGCCGATGATCCGGAGGTCGGCGTTGGCCACCATCTCGGCGAGGTCGGCCGGCGGCACCTGCATCAGGCCGCTGCCCGATATCTGCACGTTCTGGTACCCGATCTTGCGGACCCGCGTCAGCGTCCGTACGATGTCCTCCGGCGAGTTGCAGAAATCGCGCAGGGTGAACAGGGTGACCGCAAGTTGAGATTTGGCCTTCGCTGCCATTATCGGCTCCTTTGCAGGTTCGCTTGCACAGCCGGGGGCGGCTGTGCCACGTGGCACAGCCGCCCCCGGCTG
>CAYGWP010000445.1:0-6460 GCA_964353455.1 uncultured Anaerolineales bacterium
TGGTAAAATACAACGGCAGCACCGGGTGGAACATCGGTAAGTCAGCCCAGGCGGACCCTGGTTTTGTACTGAATGGCCTGACGATCTACAAGCCGTTCGCGACGGCCGATGCCAGGAAGAACTCGGCGGACAATACGTACACCGGCGAGTGGGAGCAGCCCGTCATCCTTGACGGCGACGGCGCCTGGAGCAGCCATACGATGGCCACTTTTGACTGGGACCTCGACGGCGACGCTTTGTATGACGATGCCACGGGCGCTGGGCCGACGCTGACGTGGGTGCAACTCCAGGACCTGTACGGCCCGAACCCGACGGGCGTTCATCCGATCGTCGTGAAGGTGCATACGGGTGACGGTGAGACCGCCTATGGCGAGGGTGCGCTGAACATCGTTCCGGAGCCGGCGACGATGGCCCTCATGGGCCTCGGCCTGGCGGGCATGGTTGCCTGGCGCCGTCGCAAGTAGATTCGACGAAGCAGTGCCTGTTGGCGCAGGTTCGGAAGTGAATACAGGGCCGCTCCTACCAGGGGCGGCCTTTTTTTGAGGATGCCGCACGGGGCGTTGGGGCCGAAGGACAGGGGTGTGTCCTGCCGTCTCGCAGCCGCGTTTGCCGCGGCGTCTGTATCAGGCGGCAACACTGGCCCTGATGTTGGCCGGGCCGGCTGTGGCCGCGGCCGGCGCCCAAGGCGACCGGTTGGGTCAGCCCGTCCCTCTGCGTCCTGAGATGTACTGATCCGCCGCGGTTTGACTTGTGCATGTTTTGGCCTAAGATGTATATGGGGAGTGTGTGTAGTTTACCCGCCCCTCCTCGGTATCGGCCATCCGAATGCGCCCGGTACGTGGAGGGCGACCCGGGGACGGAATGCACCGGCCAGAACCTCAATCCATGGCAGTCGCAGTTGTGGCCATCGCGGCAGCGCTGGCGGCGGCTGCGCCCGCCTTCGGGCTCATCCAGCATCCCAACCAGCCGGAGTATGCCGATAACGAGGGCTGGCCGACCTCCATGCCGAGCGCCAACGTGGCCGGGCGATGGGTAAGCAACGCCTCCTGCGTGGCGATCTCACCGAACTACATCATCACCACCCGCCACCAGTCTTACGGCGTCGGCAGCAGCGTCTGGTTCGGCGGCACCGAGTACATGGTGGCCGAGATCATCATCCACCCCGTGGCGGACCTGAGGGTGGTGCGCCTCACTGCGGTCGGCGGCCAGCCGGCCAACCTCACCAACTACGTTGACGTGTACACCAATGACAGCGGCGAACTCGGCCAGACCGTCGCCATGGGCGGCTACGGGATGGGGCGGGGGGCCAACCTCCCGTCGGGCGACATCTCCCCATCGACCTACGGCTACAGTTGGGATGGCAGCGACAACAGCACGCTACGATGGGGCCAGAACTGCGTGGATGTCGTCGGGACGAGTACATACGCTACCGGCCGCGTGGACCCCACCGAGAACTACGCCTCGCAGTACATCAGGGCCGACTTCGACCGCTGGGACGCCGCGCCGTCGGAGAAGCGCGTGCCGTACGAGGCCGCTCCCGCCTTCTACGATTCCGGCGGCGGATGGTTCATCAACGACGGCGGCACGTGGAAGGTGGCCGGCCTCACACTCAGCGTCGAACCGCATGGGGGTTCTTCCCAGACCTGGTTCGGCACGCAGGCAAGCCCAACTGCCGAGTTGCTCTATGCCGTCCGCGTCAGTTACTATTCCAGTTGGATCCTCGGCATGGCCAACCGGGCCACCTGGACCAGCGGCACCGACAACTGGAACGCCGCATCGCACTGGTCAACCGGCATCGTCCCGAACGCGGCCGACCGCTGGGTGATCTTCGGCGGCGCCCAGGGCCAGGCCCGCCGCGTGACCCTGGATACCAGCGTCAGCATCGGCACGCTGCAACTGGACGGCACGAACCTCTACACCTTCGGCCGCGACGGAGGCTCCGCCTCGACGCTGACCTTCGACGGCACCAGCGGCGCCACCTGCGCCATCAACGTGACAGGCGCCGGCACGCACACCATCGAAGTGCCCGTGGTTCTCGGAGATTCCTTGACGCTTGCGCAGGGCTCCACCGGCGACTTGGTGTTCTCGGGCGTCATCAGCAGCCCGGGGGCGAGCAAGATCACCAAGCAGGGCGCGGGCACGCTTGTGCTGGCCGGCCCGAACACGTTTCCCGGCGGAGTGAGGCTGGAGGAGGGGACGCTGCGCATCACGGATGCGGCCGGGATGGGGGTCGGCGCGGCCGGCATTGCCGGCGGAACGCTCGACCTCCGCAGCGAGACGGCCGTCACCTTCAATAACACCACGACTGTGAGCGGCAGTTCGACGATCAACGTCGATCGCATCGCCTCGGGGGCAGGCAACGCCCTGGCCGTCAAGTCGCTTACGATTACCGGCAACCGGACGCTCACCGTCACCGGCGGGCACGGCTACTCGCTCAAGGTGAGCGGAACGACGACCCTGAGCGGCGTGACCGGCACCGCCGCCATCAACGCGACGACCGCCGACGTGTCTCTCGCCGGGGGCGTGTCGATGACCGCCGGCACCCTCTCGAAGACCGGAGCGGGGATGCTGACGCTTGGCGGCACGCTGTCGTTCAGTTCCGGCACGACGCTGGACGTCGGCGGCGGAACGCTTCACCTGGACTCAAACGCCGGCGGCTCATCGCCCACGTGCAAACTTGCCCTGAAGGCGACCGCCGCCGATGCGTCAATCGTGTTTGACTCCAGCCAGCACCTGAAGTCCCTCAACCTCCAGGCCGGCTCTGCCTCGCTGCCGTCGGGCGTAGCCAAAACCCTGGTGACACAGTCGCTGTCAATCGACCCGACCAAGTCGTCGCTTGACCTCGGCCGCGGCTTCATGGTGATAGATTACAGCGGGGATCCGTACAAGAGCCCCCTTCAGGAGGTCAAGGGCTGGGTCCAGGCCGGCTGGTCCGGCCCGGACACCCCGTGGTACGGCACCGGCATCACCAGCACCATGGCCAAGAACGACCCCAGCCTCTACACGGTCGGGTTCGTGGACCAGGGCCGGCTGCTCGCCGAGACTGGCGAATTGTGGTACGGCCCGGGCGGGACGCGGGGCACGACGTTCGGCGGCGTTGCGGTTGACTCGACCAGCATCCTCGTCAGGCTTACCTATCTCGGCGATGTGGACCTGGACGGCAAGGTGTACGACGACGACGTGGCCATCATGAGCGGGAACTACTCCAGAACCGGGCCGACCGGAGCCCAGTACTGGGGCGGCGACGTCTTCGGGTTCGATGGCTGGGTGTACGACGATGAAGCGGGCATCATCGGCGGGGCCTACAACAACGGCCGGCTCTACGGCGACCCGCTGGGCCTCATGGACGGCATGATTGGAGACGGCGCAGGCGACCTCGTGCTTGACTCGGCCGGCGGCGCCCGCCTGTACGTAGGGCGGGGCGACGCGGGCGGCGCGGTGCCGGAACCCGCCAGCCTGATCCTCATCGGTCTGGGCATGGCCGCCCTTGCGGCCCGGCCCGCCAGTACGTAGGGCGGGCGGCTGACCACTTCCTTCAATTCCACTGCCTGTCACGGGAAAACTTTTGACCTGCCTACCCGACGCGATAGAGTATGGGGCCTCTGCCGCAACTTTTTTCCGGCGCTACCACATGAGGAGGATGGCGGACATGGCGAAGAAGGAAAGCATACCCGCTCCGAAGTGTGGACCCGTACCGGGGAAGATGAAGGGCGTCATACTGCCCGGCAACAGCACGGTGGAGTTCCGCGAGTTCCCGGTTTCCGAGCCGGGGCCTGGGCAGGTGCTCATCAGGACCAAGGCGTCCTCCATCTGCGGGAGCGACATCCGCGCCATCTACCGCCAGCACACCGGGAAGGGCCCAGAGGGGTACCAGCCCGGCATGATCGCCGGGCACGAGCCTTGCGGCCAGATAGTCAAGGTCGGCCCGAACTCGAAGCGATACAAGGCGGGCGACCGCGTGGTTCTCTATCACATCTCGGGCTGCGGCTGCTGCGACGATTGTAAACATGGCTATATGATCTCGTGCACGAGTCCGCTTCGGGCGGCGTACGGCTGGCAGCGCAACGGCGGCCACGCCCCCTACATCCTGGCCGAGGAAAACACCTGCTGCCTTCTCCCCGACAGCCTGACGTACACCGACGGCGCCCTGTGCGCATGCGGTTTCGGCACGAGTTACGAGGCCCTGACGCGCATGGCCTTGAGCGGCCACGACCGGATGCTCGTGACGGGTCTGGGACCGGTGGGGCTTGCGGCGGCGATGCTCGGCCGCGCGCTTGGCGCCACGATGATCGTCGGCACCGACATCTCCGACGGTCGCCTGAAGATCGCCAGGGACCTGAAACTGGTGGACCATGCGATCAAGGCCGACGATAAGGCGCTGCGGAAGATCAAGGACCTCACGGAGAGCAGAGGCTGCGAGGTCTCGATCGATTGCTCAGGCGCCCCGCAGGCGCGGCTCCTTGCGCTCCAGGGGACGCGGCAGTGGGGGCGGTGCGCTTTTGTCGGCGAGGGCAGCAAGGTCGAGTTCGACGTGTCGCCCGTCCTCATCCACCCGCAGATCACCCTCTTCGGTTCGTGGGTCACGAGCCTCAAGCACATGGAGGAACTCCTGGAGCGCCTGGACCGCTGGGGCCTCCATCCCGAGATCACCGTTACGCACCGGCTGCCCCTCGAGAAGGCCGCCGAGGCGTACCGCCTGGCCGATGAAGGGCAGGTGGGCAAGGTCGTGATTTGCTTCGATGAGGAGTTGAAGTAACACCTGCTACCTGAGGACGGCGCCCATGGAACCTGTCCTGTGCCGAGCGGCGCTCTGGCGCCGCGCCCTATGCGTGACCTTGGCCGTCGCGGCGTGGTTCCTGTGTCCGTGCGCGGTCCTGGCGGCAGCAGGGCCTGCCGCCTCCAAGTACGAGGCCGACATGGCGGCCTTTGTCGCCGAGGTGGACAAGACCTACCCGTTCTTCGACCTGAAGGGCATCCGGGCCGACTGGTCGGCGGCCAAGATGCGGCTTGCGGCGTCGGCCAAGGCATGCCGCTCCGACGCCGATTTCCTGGGCCTGGTTCTGGACGCCATCCGCTGCCTTCGCGACGCCCACATGGCCCTGGGCGACTCGAAGGTCAAGCCGACCGAGCGTCCGCCGCTGTACTACCCCGGCCTCAGTTTCCTCCCGGCCGTCGATAACGCAGTCGTGGTCATGATGCCGCCGCAGGGCAATGAGAAAATGCTGCCGGTGGGAACAGTCGTCACGGAGATCGACGGCAAGAACGCCCGGCAGGTCCTGGAGGAGCGCACGAGGAATGCCTGGGCGCAGGGCGGCCCATTCTCAAGCCCTCAGCGGGCCCGGCTCTTTGAGTACCGCATACCGCTGGCCGGCGCCGTCAAGGGCGAACAACACCGCATCACGTACATGGCGGGCCGGACGAAGCAGACCGTGGTGCTGGCCTCTGCGGTCGAGGCCGGCGGCTGGCCGCACGCCTACAACCTGCCCTCGGACCTCACGGCCGTCGGCCGCTCCTTCCACTACGCCAGGCTGCCGAACGGTGTCGGGTACATGTATATCCGCCGTGTGGACGAGAGCACCGGGCCGGGCATGGCCGAGGCCCTTGCCAAGGCGGCCGGCGCCAAGGGCTGGATCGTGGACCTTCGCGGCAACGGGGGCGGCGGCTATGACGATGCGGTCATCAAGGCCATCCAGGCGTTTCCGCAGCCCGTGGCGGTCCTGATTGACGCCGGGTGCATCTCGGCCGGCGAGACCCTGGCCCGCGATTTTGCCCGCTACGCCAGGGCCCGCCTCTTCGGATCCACTACGGCCGGGTCCTCGAGTTCAAAGCAGCAGTGGACGTTCCCCTCGGGCATTGCCTCGGTCACTTTTTCGGTCCGCAGCCGCTGGAGGGCCGACGGCAAACCCATCGAGTTCAATGGCATCGAGCCGGACGTGCCGGTCGAGGAAGTCCCCGCCGAGATGGCGCGCGGCCAGAACTCCGGCATCCTCCGGGCGGAGGAGTATCTCCTGAAGAAACCGTAGGTTGGCGCCGCGACGCAAGGGGGTTACTCGCCTGCTTCCGATTCGGCTTTCTCCAAGGCCCGGACGATTTTCTCTACGGTTCCCACGTCGGCGCTGGCCTTGGCGCGTTCGATGCGGTTTAGCGTTTCCGGGCGGATGCCTGCTTGTCGGGCCAACTCCGCCTGGCTCAGACCTGCCGCGCGCCGGCGGCGAATGATCTTCCGAGCCAGCGAGACGCGGGCGAATTGCACGGCGGGGTAGTTGCCTTGGGCATCGGGCTGGGGCAGACGCGGCTCGTCGCTTTCGACGGCGGCCCGGGCCAGCGTGCGGAGTTTCTCGTACTCGCGTTTCGGCAGAAGGACGAACTTCCGGCCTGCCACAGTCAGTGTTTGAGATGCCATTATTCAATCCTCATAAAAGCCGTCGCGGTGGCCGATGCGCTCCACCATCACGGTTCC
>CAYGWP010000446.1:0-11473 GCA_964353455.1 uncultured Anaerolineales bacterium
CCGTCGGCATGTCGCCGACCTCGTCGAGGAAGAGTGTCCCGCCGTCGGCGTGCTCGAAGCGGCCTTTGCGGGTGGCCAGCGCCCCGGTGAACGCCCCCTTCTCGTGTCCGAAGAGTTCGCTCTCCAGGATGCCCTCGCTCAGGGCCGCGCAGTTGAGGGCCACGAAGTTATGGTCCTTGCGTGGCGAGTTATTGTGGAGCGCCTTGGCGATGAGTTCCTTGCCCGTGCCGCTCTCGCCCTCGATGAGGACCGTGGCGTCGGTGGGAGCGATCTGTCGGCATATCTGGATGATGCGTCCCATGGCGGTGGACTGGCCGATGATGCCCTCGAATCCGAAGCGTTCCTGGAGTTGCTCGGAGAGTTGCTCGGTGCGGCGGACGAGGCGGCGGTGTTCGAGGGCCTTGGCCGCGCGGTCCCTGAGTTCCGAGAGGTTAAGGGGCTTCGTGATGTAGTCGGATGCGCCCTCGCGGATGGCCTCGACGGCGGTCTCGATCGTGCCGTGGCCGGTGATCATGATGACCTCGGCCGCCGGGTCGATGCGGCGGGCCTCGCGCAGGATGTCCATGCCCGTCACATCGTGCATCACGAGGTCGGTGATGACGAGGTCGAAGGAATCGTCCTCCAGGACCTCCAGCGCCCTCTGCGGCTCGGTGACGACGACGCACGAGTGCCCGATTCGCGTGAGGGCCTCGGCAACGGCGTCGGCCTGTGGCCGGTCGTCCTCGACGATGAGGATGCGGCGATGGGCGTCGGTGGCGATTTTATCGGTCATCATTTCACTTCGTGCGTTTCATTGCCTGCCATTTTACCGCAGAGGCCGCAGAGGTCGCGGAGAAAGAATCAGCAGATATTGATAACAACAAGAACAAGTGTTTCTGCTGTTTTTCCCCACCCTTCGTCTTTCTCTGCGTTCTCTGCGGCCTCTGCGGTAGAGAGGAAGTGCAGAGGCATCAACTTGCGTCGGCGGCAGGCAGGCGGATCGTAAACCGCGTGCCGCGACCCGGTTCGCTGTGAACCTCGATGGTGCCCTGGTGTTCCTGTATGATCCGGCGGACGGTCGGCAGCCCCAGGCCGGTTCCGCCCGGCCGGGTAGAGTAATACGGGGCGAAGATCTTGTCCAGATCCTCCGGCTTGATGCCCGTGCCGGTGTCGGTGATGTGGAGGCACAGGCTGCGGCGCTCCCGTTCGGCGGTGATAAGGAGTTCGCCGCCGTTGGGCATGGCGGCCTCGGCGTTCAGGATGAGGTTCGAGACGGCCTGCTTGAGGAGGTCGGCATCGACGGCCGCAGGCGGCAGGTCGCCGGGGAGGCCCGTGCGGACCTGGATTCCGGACCGCAGGAGCCTGTCGCGGTAGAAGGCCGCCGCGTCCTCGATGATCGGCCCGATGGGCTGGACGACGGGGCGGATCTCGTGCCTGCCTGCGAAGCGGAGAAAATCGTCGAGGATCGTCTGGAGTCGGACGGCCTCTTCCTGGAGCGTCGAGAGGCGCGCGATGAGATGCGTGTCGGCCGCCTGGCCGGGCTTCGCCCCGGCGTAGCCGGGCCGCTCGAGGTCCTCGCGCAGGAGTTGAAGGTTCAGCGTGAGCGTGGAGAGGGGGTTGCGGATTTCGTGCGCGAGGCCGCCGGTGAGTGTGCCGACCTCGGCGAGGTGCGCGGCCTGCCGGGCGCGGCGTTCGCCTTCCAGCGCCCGCCGCCTGGCCCCCCTGGCGAACAGCAAGGCGACTGGGACGGTCAGCAGGATGCCGGCCAGCAATCCGAGCCCGAATTCCAGGATCGCCTGCAAGCGGGCCTCCTTCGAGGGTTCGACGCTGGTGCTCTGTCGCGCCTCAATTCAAGGGTGGCACGGCCACGCTTTGCTGTTGCGTGGCCGTGGCTGCCCCCGGGCGAGAGACCACGGCCACGCAGAACAGCGTGGCCGTGCCACCCGGCTACTCATCATTTGACGAGTGACAAAGAACTAGGCCTTCTTCGCCGCGTCGGCCTCTTCTTTAAGGACCGCCTTCCGCGAGAGTTTGACGCGGCCGGTGTCGTCGATGGCGATAACCTTGACGCGGACCGTGTCGCCCAACTTGACGACGTCCTCGACCTTCTTGACGTACTTGTCGGAGAGTTCCGACACGTGGCACATGCCGTCTTGGCCGGGCATGATTTCGATGAACGCCCCGAAGTCCTTCACGGAGACGACGGTGCCGGTGTAGGTGCGGCCGAGTTCGACCTCGGCCGTCAGGCTGAGGATGGCGTCGCGGGCCTTCTCGGCGGCCTCGACATCGACGCTGGACACGGTGACCGTGCCGTCGTCCTCGATCTCGATGCGTGCGCCGGTGCTGGCTTCGAGGGCCTTGATTGTCTTGCCGCCGGGGCCGATGACTTTGCCGATCTTATCGGGGTTGATCTTGATCTGGAGGAGGCGCGGGGCGTGGCGGCTGATCTCGGCCCGCGGGGCGGCTATCGTCGCCAGCATCACCTTCAGGATGTCCATGCGGACCTTGCGGGCCTGCTCGATGGCCTTGCGGCAGACATCAAGTGAAATGCTCCGAATCTTCAGGTCCAACTGGATGCCCGTCACGCCGCGCTGCGTGCCGGCCACCTTGAAGTCCATGTCGCCGACGTTGTCTTCCTCGCCCTGGATGTCAACGAGGAGGAGGTCCTTCGCGCCCTCGCTGATGCGGCCGATCGAGACGCCCGCCACGGGGTCCTTGATCGGGACGCCCGCGTCCATCAGGCTCAGCGTTGCGCCGCACGCGGTGGCCATGCTGGACGAGCCGTTGGATTCCATGATGTCGGAGACGATGCGGATGGTGTAGGGGAACTGCCCGTCGGCCGGGAGGACGCCGGCAAGGCTCTTCTCGGCCAGGGCCCCGTGTCCGATGTCGCGGCGCGAGGCGCCGCGGATCATCTTCACTTCGCCCACCGAGAAGGGGGGGAAGTTATAGTGCAGCATGAACGACTTCTTGTACTCTTCGAGGAGGCCGTCGATGATCTGCTGGTCTTCGCCGGTCCCGAGGGTGGTGATGACGAGGGCCTGCGTTTCGCCGCGGGTGAAGAGGGCCGACCCGTGTGTGCGCGGCAGGACGCCGACCTCGCAGGTGACGGGCCTCAGTTCGTCGGGCCGGCGGCCGTCGGTCCGCTCGCCCGAAAGGAGCATCCGCCGGATGAGGCGGTCCTCGACGCGGTACCACGCGAGTTTCAGGTCGGCCTCGGTCCACTCTGTGGCCCGGCCTTCGCCCACGAGGACGGCCTCGGCGGCCCGGTCGTAGATGTCGTCGCACGCCTTGCCGCGGGCGGTCTTGCCGTGGATGTGCTTGGCGGCCTGGAGTTCATTGAGGAAAGATTTTTCGATCCGCTCTTCGAGGGCCGAGACGTCCTTGGGGCCCGCGAACGGAATCTTCGGTGCGCCGGCCTTCTCGACGAGTTCTTGCTGCATCTCGATGACGGTCCGGATGGCGTCCTGGGCGAAGGCGAGGGCCTCGACGACCTTTTCTTCGGGGACCTCCTGTGCGCTGGCCTCCGTCATGTTGATCTCACCGTCGAGGCCGGCCACGATCAGTTCCATCTGCGCGGCGTCGCGCTGGGTGTGCGTGGGGTTGAGGATCAACTCCCCCTGGGCCAGGGCCATGCGGGCCGCGCCGATCGGACCCTGCCACGGAATCGGCGAGAGGGAGAGGGCGGCGCTCGCCCCGATCAACGACAGCATGTCGGGATCGTTCTCCTGGTCGGCCGACAGCACCAGCGCGATGACCTGGACCTCGTCCATGTATCCGTCGGGGAAGAGCGGCCGGAGGGGCCGGTCTATCATGCGGCAGGTCAGGGTTTCCTTCGTCGAGGGGCGGCCTTCGCGCTTGAAGAAGCCGCCGGGTATCTTCCCGGCGGCATATGTCATTTCCCGATATTCGACCGTCAGGGGAAAGAAATCGATGCCCGCCCGCGGCTGGGCACGCACGGCCGTCACGAGGACAACCGTGTCGCCGTACCGCACAACGGCGCTGCCATGCGCCTGCCTGGCCATCTGACCCGTCTCGATGCTCAGCGTACGACCCGCGATCTGCCGTTCCACTCTCACCGCTGCCATTGTTCGCCTCCGTGATGGTTCCTGATCCGTTGACTCCCCACCGCCGACCGAAAGACAGAGTTTCAGGTTTCAAGTTACAAGTTCAAGCACTTGAAACCTGAAACTTGAAACTTCCGTTCTATTTACGTATTCCGAGCCGCTCGATGACCGCCTGGTACCGCGCGCGGTCCTCGCTTGCTAGGTACTTGAGGAGGCTGGCCCTGCGGCCGACCATCTTCAGGAGGCCGCGCCGGGAGGAGTGGTCCTTCAGGTGCCCCTTCAGGTGGCCCGTCAGGTGGTTGATCCGCTCCGTCAGGAGTGCCACCTGGACTTCCGGCGATCCCGTATCGCCCTCGTGGACCCGATACTGCTGGATGATCTCCTGCTTCTTCGTCGCCATGCATCTCTCCTTGCCGCACTTGGGCGTCGGGATGCGACCGCTCCCGCGCCTGCCTGGTTGTCGGAAACCCGCCTCAGAGTTCCTTTCGGTCGCTATGAAGCACGAAGTTTACCCGAAATGGCGACGCAACGCAATAGCGGGCGCTGCCTACTCGAAACTTATGTCCGGCTTATGGGTGGCGCTGAAGAGTTGCAGTTCCTCATCATAGGATCCCGGGAACCGTTCCGCCGGAACCAGGATGCGGGCTTCCATCGCACTGCCGGTCGTCCGCTCGATCGCGATGACGCCGACGCAGCCGGGGCCCTTGTCGGGGAACAGCATTTTTCGTTTAGCGATGGCGCTCTCGGTCTTGCGGTCCAGCGTGTCGGCATAGAACGCGATCCATTTGTATTGTGCAGGGATGGCCATTACCTGGGGAATCGCCTTGATGGCGTCGGCCGCTCTTCGCTTTATCTCAACGATGTGAACATCCCCGACGCCGGCGCGATCCACAACGAGAAGATCAACCTGCCGGTCAGGCGTAGGCCACGGCGCATCCCAGTAAACAGACGGCAGAAGAAGGCGCCGGATCATACACTGTGACACCGGCTCCTTCGCGCGTTCGTACAGCCGCTGCGTTTCAGTCATGGCTCCGCTCCGCTCTTGCGATTTCCTTGAAATGCTTGTAAGCCCACGTTGCGAACCTCTCCACATTCAGTTGAGCCCTTCTGACATCATCGTTCAGGTCCAGCCGCTTGTCACCGTAGGCAAATACGGTCTTCCTGGCGATAAGCCACGAAAGGTGATTGAGCCCGGCCGGATCGATTCCTCTCGATGCACAGAGACGGCGCAGGGCGTCAACGGCAGCTAGGTGATCCTGATCCTTGCTGCGGCGTCCCGTGCACGCGAGCATCAAGGCGTCGCCGAGCGAGATTGCCGCGTGCACGGCAAGCAGGGCGACGGCATTTCCGTGAGCCTCCAGGTTGACGGCCAGAACCCGCATGGCTTGCAGGAAGCCATCTGACCGCGACCGGTGGTGCAGCATCTTCGCCCTGTCAACCGATTCCATGATGCACAGGCGCCGTTCTTAGTGACTTCCTCCAGGGGCATCGCTGTCGTATTCATACTACCTCGTACTGTTGGGGCCCTCAAGAGGCAACTTGGCCTTCCCGCGTGGCGTATCATGTACAGCGGGCGTGCCGCCGTAGAGGTCGATCTGGTCACTATGAATCAGCAGGACCTCTTCGAGCGAGAGGAAGTTGGGCACGGCCGGTCACTCCGCCAAGCGCTTCAGGTCGTCGCCGTACTTCCGGTTGATCTTCCTGAGCGATGCGCGGAGCCTCTCCCGCCGCTTCTTGTCGCGCAGGGGGCTGACAAGCAGCCGGTCGCCGTCGGTCGCCAGTTCCAGCGGCGTATCGGTGGTGATGCGCAGCAGGTCCAGAACGGGTTTGTCGATCACCAGCGCCAGGCTGTTGCCGTGTTTGATCAGATTCTTGGTCATGGGACTGCTCCTCCTACCGTGTACACAAAGTATATACGACTTTTCGGCCGGCGACAAGGGGCGACACCAGGAAATCCGGGAAGAGAAGCAATAGCGGATTTCGCATCAGCGGACCTCGCGCGTCTGGAGCCGCTCGACGCGGACGCCGCCGGGGCCGTCGATGGGGCACACGTTAGCCTAATCCACGTTTGACGGCCTCTTCACGCATGCGCCGATTCGCATCCTCAAACCATGTGCACATTATGCCTTCTGGGGGATCAAAAGTTCGAAGGTCCTGGGCGCTAAGCATCAGCAACTGGGGAATCCGTTCACTGGCGGTGCACACGGACAGCACCGTCTTCACGGGAGGGCGTCCAGCGAATTCGCTATAGCGTACCTCCAAACCGAGAAGTCCCTCCAACGCGCCCGAGGCGAGGACTTTCGCAAATACCCTCTTGAGCAGGTTCCAGACATCCTCACGAGATGGCGCGCCAGGTTCCACATATATGTTTACTATCATGAATTCAACATTGCCGTACTTGCGTGCCGCGGGCACAAGGCGCACACAGGGCGCATGAGTCCACAACGCTCGAAGTTCGGCATCTTTGCTTAATAACCGGGCGACTTGCTTCTCCACCGGTCGCATGACGTATGTCATTCTACGTTCTTCCAATATGGCGCGGCCCGCGCGCAATACTGCGCCGAGGAGACGTTTCATGGTGTACGTCATTCTCCGCCCTCCTGCTACGGTGCCTCTTAGTCAGAACGGAAGGGACGCTAACATTCCTGCCCCTTCTCACTGGACCTCTCGCGTCTGGAGGTGCTCGACGCGGACGCCGCCGGGACCGTCTATGGGGCAGACGTTCTCGCACGTGCCGCAGCCGATGCAGCGGTCGCGGATGACGTAGGGCAGGGCGAGGGGGCGCATCTTCGGCGGCATGGCGGCAAGTTCCTTCGCCTCTTCCGGCGCCAGCGGAAGGGTCAGGCGTTTCGCCTCGAGTTCCTCGTAGCGGTTCCGCCTGGTCTGCGGCATCTTGAGCCAATCGAGGTTCGCAACCTGGGACGTCTCGTGCGAGATCGCCTTTTCGGGCAGCGGGCACTGTTCCTCGCAGGTCAGGCACTCTTCGCCGCGGGCCCACGGGAGGCAGCGGCTCTTGTCGAAGACGGCGGTGCCGATCTTCCACTTCACCTTCTCGGCCTGGGTGATGCGCGCGATGGCCCCCGTCGGGCAGACGGCCCCGCACAGGTTGGCGGGGCGGCATGCGGCCGTGGAAGACGCCTCCCTTCGGGTCCGAGCCTCAGGGTCGAGGACGGCGCACCCCGCATCCACCTCGGCCTTCGTGATGCCGCAATAGAAATCGCAATATCCAATGTTGTAGATGAATGTCGGCGTCCACAGGCCCGCGATGCCGTTCTCGACCCCGGATGGGTGCAGGGCGTTGGTGGGGCAGACGCGCATGCACGCCCCGCAGCGGATGCACGTCGAGAGGAACTCGGCGTCCGGCCGCATGGACCCCGGCGGGCGGAACTGCGGGCTCGTCTCTTCCTTGTTGCGCGTCCGCTGGTCCAGCAGGAACGCCGGCCCCAGGACCGCCCCGCCGGCAATCGCCCCCAGCAGCGCCCGCCGTCCCGGACAGACCTGCGGCTCGGGCGCGACGGGCCCCGGCGACCCCGCCCCGATATGGATCGCATCGACCGGGCAGAATTGGCCCTCGCAGGAGTAGCAGAACACGCATTCCTGGACGAGGCTGGTGTATCGCTTGTGTCCCGCGCGCGGCTGGAATGCGCCGGTCTTACAGCGCCGGCGGCAGGCATCGCAGGAAATGCATGCATCGCTGACGCGCGGCCGTATCGAGCTGGCCGAGCCGACGAGGCCCAGCATCGCCCCGAGCGGACACAGGTTGCGGCACCAGAAGCGTTTCTGGTACGCCTGGACCGCCACAATCGCCAGGAGCAGCGCCGCGAAAACCCACGCCCAGGCGCAGCCGATTCCGTAGCCGCCGCCCTTAAAGTCGGTGTCGAGGATGAGGATGCGTTGGGCGACGGCCCAATCAAAAACCTTGGCGGCGCCGGATGCCCCGGCCTTCTCGGCGGCCACAAGGCCGGCCTTCGCGCCGTGGTCGGCCATCGGGTATATCGCCACGCCGAACGACCGGGTGGCGATGCACACCGGGTCGAACCAGCCGAACACGCCCACCCGGAAGACCGCCAGCACCAGGACGGCCGCAAGGAGGCCGTACTTGAGGGGCCTCAGTCTGGGCGCCGCATTCTTCGAGCGGTCGCGGCCGCGGAAGAAGATGCGGTCAACGATGTCCATCGTCGTGCCGAGCGGGCATATCCATCCGCAGTACGCCCGCGGCAGGAAGACCGAGAGGGCCACGATCACCAGGGCCGCCAGCAGCGACGCCGTGAACGCCCCCGCCAGCGCCATCCCCACCAGCACCAGCGGGTCGGTGATGAGGAATAGTTGCGCGAGCCAGGGATTTGCGGCCACGGCCGTCCCGCGGGCCGTCAGCACCAGCAGCGCAAGGAACAGCGCGAAGAAGATCAACTGGACGACGATGCGTACTCGCACGAGGGGATGCGGCGGCTTGCGGGCAGGGTCGGGTGGGTTCATTTGGCGACCTTAAGTCCGATTCCCTCCAGGATCACCCGGCGCAGCGTTTCCTCACCGCCGCTACGTTTGGATGCATCGAGAATTTCGATGCCGGCGAGCAGGCCATCGCTGTCAAAGTCCGCGGCAATGCCGTCGCCAAGGTCCTTCGTGGTCACGGTCGTCTCGCGGAACGTAATGCATATCGCGTCCGCCTCAGCGTCGTATGAGATTCTCATCAGGTTGCGACCTCAATCTTGCCCGGATCGGCCACGCCGAGTCCGGCGGCGGCGCCGAGGGCGATGTGGCGGACAGCAGCAAGGTCATGATGGCCCGCGGCCCAGGGCAGGTTCTTCGGGTCCGCCGCCCAGGCATCGACCGTGACGGCGCTCGTGCCGCAGACGACCGTGCGGCCGGGGACGACGTAATCCTTGCGTCCGCCGTTGGGGCCGCCGGAGATCATGATGCGAGTGGCGTCGAGGATATTGAACGTCGGGCGGATCATGACGGCGAGGTCGGCCAGGTTCTGGTGGATTTCCTGGTGCATCTTGCCGCGGTCGCCGCCCTGGACGCCCATCAGGTTCTTCATGCACAGCGTGACGAGCGACGCGTTGTGCACCTTGGCCGCGGCCAGGTTCACCAGGACGTCGGCCGTCAGCGCCTCTTCATAGACGGGCCACTCGGCGAGCAATTTTACGCGCGGGTCGTCGAACTTTAGCACGCGGAACCGGTGCGGCGCGCAGGCGAAGACCTCGGCCCCGGCGTCGCGCGCGGCCTTTTCGATGCCGCTGAACTCGTAGCACTTCGAGGCGGGCTGGACGGTGTTGTCAAAGACCTTGACGGTCTTGGCGCCGGCCTCGCGGCAAAGGCGGACCACCTCGGCGACGACCGCCGGATCGACGGTTGCGGCCATCTCGGGCACCTGGGCCCAGCCGATGTTCGGCTTGATGACGACCACATCGCCCTGCTTGATGAAGGTCTTTGCGCCGTCGGCCCCGCAGAGTTTTTCGACGGCCGCGCGGACGTTCCGGGCCGGGTCATCCCCGCCCTGCGCCAGGCCGATCCTGGCCTTCCACTGCTCGGCCATCGGATGCGGCCGGGCGCGGCACTTCGCTTCCTCGGCCGCGCCGCCCGAACAACCGGAAAGCGCTGCGGCGCCGAGAACGGCGCCCGTCCCCGCGCACTTCAGAAACGACCTGCGGCTGACTTTGGCCATGTGCCCTCGCGCCTTAACACACGCGCCGGCCAAGGCCGGCGGCTAAATATGTTTTTAATCCACAATTCTTACTTGGCGTTCTCGATGCCCTTGTCGAGTTTCCCGCTGAAGGCCCGAACGATATCTATGAGGCGGGCCATCGCGAACGGTTTGCGGAGGAAATCGTCCACCCCGTTCCGCTCGGCGAACTCCTTGTGTCTCGTCCCCTCGTTGCTAGTGATCATGCACACCAGGGGCCGCTTGCCGATCATCTTGTGGCTCCCCTTGAGTTTCTGGAGGACCTGGAACCCGCCGCGCTTCGGCAGCATCAGGTCCAGGATGATGATGTCGGGGTCCTCGGCCTCGGCCCACTCCAGGGCCGCCAAGCCGTCGGTCGCCGTCAGGATCGTGTGCCCCAGTTCCCCGACGGCCATCTTCATGGACGCCAGGACGTCGGTGTCGTCATCGACGATGAGGACCTTGTACTTGCGGGCTTCTTCCGCGGCCATAGCGCAGGCTCCTTCGCTGATTTGCCTTCGTGATTCTACGGCGCGCGGGGACCGGCGTCAATGAAAGGTCGGCGTCTGGTTGATCGAAGTTGGACTACTACCGCGGGACCAGCCACGTGCCGGCCAGCCGGTCCTGGATGCCGCGCTCCGGCAAGAGCGCCGACACGACGGCCACCACAGCAAACAGGCCAAGCGCAATCCCGCCGGCACCGCCCAAGACGAAACTGGTATCGTCGGCGACAGCAGGGTCGGCAAACAGCCACCCGCCGAGGAAAATGAAACCAACAAACCCGAGCACGAAAGGCGACCACGCGACAATCGCCCTCCAGAGGAAGCGCAGCCGGCCGGCCCGCGAGCCGTCCCGTTTCACGGCGACCACCCCGAAGATCAGCATCGCCAGGCCGCTGCGAAACGCGAGCGCACAGAAGAGGCCGCCGATAACCAGCGGCACCATTCCAAAGCCTGCCTGCATGGCGGCCATGGACAGCGGCGACAGTCCAAAGAAGATGTTCGCATCGTCTGGGCCGACCATCGGCTCCACCACTGCCTTCGCCTCGGCAGTTTCCTTTTCCGATGGGTTGGGGTACTTGGCCACAATCGCCCTTGCCTTCGCCCGCTGTTCCTCGGGCACGCCCGAGGCAAACATGCTGGACCAGGTGGCTGGATCCGAGATCGTCTTACCGAAACGGCCGGCGATGTAGATTTCCAGCGCCTGGCGCTGCTGAGAGCGTTCGTTGCTGTCAGGCGGCTCTTCCAGTATCGAAAGGTGGACCAGGCACACCTGGAGGGGCATGATGTCCGGCTGCGATTCCATCAACTGTCGCATCACATACTGCCCGAACAGCATGGCGCCGGCCATAAAGATTGGCAACGCCGCGCAGGCGACAACGAGGCCGAACCGCCGGCGGCGGGTGACCGACGCCACCTTCTGAAGGAGCGGCTTGAGGTTGCTCGCAAGCGGTTCAATGCCCTCGAACGTCGGAAGTGCTGTCAGGAACTTGCGGGCGTGCAGCGGCACGGGCGCGGCCGGGGTCTTGCCGCGCGCGGCATCGGCGTCCACGATGCGGCCTTCCAGCGCGGCAACGGCCACCTGGTTCAGGAAGGCTTTGGCGGCCTCCGAACTTGTATGAGAACCTTGTGGCTCCGCCGCCCTCGGCGGAGCATCCGCCGCCGGCAGAGGGCATTTCTGCTGGGATTGCACCGCCGAGGGCGGCGGTGCCACATGGCCCAAGAGGTTCTTATACACGTTCTCCGAGTCCGGCGCGCCACCG
>CAYGWP010000447.1:0-3694 GCA_964353455.1 uncultured Anaerolineales bacterium
AGTCGATGTGTGCGGATATTCCGATATTTCGAATCCTGTTCAAGCCTTGCACGGCACTCCCCCTCTACGGCGAAACTGGCGCGAAACGGCCCCCTCGGCAGACAAACGGCCTGCCCGCGTGAATACCGCTGTTACCATGGCGAGGGGTAATCAGGTATTCTAAGGCGAAGAAAGGTTAGGGATTATATGAACAGGCCTGAGGCAATGCAATAGGGCACTTGCGGAATTTGCACGGCGTCACTTACGGGTGGCACGGCCACGCTTTGCCTCTGCGTGGCCGTGGTTGTGCCCCGGCGAAGGCCACGGCCACGCAACAGCGTGGCCGTGCCACCCACCGAAAGTGACGCATTACCAGAATTTGCACGGCGTCACTCCCCCCAGGATAAGGTTTGACGCCCGGCCGCGAGGCGGCAATAATCACGTCACTGGGACGTTCAGGCGGGCAAGCCGGCGGAAGCGGTCGGCGGAAAAGGAGTACATGCGTGCGTGACGGTCGTCGGGCCATGCAGCCGGCCGCGGTGGGATTCCTGTTGCCGCTGGTTCTTGCCGGCTGTATCTCTGTTGCGCCGAAGGCGGATTACGAGCGCACGGCCCAGATCATCCAGGAGCAGACGGGGCAGCCCGAGACGTACCTTCCCGACATGGATGATGCCGCGATTCGCCGCAAGGTCACCGAGATGCTCGGCGACGGGCTGACCGTGGACGAGGCGGTGCGAATCGCCCTTCTGAACAACCCGCGGCTCCAGGCGGTGTTCCACGATGTGGGAGTCTCGCGGGCCGAGGTGGTCCGGGCGAGCCTGCCCGCGAATCCTTCCCTTGCCTTCAGCGACCTGGCGCCGGACGGCACGGGCCTGCGCGAAATCGCCACTTCGGTCTCGCAGAACGTGATGGACCTCCTCCTTATCCCATTCCGCCGGAAGGTGGCCGAAATCCAATTGGAGCAGTCGCAACTGGCTGTTGCCCAGCAGGCCGTGGAGATGATCGGCGAAGTGAGGCGCGCCTGCTACGAACTTCTGGGGCTCCAGAAGGCCGAGGAGTTCACGCAAGAGAGCCTGGCGCTGGCCGAACGTTCCGCCGCCATGGCCCTGCGCCGGATGGATGCAGGGGAGGCCAATAGACTCGACGTCAACCTTGCCCGGTCCGATGCGCTCGACGTCAAGCGCGAACTGCTGACCCTGCGGCGCGACCGCCAACTGGCCGAGGCCGCGCTGGCCCGCCTCCTCGGGCTGAACCGGTGGGATGTGTCGTGGAAACTGGTTGGCGGCCTTCCCCGTCCGTCCGCACTGCCCGGCACGCCGGAGTTGCTCCGCCTCGCGGTCAAGCAGCGCCTTGAGACGCGCCTGGCCGAGATGCGCATCTCGGAGGCCGAGAAGCAGGCTGCGCTGGAGCAGATGAGCATCTTCACCGATATCTCGGTGGGTTTTGAGAGCCAGCGGGCCAACGCGCCGCCGGACTTGCGCGGCCCGACGCTCGACGTTGTGATGCCGCTCTGGCATCAGAACCAGCCCGCGGTTGCCAAGGCCATGCTCATGGCCGGCCGCGAGAAACGCCAGTACATGGCCGTGCTGGATACCGTCGTCCAGGATGTTCAGAAGGCTGCGGCGGCCGCACAGGCCGATGCCCAACTGATCCGCTTCTATGAAGAGGAAGTGTTGCCCCTCAACCGCGAGAACGTGGATGCCACCGCCCGGTCTTACGAAGGCGGCGAGCACGACATCCTGCGGCTGACCCAGGCGCAGCGTTCGCTTATCGAGCAGCGGCGCGCCTACGTGAACGTGCTCCGCGAGTATGCCACCGCCATCGCGGACCTGGACCAGGCCATGGGCGGGCGAATCGGGCCGCAGCCCGCGCCGGCTCCCGCTCAGCGGCAGTGAGAGACCGAGCGGCTTCGCGCTGGAGCGCTCGTGGAGGTTTCGCTCTTGACGACACAGACGGGAACGGGCCAGGGCTCGCCGGGCGAGAAACCCGCGTTGCTGCGGCAAAGCGCGGAAGGCGGCTTTGTCCTCCGGCACCGCAAGGCCATCCTGTTCCTGACGCTCGTGCTCTGCCTGGCCGGGGTGTACTCGGCGATGAAGATGCCGGCCTCTGTTTTCCCACAGACGGACTTCCCGCGCGTGGTCATCCTTATAGACAACGGCGCCATGCCCGCCGACGAGATGATGGCCACCATCACCCGGCCGGTGGAAGAGGCGATGAAGAACATCCCCGGCACCGTGAACATCCGTTCCTCCACCGGCCGCGGGTCGGCCGCCGTCAACGTCTTCTTCGACTGGAAGACCGACATGGTCCAGGCGGAACTGTACGTTCTGGGCCGCCTGTCGCAGATTCGCGGCACACTGCCGCCGACCGCCGAGTGTGCCGTCCACCGCCTGACTTTCTCGGCGTTTCCGATTCTCGGCATCAGCCTGACCAGCAAGACGCGCGGCATCACGGACCTGTGGGAGATCGCCCGATACGACCTCAGCCCGCGGTTTCTCCGCATTCCCGGCGTGGCGCGCATCAACCTCGTGGGCGGGCGCGAACCGGAATACCACGTCGTGGTTGACCCGGCCAAACTTGACGCCTACCACCTGTCCGTAACGCAGGTGAGCGAGGCGCTTGCGGCCACCAACCTCTTTACCCCCGCGGGCATGCACGAGGAGAATCGGCAACTGTACCTTGCGGTCGTGGACAATCGTATCCGCGACCCGCGCGAGATCGACGGCGTCGTTGTCGCCTGGTCCGGCCAGTCGGCGGTCCGCATCCGGGACGTGGCGACGGTCCGCCGTGGATACGCCCCCCAGTTCAACATCGTCACAGCCGACGGACGCGAGGCCGTGTTGTTCAACGTGTACAGCCAGCCCGACGGCAACACGGTTGGCATCGCCGACGCGATTCAGGAACAGTTGCAGCAGATCCGGAGGGACTTGCCGCAGGACCTGCGGCTGGCATTCTTCTACGACCAGTCGCTCTTTGTCCGCGAGGGATCGCGGAGCGTCTGGGAGAGCATCCTCTTCGGACTTGCGCTCTCGATCGTCGTTCTCTACCTGTTCCTCCGAAGCGCCGCCAGCACGCTGGTTGCCGCCGCAGTGATTCCGGTCACCGTTCTCATCACGCTCTGCGGCATGCGGCTCCTGGGGATGAGTTTCAACCTGATGACGCTGGGCGGCATCGCGGCGGCGATCGGACTGGTCATCGACGACGCCATCGTGGTGGTCGAAGCCATCTACACGAAGGTACAGGCGGGGCATTCAGCCGCCAAGGCCGTGCAACTGGCCATCCGCGAGGTCGGCCCGCCGCTCGTCGGCAGCACGCTCACGCCTGTCGTCGTTTTCATACCGCTGACCTACCTGGAAGGCGTCCCGGGCGTCTTCTTCCGGGCGCTGGCAATGACGATGGTCTTCGCGCTTATCACTTCACTCGTCCTGGCGGTGACCTGGACGCCCGCGGTCGGCTCGCTGTTCATGCGGCGTCGGGGGCAGCGCCCGCAGGACGAGATGGAGCAGGGCGGGGTGATCCTTCGGTTTGTCATACGCCTCTACGAAATCGTGGTGCGATGGGCGCTCAGATGGTCCCTTGTCACGGCGCTGCTTATGGCCGGCGTCGTCGCGGGCGCCGTGTACCTGTACGACCATCTCGAGACCGACTTCCTTCCGGAGATGGACGAGGGCGCGTTCGTGCTCGACTATTACACCCGCCCCGGCACCAGCCTCTC
>CAYGWP010000448.1:0-5145 GCA_964353455.1 uncultured Anaerolineales bacterium
TCGCCCTTGCGGTCCTCTTCCAGGTTCACGAAGTCGAAGTTCGCGAATTCCTCTTTCTCCAGCAGGTGGTTCTTCTCGATGTAGCCAAGGTGGTATCCCGCCTGCTTGAGCGCCTTGAACATGTGGACCTCATGCCGGTCCAGGCGGGCGTTGTTCTCGCGGTTGCCGTGCGAGTGCCCGTAGCGCCCCGTGAAGAGGTTGCAGCGTGACGGAACGCACACGGGGGCCTGCGTGAAGAATCGGCCGAAGTCGATCCCGCCGGCCGCCAGGCGATCCAGGTTGGGCGTCCGGGCCTGGCCGCCGTGGCACGACATGGCGTCGTAGCGCTGCTGGTCGGTCATGATGAAGAGGATGTTCGGCCGCGCATCGGAATTCGGGTCCGGCATAGTGGGGTCCTTCTGTGGCGTTGTTTTCTCGGCGGGTTTCTCGGCCGCAGACGCTGCGGCATTTGCCATGCCAGCCGCGGCGCCCGTGGCCGCCAGGGAAGCCTTTAGAAATCTGCGTCGGTTCATGCCAGCCATCCTCTAGTTTTACCCGCTTCGGGTTTCCTTAAACTGTCGCTCATGGCTTTTTCCCTTGAGGCGTTGGAGTCTTGGCGTCGGCAGGGATTTCAGCCGGAACTTCGACCTGCTGCGTCTGGTAGAGGCGCGGGTCACTGAAGATGTCGGTCCAGCGCGCATCGTCCACGAAGATTTCCGGGCGCAATTGCTGAAGCAAACCGAAAGCGCCCGCTGCGGCGAGCAACTCGTGCAAGTCCGGTTTGCGGCCCAGGAACGCAGGCCACCGTGTGACTAGTCCGCGTCCATGCCGCAGTGCGGCGTCGCGGATGTCGCCATGGCGATGCTGGGGCGCGAGCGACCCCATGTAAGCCAGACCGTAGAGTGCATCGAGTTCCATGTAGTTGCCATAGCTCAGCCAACTGCCGTCGGGCTTCTGGAGGGCAAGAATGCTGTCAATAACGCGTTCGGGATATGGGAATCGCCGGCCGTGATGCTGGTAGATTGGCCAGATGTGGGCCCCGCCCCCCAACGGTTCCAACGGTCCGGCGTGCGGTTCGCCCTTGCGCCACCAGCCCGTTTGCGAGTCGAGGTTGGAGTCGAGCCACCGGAAGACCGTGTCGCGCCACGCGTCGGTGCAGCGGCGGCTCATGCTGAAGCAATGCATCCCGCCCCAGAACAGGTGTGAGCCGCCCCACTGCTTGCGCCAATCGATCTTCTCCAACCACGGGCCGACCTTCTCCGGGGTGTCGAACTCATCGTAGAGCCGGACCGGATACTTCTGTTTGCCGCCCAATGCCCCCAGCGCACCGATGACCATGCCGTTGGCGTGCTGGGGAGAATGGTTCTTCAGGCCCGGCCCGTAGGTGCCATCTTGCTGTGCGAAGGAATTGATGTGGTCAATCCACGCTTCGCGCTGCGCCGGCGTGAGCGTCTTCCGCAAGTCCTCGCCCATCACGGCGCGGATGTGCGCCACATCGCACGAGGCGTAAAGGGATGGCGCGTTTGTGCTGTGCGGGTTTCCGAAATACCAACCAAGCGGCTTGCCGGGCACATGCAACGTCTCGGCGTAGGCCAGCGATTGGCGGCGGATCCCGGCCAGCGACACGGTATCTTCGATCTGAGTTGAAGGCGGCGCTGCCGCCGCGGCGACCGCGCCGAAAGCCAACACCAACAAGATTATAATACGTGCTTTCATACCAGTATTCTTTTAGATACGATCACGGCCGCTGCCGCCCTTGCCGGCGGAGCGGCGTCATTCGGCGCCTTCCGTGGCGTTCGCCCTCTGGCCGAGTTTACGCGCCATGGGGTCCAGGTCGGTGCGCACGGGCGGCAGGCCGGCGGCCGCCTTTTCGAGCTTGGCGCGCGCCGCCTTCGCTTCGGGCAATGCCGTGTCCCTGGGAATCTCCGGCTCTTCGTTGGGGCCGTTGCGGATGTCGAACAACTGGCCCTTCTCATTGAGTTTGAATTGCTTGTCGAGCACCGCACGCTGGCACCCGCATTCGAGCATAAGCCAGTCGCGCGTCTGTCCGGGTTTGCCATGCAACTGCGGAACGATGGAGACGCCGTCACACGGATGCCTCTTTGGCAAAGGAACCCCCGCCAACTCCAGGAAGGTGGGGAAAAAATCGTAGAAGGCAACAAGGTCGTCGTTGACCGTGCCAGGCGCGATGAAGCCGGGCCAATTGGCGACGGTTGCCGAAAGCATTCCGCGTTCCGTCAGATGGGCCTTTCCCGGCGAGAGACTGGGTTTGCCCCGGAAGGTCGGGATGGCCGGCTCCGCGCCGTTGTCTTCCAGGAAGATGACCAGCGTCTTCTCACGCAGTTTCAGATCATCAAGGGCGGCAACAAGACGGCCGACCTGCTTATCCAGATAGGCCGTGGAATCGACCAGGCCGTCGCCTTTCTTCCCTTTGCCCTTTTCAGGGGCATCCGGCGTCGGTTCGAGCGGCCCGTGGGTCAGAACGGAGGGGTAGTAGGCGAAGAAGGGGCGGTCGCGTTTGGCCTTCATGAAGTCGATGAGAAAATCGACGTCGAGGTCGGGGGCGTATTTCCCCGTGGTGTCAATGGTCTTGCCGTCGCGGACGCGCCCGCCGCTCCAATAGCGGGGCCGGTCGGCGCCTTTGATGTTCCACAACTGATGGGTGTCGAATCCGGCGTCGGCTGGCGCCGCTTTGCTGAGCTGCCACTTGCCCGCAACCGCAGTGGCATATCCGGCGTCTCTCAGGATCGAGGCGAAAAAGGGACCCCTGGACAGGTCGTACTCGCCAAATGTCGAGTAGTTGCGGCAATTGTACTGACCGGTCATCAGCACCAGGCGCGTGGGCGTGCACAAGGCGTTGTTGTAGCAGCGGCTGAAGCGTATGCCGCCTGCGGCCAGTCTGTCGATGTCCGGCGTGGCCGTCTTGAACGGCGCATCGGCGCCGTAACAGCCGATGGAATCAATCCCCAGGTCGTCGGCGAGAACCAGGAGAATGTTGGGCTTTTGCGCGGCGGGATTCGGGACCGGCACGATGGGCCCCGTCTGTGGCTTTATGCTCTCGACAAGTTTCTCGGCCGCAGACGCCACGGCATCCGCCATGCTTGCCGCGACGCCAGTGGCTGCAAGGGAAGCCTTTAGAAATCGTCGCCGGTTCATGCCAGCCCTCCTCCTATTCACCCCGCCTTGCCGTAGAGCGTGACGATGGACCGCGGCGGCAGCGTGAGGACGGCCTTGCCGCCGGCCACGGGCGTTTTGCCGACGGCCGCGCAGTCCTCCTTGAGGCTCGTGCGGAACGTCTCGAACGCGGTCACGGGGACGTCGGTCTTGAGGGCGACCATCGTCTTTACGTTGTCATCGGAGCGATTCAGCAGGACCACGGTCACGGTCTTGTCGCGCGGGTGCTGGTAGGCGGTAAGGCAGACGCCCTTGTCTCCGCCATCGGGTCCGGCCGCGATGCGGACGGCGCCGGGCCGGATGTATCGCCAGAACTGCTTGGCAACGTAGTACCGCTTGCCCGGTTGGTCGAGGACCATGAGGCCGTGGACGCTGGGCTTTGGCTCGGTGACCTGCCAGAAGAGCCAGGCCGAGGCCTGTCCGTAGGCCAGTGCGTAGTGGTGCCGCCCGCCGATGCTCGCCAGGGCGCCCTCGACGAGTTTGCCGGTCTTGGCGTTGGTGACCTGGCCATCAGGGCCACCGTCGTTCCAGCGGTCGTCGGCCGCGCCGGGGCCGGTCTCGGTCTGCCAGTACGGTTTGCCGTAGTCCTTGATGAGACCCCAGAAGTCGGCATTTTCCTGGACCGATCCGGTGCTCTGGATGCCGTCGCTGTAGCCGTGGGTGGCCAGGATGTTCAGGAACGGCTTGGCGGCGGGGTCGTCCTCCACGGCCTTGATGAAGCGCACCGTCCGCGGGCCGTAGTGGGTCATGTCTTCCGGGCCGTAGAGTTTCACGTTCAGGCCCTCGCGCCGGAACGTCTGGCCGATGACCTTGACAACCGCCGCGAACTCCTCCGGCTTGTACACGCACGAGTCGTACGGCTCGACGAACTCAAGTTCATTCTGCGGGCTAAGGGCATAGATGTCGATGTTATATCTTTCCTTGACAAAGCGTACCCACTCGGCCAGGTACCGCGCGTAGTGCTCGTAGTACTCGGGCCGTAGCGACCCGCCGCTTACGCCCACCTTCGTCTTCATCCAGTACGGCGGCGACCAGACCGACGGCACGACCTTGATCTCGGGGTTCAGTTTCCGCAACGCCGCAATGAACTCCAGGCAGGGTATCACGCCCTTGGTCGGCCCGTAGATGGGCTTGCCCGTCTTCTCGTTGACAGGCACGCCCTCGACCTTGCCCTCGAAGATGAAGTCGTTGCGGCTGATCTGTTCGGGTTTCTCGACGACCTTGAAATGGGCCGGCACAATCGCAAAGCGGATCATGCTGAGGCCCAGATCCTCGACCACGAGTTTCTGAAACTCCGGCTTGGCATACATCTCATGGTCGGTCTTGTTGTAGCAGTAGGTGGCGGTGCCGAAGCCGTCGATCGTCTGGAACTTCTGGGCGGCGCTCACCTCGACGGCCGCCGTCACGTCTCTCGGCGCGGGCACCGGCGGGGCCAGGTCGATGGGCTTCAGGACGGGGTTCTTGACATTGGAGAAGTCCACCTGCATGTTGTTCTCCGCGGCCGCCGTTACAACGCCGGGGATGGCCCACTTGTTGGACTTGTGCGCCTCGTTGGCGGCGGCGATGACATCGGCAGCCTCCTTTGTGGTCACACCCACCAGCAGGTGGATGTGCTGGAACTTCTGTGGGCAATCCACCGGCGGAATCGACGGGTCCACCGGCTTGCCCGTCACGGGACAGAACTTGTTGCCCACCTTCTTGGGGTTGGCCTGCGGGTCGGCGGCCATGATCTTCTGGACAGTCACTTGGTCGGCGGGGGTGAGTTCGGGGCCTTTGGCGGCCTTGGCTGCGGCCAAAACGGCGCCGGCCGCAAACATTATCAGCACGCCCAGGAGGATGTGGTTTCTCGCGGATGTCATGGTTTACCCTTTCCTGTAATAAGGACCCGTTTGCTGAGCCAACAGCCGAGGGCGGATGTGCCACAAATGGCATGGCCACTCGGTAGTCCGTCACTTACTTCGCCTTCTTCAGGTCCGGCAGTTCGTCGCGCGT
>CAYGWP010000449.1:0-14495 GCA_964353455.1 uncultured Anaerolineales bacterium
CGCGAGATGCGCGAACTCTCGTACGCGGGGTTCAGCGTCTTCCATGAGGAGGCGCTCGCCCCCGTCTTCCACGCGGGCGTCCCGGTGTGCATCAAGAACACGAACAATCCATCGGCCCCGGGCACGTGCATCGTGATGAGCCGCGTTTGTCCGCTGGGGCAGGTGGCCGGCATCGCCCACGGCGACGGCTTCTGTTCCGTCTATGTCAGCAAGTACCTGATGAACCGCGAGGTCGGTTTCGGCCGCCGGCTGCTCCAGATTCTGGAAGAGGAGGGCCTCTCGTACGAGCACACTCCTTCCGGGATCGACAACATCTCGGTCATCCTGCACGAGAAGCAGTTCGATGCGGCGAAGGAAGCCCGCGTCATCGAGCGGATCCGAAGCGAACTCTCGGTCGATGACGTGTCGGTCGAGCGGGGACTGGCGCTCGTGATGATCGTCGGCGAGTGCATGAGGAACGCGGTGGGCCTGGCGGCACGCGCGTGCTCGGCCCTCGCCCGCGCCGGCGTCAACATCGAGATGATCAACCAGGGTTCCTCCGAAGTCAGCATGATGTTCGGCGTCAAGACCGCCGACGTCGAGAAGGCCGTCAGGTCGCTGTACCAGGAGTTCTTCGGGGCCAAGGCGAGTTAACGCCGATGTCGAGCCGTCGAGCCGCGACCGTAAGGTCGCGGGTACTCGCGAGTACCCGCAGGCTTACGCCTGCGGCTCGTACGCGATACGCACCCGCCGAGATTCCCGTTGACCCTCCCGCATCCAGCCATAGAATGGCCCTAACTTCATGGGCCAGCCGCGCCTCGCGGGGAGTTCGATGCGCGCCATCACGTTCCACATCGCCTTCGGCAGATGGTGGGCCTGCCAGATCCTGGGCCGCCTCTCGAAGGGCGTCTATTGGGGCCCGATCTCCACGCTCCGCCTCGCGGACATACCCGAGCAGCCGCTGCCGGGCGACGACTGGGTCCGCATCCGTCCGCGCCTGGGCGGCATCTGCGGCAGCGATGTCTCGGTCATAATGCTCGGCAACCCGCCCGACTACTTTGGCCGCGACCTTGTGGTCGAGCCGATCATCCTCGGCCACGAGAACGTCGGCATCGTGACAGAGCGCGGCCCGGCCGCCCAGGATGTGCCGGAAGGACTCCGCGTCAACGTTGACCCGATCATCGCCTGCGCCGCCCGCGGCCTTCAGGCGTGCCCGTCGTGCCGCGAGGGACAGTTCTGCGCATGCTGGAACGTGGCCACGGGCCGGAACGTCGGCCTCGGGTTCTCGGTGGGGCATTCCGGCCGCGTCGGCGGCTCGTGGGCCGATTCGTTCGTCGCGCACAAGTCGCAACTCGTCGCGGTGCCGGAGGGCCTGACGGACGAGCAGGCCGTCCTCGTTGACCCGCTCTCAACCAGCGTGCACGCGGTCCTCCGACGCCCGCCCGGCCCGCAGGACCAGGACGTCCTTGTGATGGGCTGCGGCATAATCGGCCTGGGCACCATCGTGATGCTGCGGGCGACCGGCTTTAAGGGCCGCATCCTGGCGGTCGCGCGGTACAGGTTTCAGCAGACGCTGGCCCTCCATTTCGGCGCGAGCGAGGCATGGGACGCCGGCGACCAGCGCGAAAAGGACCTCTTCGACCGCCTGGGCGAGATGTACCGATGTAAGCCCATCAAGGGGACGTTCGGCCGCAAGATTCTGCTGGGCGGCGTGGACCTGGTGTACGATGCCGTCGGCGTTCGCCGGAGCGTGGAGGATTCGCTCCGCCTCGTCCGGCCGCAGGGCACCGTGGTCATCGTCGGCATGGGCCACCCGCGCTGGGTGGATTGGGACCCGATTCCGCACAAGCAACTCACGGTCGTCGGCATACACGGCCGCGGCATTGAGACTTGGAAGGGCGCCCGGCGGCACACGTATGAGATTGTCCATGAGTTGATGGCCGGGGGCCGGTTCCCCGCCGAGAAACTGCTGACGCACACCTTTCCCCTCGACGACTACAAAGGCGCCCTCGACACCCTCACCCACAAAGGCCGCCACGGCGCCGTCCACGCGGCATTCCGCATCAGCAGTTGACGGGCGCTACGGAGTCTCCTGATGCTTCCTTTTAACGCGGAGGGCGCAGAGAACGCGGAGGGAGGAAAATGCCCGGCAGAATGACAAGACAAAAACGTTCAACGAGATCGCGGTGCTTGCCTTCGATTGGGAGGAGGGACAACCTGCTTTCGTGCGGGTGGGCGAAGTGCTAGGATAGCGGCACTGCACGTGCCAAGAAACTCGATGCGGGTTCCGCGGCCGGGCAAATGAAAAGAACTCCGCGAGAGAACGCGGCATGACAGTTCCGACACCAACGCCGATCCTGCGACTCGTGCATGTGGACAACCTCCACATCATCCTCCAGCGAGGTGGCATTCACGCTCCCCATTTGACGCCGAAGGATGGACTGGACTATAAGGCGATTCATAACACAGACATCCAAGAGAAGCGACACGTGAGGCCGGTTTCTTGTGGTCCTGGTGGAACGGTCCATGATTACGTACCGTTCTACTTTGGCTACCTGTCGCCCATGTTGCTTCAGTTGAAGACAGGGCAGGTGCAGGGCTACACCGAAGGCCAGGAACCGCTCATCTACCTGGTCAGCACGGCTCAGGTCATACAAGAGAACGGCACCGGCTTCGTCTTCACCGACGGCCACGGTGTCAAGAGGTTCACGGCGTGGTTTGACAATCTTGCTGACCTGGACAAAGTTGACTGGGACATGGTGTACCAGCGGTACTGGGCGGACGATCCAATGGGCGACAACGACAGAAAGCGCCGCAAGCAGGCGGAGTTTCTTGTGCATCGGTTCTGCGATTGGTCTTTAATCCAAGAGATCGCCGTTATCGACCAAGCCATGGAAGCCAAGGTCGAACAGACTCTAAACGGGTTCCCTGCGAGCCTGAAGCGCCTTGTAACGGTTCGGCGCGACTGGTACTATTAGCGAGGAAGGTAGTGGATATGATCGAACCCGCCCAAGGCAATCTGCTGGAAGCCGACGTCGAAGCCCTTGTGAACACCGTCAACTGCGTGGGGTTCATGGGCAAGGGGATTGCACTGCAATTCAAGCGGGCGTACCCGGAGAATTTCCGCGTGTACGAACGGGCCTGTCGCGCGCACGAGGTACGGCCGGGGCGCATGCTGGTCGTGCCGACAGGCCAGATGATGAACCCGAAGTACATCATCAACTTTCCCACGAAGCGCCACTGGCGGGGCGTGTCAAGGCTCGACGATATCCGGGTCGGACTGAAGGCACTCGTCGAGGATGTGAAACGCTTGAGTATAAGGTCCGTTGCTGTGCCGCCGCTGGGCTGCGGCAACGGTGGGCTGAACTGGTGGGAAGTGCGGCCAATGATTGAGCAGGCATTGCAGGCAGTGCCGGACGTGCGGGTTCTGCTTTTTGAGCCGCGGGGGGCGCCGGACGCCATGACCATGCCGGTCCGCACCAAGCGGCCTAACATGACGCCCGGTCGGGCGCTGGTGATCAAGTTGATGCAGGATTACGCCGCCCTGGGCTACAGCCGCACACTCCTGGAGATTCAGAAACTCGCGTACTTCCTCCAAGAGGCAGGTGAGCCGCTTCGGCTGCGGTATGAGGCCGGACTATACGGTCCCTATGCCGCCAACCTGAACAAGGTCCTGGAGCGCATCGAGGGCCATTTCATCCGGGGGTATGGGGACAGTCAGAGGCCCGAGACGGAGATCGAACTCCTGCCGGGCGCCGTTGAAGAGGCGGAAGCCTTCCTGGCGAGTCGCCAGGATTCCAGTTCGCGACTCCAGCATGTGGCCGACCTGATTGATGGTTTTGAGACTCCTTACGGCATGGAGTTGCTCTCGACCGCGCATTGGGTGGCGCGGCATCAGAAGCCGAGTGCCACCAACGCCGAAGAGGCGATTGCCGCCGTCCACGCCTGGAGTGACCGCAAACGCCAGATGTTCAAGCCCGACCACATCCGCATTGCGTGGCAGCGACTCCAGGAACAGGGTTGGCTGTCCTAAGTAGTCGGCTTCCTTTGAATGCGCAGGGGCCCTTCGGGCCGCGGCCTCCGCGCTGAAACGGAACTTCAGCGACCGCCCACCACGGCGGCGTTCAGGATTTCATCGTAAAAGGGCTTGAGCCGATGCCTCCGAGGTCCCCTTCTGTTGTTGTTCTGGCCGGCCCCAATGGGGCAGGCAAATCCACGGCCGCGCCGTTGCTCCTGAAGGGGGCGTTGGGGGTCACCGAGTTTGTGAACGCCGATGTGATCGCGCGAGGCTTGTCGGGCTTTCAGCCTGAGGGTGTGGCCATCGGTGCAGGACGCATCATGCTTGCGCGCTTGCGCGAACTCGCTCGGCAACGGGCCAGTTTTGCGTTTGAGTCAACACTGGCCAGCCGCTTGCTTGCGCCATGGATTCTGCGGCTTGTGAAGGACGGATACAAGTTCCACCTTGTCTTCCTGTGGTTGCCCTCGGCTGATTTCGCGGTGGCTCGTGTGGCAGACCGCGTGCGGATGGGCGGACACGGAGTGCCCGAGGATACGATACGACGCCGCTATGAATCCGGACTGCGCAACTTCTTCCGCCTGTATCGGCCATTGACGACAACGTGGCGCATGTACGATAATGCGGGATGCCTCCCGCCGACACTCGTAGCCTGCGGCAGTGGGCGTGCGACGGCGCGCATAGTGGACGGCGCCAAGTGGGACCTTATCAGGAGGGGCCAATCCGATGAGCACGAAGAACGGCAAGGACATTGACAAGATATTCGCCGACGGCAGATTGATTGACAGAGCCATCCGCCTGGCCGCACGCGAGGCGCTGCTTGAGCACAAGCGGGCAGGGCTGCCCATTGTTGTATATCAGAACGGCAAGACGGTGCTGGTGCCGGCGCACAAGATCAAAATAGGCCGAGTGGTCAGCAGATAGACTGGCCTTGAAGCCTGGAAGGGGGAAATCCCAAATGAAGAATAAAGAAACCTTCAATTCTTACTTGGCATGGATTGACATCTTAGGATTCAAAGCCATGTGTGAGCAACGTAGCCTTGGCCGGTTTTTTCGGTCGTTACATGCGGAATTGCGGCGTGCAAGGGAGACCCCGCTTTCAGGAATTGGCTCGAAGTTGACTAAGTGGAGTTTTTGCAGGGATATTCATTATCATCTCTTTCAGGACACGATTGTGGCGTATCCCAGTCCCGACAAGCAGGTCCAAGGGCATGCGCAACTGAAGGCATTACTCATTGGGTGCTCTTTGTTGTACTTCGCGTTGATCGAGAGAAAGGTGCCATTCAAAGGTGCCATCTCGTGGGGCAGAGTCCGTATCTATCCCAACAAGAAGGAAGCAGACGCCATTGAGTGGTCTCTCATAAATGGCGAGGCCGTATTCGATGCCTATGAGTATGAGGAGCGTCAGGATTGGGTAGGCCTCATGCTCAGCCCGCGCATCGTGGAGAAAGATGGGGGCGAGATAAGACGCTGGCTCACTACGCCCTACAGGGATCTTGTGTGCTCACACATCTTAGGCCGCGAGGAATCTCCGGTCTTGCCGTACCTCGTGGCCAAGGCCCCTGTGCCCTTCCATGGCGGGGAACGATTCGATGGGTACGCCGTTCTGCCCACACGGCGCACCGACGACAGCAGAGCCGATGCCGTCAAAAGCGTGAAGCAGACGATCGGCAACCTTGAGATCATGAAGACATGCTGTGCCTCAATCTCGGACCAGGAGAAATACGTTCCTGCCATTCAGTGGCTTGCTGACGTTGTGCAGCATCTTCCGCCTGATGGCAAGTGAGGCCATGGGAGTTCCGCGGACAATTACCGGCCTCCGCGTTAAAACGGAACGTCATTGAGCGCCCAGCACGCGGGCGATGGTGGCCTGGTCAACGGGCTGGATCACGCCGCGCTCGGTGATGATGCCGGTAATCCACTCGGCGGGGGCGGTCTGGCGGCCGAAACCGCGGGTGACTTCGTCGGATGCCCGCTCCTCAATCGGAATCTCATCGGCTGAGGAAATCGAAGGGTCGAACGTGCTCGACGGCGCCGCAACGTAGCACGGCACGTCGTGATGGTCGGCCAGCACCGTCACGCAGTACGTGCCGATCTTGTTGGCAGTGTCGCCGTTGGCGGCGATGCGGGCGCGGAAGTATTGCGTCACTCTCGGGTGGCACGGCCACGTTGTGCCTTTGCGTGGCCGTGGCTGCTGCCAGTGGCTGAGGCCACGGTCGCGCAAAAGCGTGATCGTGCCACCCCCGTAAGTGACGCAGTACGCGCGGAAGCGAAAATGTATTGGCACAGGCCGAAGTCGTCATGTACACTTCCGGGTGACTTAGGGGAGCACTTCCAAGTAGGTAAATGTTGTGCAGACTTCGAGGGCGGTCCTGGGATGTTAGGCGGGTTCGTCTAATTATTGTTCGGCAGAGGAGACAGATGAGTTCCCGGAAATACCTTGTAGGCGTGGTAGTAGTAGCCCTGCTGATTTGGGGACCGATTGACCATTCATGGCCAGCATGGCCTGTAATACGTATAGGCTATCTGATCGCGATTCCGCTAGCCACATGGTTTCTTCTTGGATGGATTTGGAAAGTGTGGAAACCGCATGCAGAAGCCGAAAACCGACTACAGCGATCACTTGCCGGCGCAACCGCTGGAGTGTTGCTGATATTGGCATTCCTTAAAGCCATCGCCGCTACCCATGTTGGCAATACCATGTGGGTTAACACTCGCGATGGAATGGAGGCGGTAGGTGAGGACGTAGTCTTGCCGGGTCCAGATTGGGGAGCAGTGCTCATTCTTATTGCCGCCTCAGGATTTTCCCTTTGGCTCAGCATATCCAAGTCTGAACCAAAGCAGTAGATTTGGTTCTATTGGGTAGGTCTGTGGATGTTTGGATGTGCACAAGAAGCCGAACCAAGGAGTGCAGGCGACGCGGTAACCCGCGCTCCTGACTCGACTTGTTAGGCGTATTTCTACTCGATCTCAATTGGCCGCAGTGCCATTACCAGCACCTACCCGCGCGGCCAGTGGAAGTGATGGACGTCTCTCTCCGCGCCCTCCGCGGCCTCCGCGTTGAAACGGAACTTCAGCGGCTGCCAACCACGGCGGCGATGCCGGCCTGGTCAACGGGCTGAATCATGCCGCGCTCGGTGATGATGCCGGAGATTAACGCC
Organism: uncultured Anaerolineales bacterium; assembly: GCA_964353455.1. Lineage (GTDB taxonomy): Bacteria > Planctomycetota > Phycisphaerae > FEN-1346 > FEN-1346 > CAYGWP01. Next base: position 7,156 of record CAYGWP010000449.1, read on the forward strand.
GCGGGGGTCACGTCGAAGGCGGGGCAATAGACCTTCGCGCCTGTCGGGGCGGTCTGGCGGCCGAAGCCGCGGGTCACCTCGTCGGCCCCGCGCTCTTCAATCGGAATCTCGTCGCCCGAGGCAATCGAGAGGTCAAACGTGCTCGACGGCGCCGCAACATAAAACGGGACGTCGTGATGGCTGGCCAGCACCGCCACGCCGTACGTGCCGATCTTGTTGGCCGTGTCGCCGTTGGCGGCAATGCGGTCGGCCCCGACGATCACGAGGTCAACCTTGCCTTGCTTCATGATGACGGCGGCCATGTTGTCGCAGATGAGTGTGCAATCGATCCCGGCCCGCTGAAGTTCCCACATCGTCAGCCGCGCGCCTTGAAGCAGCGGCCGCGTTTCATCGGCATAAACGCGGAAGTGACGGCCCATCTCGTGCGCCCGGTAGAGGGGCGCGAGGGCCGTCCCGTACTCGGCGGTCGCGAGGCTCCCGGCGTTGCAGTGGGTCAGCACGCCGCAGCCCTCTGTGATGAGGTGGACGCCGCTCGCGCCGATGCGGCGGCACATTGCGGCATCCTCGTCTCGGATGGCCTTGGCCTCCGCCAGGAGCGCCTCCTTGAGCGCCCAGCCGCCCCTGCCGCGATACTGCTGGGCCGCGCGCTTCATCCGGTCGAGCGCCCAGAAAAGGTTGACGGCGGTCGGCCGGCTGGTGGCCAGGTAATCGGCCGCGCGGCGAACGGACTCCAGGACCTCCGCCTCGTCATCGCCGGCGCCCTGTATGCCGACCACGATGCCCATTGCGGCTGCCACGCCGATGGCGGGCGCGCCGCGGACGCGGAGCGTCTTGATCGCCTCCCAGACCTCCTCAACCGTGGCGAGCGGAATGAACTTGAACTCGGTCGGCAGTAGGGTCTGGTCGATGATCTCCATCCGGCCGTCGAGGCCGCCGACCCATCGGACCGTCGGTTCAGGCATGTTCGGGTCTCGCGATGGAGGCGCGGACGTTCTCATCGGCAATGGCTACCCGCTCCGCCAGCCGCACCTTGTACTGGACGACCTTCTCTCTGAGTTGCCGGTCGGCCGTGGCCAGAACCTGCGCGGCCAGGATGGCGGCGTTCACGGGGCCGGACTTGCCGATGGCGACGGTTGCGACCGGCACGCCGCTCGGCATCTGGACGGTGGAGAGGAGGCTGTCGAGCCCGCCCAGGCCCGAGGTCTGCATCGGGACGCCGATGACGGGCAGGGGGGTGAGGCTTGCCATGACGCCGGCCAGGTGTGCCGCGCCGCCGGCTGCCGCAATCAGCACATGGAGTCCACGCTCTGCGGCCGACTTGGCGTACTGATGGGCGGCCTCGGGCGTCCGGTGGGCCGAGATCACCCGCAGTTCGTAAGGGACGGCCAATTCGTCCAGCGTCTTCAGGCACGGCCGCATGGTTTCGAGGTCGGATTCGCTGCCGAGGATGATGCCGACCACGGGTTGCGATTTCTTCTTGTTGGTCACGGCGATTCCTCCCGAAAGGGCCACGCCGAGTATAGGAATCCGCCCACCTTCCGTCAACCTTGTGCTCCAGGGAGCACTGAAAGAGTCTGGAATCTGGGCCAAGAATCTGGGCAAGTCGTTTGACTTTCGGTCGAAATGTTGTATTCTTGCAACATCGCCGCGCCCGGGAAACCCTAGTAGCGATGCACTGTCTGAGGGGTGTGTGGCAAAATCGAAACAACCATCCGGCCGTGTTGCTGCGTCCACCTTCGCCAAGGCTTCGGCGGACAAGCCGGACCACCTGAGGGGTTTAACCCTTCTGGCTGATCTGGCGGGGAAACTCGTTTCCATTGAGGACCTTCGATCCCTCCAGGAAGAGGTGCTCGAGCACGCCCTTGCCATGTTCCGGTGTTCGAGCGGGGCGGTCTGCCTGTGGGATGGCGAGAGCGGCCGCATGCGTATCGGCCCCGCGGTCGGCGGCGCCGAAGATATCCGGCCTGAGGACCTCCTTGCCGCCGATCCGGTCCGCACAGTTGTCCTCGGCAAGCGTCGTCCGCTGGTCCTCGCGCTGCCGGGCCAGGCGCCGAGCGCGGCCATGACGAGTTGGCGCGGCGGGGCGGTCATGCCGATCGGGGGCGTTGACACTGTCCTCGGGGTTCTCGTCCTCGGCAACCTTGAGGCCGGCCGGGTGTTTGCGGAGGCCGATACGGCCCTGATGTCGGCCCTGGGAAGCATCGTGGCGGGGGCGCTGGAGACGCGCCTGGCGCTTCTGCAATTCCGACAGGACAACGCCCGACGCATTACCGAGATGATGTCGGACCTGACCCGGGCCGCCGCCGAACTCCATCGCATCAAGACGTTCAACCAGGAACTCTTCAATTCGGCCCCCATCGGCATCGTCGTCTTCGACCGCGAGTTCCGGGTGACGTTCCGGAGCCCTGCTGCCGAGCGACTCTGGCCGGAAGACCGGTCGGTCCTGAGCGCCGCGAGGCGAACCAACCTCGCCAAGATCGACCCCGACTGGGAGCCGGGCCTCCGCGACGTTGTCAACATGCAGCAGCCCTGGCTGGCGGAAGAAGTCACCGTGCCGCACACGGGCTCCGAGCCGGTCCGCGTGACGTTGACGTGCTCGCCGCTCATGAGCGGCGGGCGAACGGTGGCCGGCGGCGTGCTGATCGTCGAGGACGTGACGCAGCGCGTGCACATGGAGCGGCGGCTGGCGGTGTCGGAGCGCCTTGCGGGTGTCGGACGGCTCGCCGCAATGGTGGCCCACGAGATCAATAACCCCCTTGACGGGATCATCCGCCTCGTGAACCTTGCGAGGCGTGCGGCCACGGAACCGGCGTCCGACAATGCATCGCCCAGCGACGAGCGCATTGAGAAGTACCTGGCCGAGGTCCATAAGGGCCTTATGCGGATGGTGATGATCGTTCGGGACCTGCTCGAGTTCTCGCGGAGCGCCAGCGGCGCAACCGAACCGATGCCGATCCCGGAGATACTGGCCGAGGCGGCGCGGAACCTTGGGCCTGCGGCCGAGAAGGCCGGCGTCCAGATCGCCATCGAGTGCGACCCGACGCTGCCGCCCCTCAGGAGCGGCACCCTTTACCACGTGGTCCTGAACCTTGTGAAGAACGCGGTTGAGGCCATGCCCGGCGGCGGCAGGGTCCAGGTGGCCGCGAGGGGCCTCCCCGACGCCGTTCTGATCGAGGTGGCCGACACGGGGCCGGGCATTCCGCCGGAGGTCCTGCCGCGCCTCTTTGAGCCGTTCTTTTCGCTCAAGGCCACGGGAAAGGGAACGGGCCTCGGCCTCGTAATCTCGAAAGACCTGATTGAGAGACAGGGCGGCACGGTGACGGCCGCCAACCGGCCGGAAGGCGGAGCGGTGTTCACGGTCCGATTTCCGCTTGCCGCTGCCGGCAGGCAGTAGGGGATAGACTTGTAGGGTGCGTGCTTGCACGCACCAACTTATGCTCGTGTGTCCGCGTGCGTGCAAGCACGCACCCTACACTGAGTGTCTAAACGCGTACGCAGCGGCGGGGATATGATTCGGAGGAGGGGTCATGGCGAATACGCGAATTCTGGTTGTCGATGACGATGAGATCATCCTGACGAGCCTCTCGGAACTCCTCCGCCTGGAGGACTACCAGGTGGAGACCGCGCGGAGTTTCAAGGAGGCGTCGGCGAAACTTGCGGCCGCCGAGTACCCGGTCGTGATCGCCGACGTCTCGATGCCCGAGGCCGACGGCCTGGAACTCCTGAAGATGGTCCGCAACCGATGCCCCGACACGGCCGTCATCATGATGACCGGCTACGGGAGCATTGAGAACGCCGTTGAGGCGATGAGCCGCGGGGCGTTCCACTACCTCACCAAGCCCCTCATCGACGAGGAACTGAAACTCGTGATCGACCGGGCGCTGAAGCAGCAGTCGCTCAAGGCCGAGAACCGGGCGCTCCGCCAGCAACTCTCGGAGCGGTACAGCCTCGACAACGTCATCGGGCACGATTATAAAATGCTTAAAGTGTTCGACCTGATCGAGGCCGTCGCCGACACGCCCACCACCGTGATGATCACCGGCGAGAGCGGCACGGGCAAGAGCATGATCGCGCGTGCCGTACACCAGCAATCGAACCGTCGGGACAAGGCGTTCGTGGAAGTGGCCTGCGGGGCGCTGCCCGAGACGCTCCTGGAGAGCGAACTCTTCGGCCACGTGAAGGGCTCGTTTACCGGGGCGGTGGGCGACAAGGCGGGCAAGTTCAAGCAGGCCGACGGCGGCACGATATTCCTCGACGAAGTCTCCACCGCCACGCCGGGCCTCCAGGTGAAGTTTCTGCGGGTCCTTCAGGAGCGCGAGTTCGAGCCGGTCGGCGGCTCGAAGACCGAACGCGTGGATGTAAGGTGCATCCTGGCGACCAACCAGGACCTGGCCGAGGCGGTCCGCAAGGGCCAGTTCCGCCAGGACCTCTACTACCGCGTCCACGTGGTGGCGATCCACCTGCCGCCGCTTCGGGAACGGATCGGCGACATTCCGCTCCTGGCCGAGCACTTCATCAAGCGTCACGCCGAGCGGACCGGCCGGCGCGTACTGGGCCTCCAGGAGGATGCCCTGCGGTGCCTCCAGACGATCGGCTGGCCGGGCAACGTGCGGCAACTGGAAAACGTGATGGAGAGGGCCGTTATCCTCACGAAGAACGCCTACATCACGGCCGACGACATTCCCGAGGAACTCCGCTCCCCGAAGGAGGGGGAAGGAGGCAACGGAGACGGCCCGGTCCTGCCCCTCAAGAGGGCCCTGGAGACTCCCGAGAAGGAGATCATCTTGCGGGCACTCAGGTCCTGTCACGGCATCCGCCAGGCCACCGCCGAGGTCCTCGGCATCAACCGCACCACGCTGTATAAGAAGATGAAGCGCTACGGGATAGAGGAAGGCGAAGCCGAAGAATGACCAATGACCAAGCACCAATGACCATTGAAACGGCAAACTGCAAACGGCAATGACCAATCAAAAGGCAAAGAGCAAACGGCGTAAAAACACTTCTAAGAGTGCAAAAGCGCACCCTGCTTTCGGCATGTGGAAGGACCGGAAGGATATGGCGAACGTTTCGCGGTATGTCCGGAACCTTCGGCGCGGGCGCTACGATGATCTTTGACACTGAGGAGTATTCCTTGACATCCGGGCTGCGGTTGGGAGACGCCCTGGTGGCTGCCACCGCTGTCGAGAGCAGGCAGTGCCTTTGCACGGCCAACCGGCGGCACTTTCAGCGGATCGCCGACCTGGACTTGAAGTTGTTCAAGCCCTGAGGAGTGCAAGGCTGGGCAGTCCAAACGGCGGAAACTGGGGGACTCCGTATGACACCGCAAGAGATACTTGAACAGACGCGGCGGCTCGTCAGTGAACATGCAGCCGGCGACCCGGATAGGTGGTGGTACGCCAATCGCTTTGTCTTTGCCCGGCTCATACTTGACGAACGAAGAACCAAGATCGGCATCAAGAAGGGCCTGCTCGGTGCCGGCGGTCCATGCCACGCTTGTGGCCAGCGGTTCGAGTCGAAGCGCAACATCCACCTGCACCGTCTGGACGACGCACGCGGGTATTCAGCGACCAACTGTGTGCTGATGCATGGCGAGTGCCATCAGCGGCATCATGCCAAACACGAGGAACGCGGTTCGGCAGGGGAAAGCACATTGGCTGCCGTGCAGCCGGTGATCTGCAAGTGGAGCAAGTGCTACGAAGGCAAGCCGTTCACCTACTGGTGGGACATCGCGCCAAGGTTGGCAGAGGCATTGTGCAACCTGGAGGCTTTTGAGTTCGGCAAGAAAGACTCGCTGGAGCGTTGCACAGTGCCCGTGGACACATTGCGGAAATTCCTGACGTCGGCCCGGCAAACCAGCCGTGGTGCGGGGAACTGGGGCATCAAGGTGCTCAAGGATCGCCCAGATGAATTGGCATTTGAGCCTCCGTCGCACGCCGACCAATGGCTGTTCCTGCCTGTCACATGGGCCGATGATTCGGCAGAGGATTGAGCGGCAGCCTCATAGGGCGATGACCTCATGGCGGGTCAGGTGCAGCCGGATGATCTTCGGCCTTTCGGCGGCATTCTCAAAGTGTGCCCTTTAGCCGTTTTTCGAGGTCATTTAAGTGACAAAAAGCATGCCGACAACCCGATGTGATTGTTGTCCAGACAGTCACGCGGGAGGTCGGCATGGATACGGCATCTCTGGTATCGGCATGGAACGCCCTGCTTCTCCAACTTTGCTGCGTGTTCACCGAGCCGACGGCGCAGGTCTGGCGCCAGATCGTCCTCGGCTGGGTCCTGCATCGCGGGCCGGCCACCGTAACCGGCATCTTCCGCACCCTGGGCCGTCTGGCCGACCGGCACTGGACGGTCTACCAGAAGTTCTTCTACCGCGCGGCCTGGGTGTTGGACGCCTTGAGCCGGGCGCTGGTGGTCCACGTCGTCGCGCCGATGATCCTGGAGTCGGGCGCGATCAGCCCCGTGAGCGGAAAGTCCGTGGTCGATCTGGCCATCGACGACACCACGGCGGCCCGCTACGGCAAACATGTCGCCCACGCCGGCTGGTTCAAGGACGCCTCCGCCGCCGGACAGGCCACCAAGGGCACGGTCATCCATTGGGCACACAACTGGATCGTTGGGGCCGTCACGCTCCGGCTGCCGCGCTGGCCCCTGATGCGGTGGGTCCTGCCGGTGGTCTTCTGCCTCTACCGCAAGCCCCCCGACTGCGACCGGCGTCATCCGTTTGCCACGCGCCAGGTCTTGGCGGCACGGATGGTCTGCCAGGTGGCGGAGGCCCTGCCGGACATCGAAATCCGCGTCGCCGCCGATGGCCAGTACGCCACGCGGGACATGGTGAGAGGCTTGCCTCCCGGCGCGAATCTCGTGAGTCGCCTTCGCTCCGACGCGGCGCTGTATGCCCTGCCTCCGGCCCGCCGCCCTGCGGGCCGACGGGGGCGAAAGCCCAAGAAGGGCCGGCGACTGCCCCCGCCCCGCCAGATGGCCACCCGCCGCAAGAAGGGGTGGAAACGCATCACCCTCCTGAAGCAGGGCCGCACGGTCGAGCGCCTGGTGCTGGGCATAACGTGCCTGTGGTATCATGTGTGCAAGGAGGTCCCGATCCGGCTGGTGATCGTCCGCGACCCGGCCGACCGCGAGAAGGACGACTTTTTCTTCTGCACGGATGCGAGCGTGGCCGACGCCCAGATCGCCCAACGAGCCGGCGACCGCTGGGGCGTGGAAGAGGCGATCCTGGAAGCCAAACAGCAGTTGGGCTTCGAGGACACCCGCGGCTGGTGCAGCAAGACCGTGAATCGTCAGGCCCCGCTGGCGATGGTCCTGGTGACGCTCGTGAAGGCGTG
>CAYGWP010000450.1:0-5500 GCA_964353455.1 uncultured Anaerolineales bacterium
AGTTCGGCAATCTGCTGGGCGACTACTTCGAGAACCAGGTGCTGCTGATAAAGTTGGCGTGGGGCGGCAAGAGCCTGGCGAAGGATTTCCGGCCGCCGAGCAGCGGAGGCGAGGTCGGGCCTTTCTACACCGAGGTCGTCAAGCAGACGAAGGAGGTCCTGGCGAACCTGAAGGCCCACTTCCCCGACTATGGTGGCACGCCCGCCCTCGGGCGTGCACAGCCGGGGGCGGCTGTGCCACAACTGGCCGGCTTCGGCTGGCACCAGGGGTGGAATGACGGGTGCAGCCCGGTGCAGGCCGCCGAGTATGAGAAGAACATGGCCAACTTTATCCGAGACATCCGCAAGGACCTGGGCGCGAAGGACCTCCCGTTTGTCATCGCCAACAGCGGGTTCGGCGGACGGGAGCAGAAGATCGACAGGCGGCTCCAGGTGATAAACGCCCAGATCGGAGTGGCCGGGTATGAAGAATTCAAGAAGACTGTGGCGTGCGTCGAGACGCGGGATTTCTTCCGCCCGCCCGAACTCTCACCCACACGCCAGGGCTATCACTGGAACGGCAACGCAGAGACCTATTTCCTGATCGGCGACGGCATGGGCAAGGCGATGGTGGACATCCTGAAGGGACGTTCGTCCCAGGCCGTATCATCCGCCGCCGCTGCTGCGCCGTCCAAGTAGCGGTCGCACGTCGGCGGCCGCGCCGAAGACGCGGACGGCATGCAGGCATCGATTGTGGAGCAGACCATGATGCGAGAGAGCGACTGCACGCGAAGGGATCTTCTGAAGACGGCGGGGCTTGCGGCGGGGCTGGCCATGGGGCTGGCCCGCGGCGCGAAGTGCGCCCCAGAGTCCGCCCGCGCCGGGAATCCGAACATCATCCTGTGCATGACGGACGACCAGGGCTGGGGCGACGTGAGTTACAACGGCCTGAGGCAGATCCAGACCCCCGCCCTGGACGCCATGGCCGCGGCGGGCATGCGGCTGAACCGCTTCTACGCCGCGCACCCAAGTTGCTCGCCCACGCGGGCCAGCGTGATGACCGGCCGCCATCCGAATCGCATGGGATGCTTCTGGCCGGGCATGCCCCTCAAGGCGCAGGAGATGACCATCGCGCAGGCCGTGAAGAGGGCCGGCTACGCTACCGGCCACTTCGGGAAATGGCACTTGAACGGTGTGGCCGGACCAGGCAAGTTGATTCCGGATTCCGATCCGCTCGCGCCGCGCAATGTGGGCTTTGACGAATCGTTTTCGGTCTCCAACTATTTTGACCTGGACTGGACCTTCAGCCACAACGGTGTCCCTGAGAAGGTGACGGGCGACGGCTCCGATGCCATTGTCGCGGCGGCCCTGAAGTTCATCGAGAAGAACGCGAAGCAGGACAAGCCTTTCCTGGCCGTCGTCTGGTTCGGCAGCCCGCACGTCCCGCACAAGCCCATGCCCGAGGACCTCAAGGCGGCCGGCGGCTCGGCGTACTATGGAGAGATTGTGGGGGTTGACCGCGCCATGGGCACGCTTCGCAGCGGGCTGCGCAAACTCGGCATCGCCGACAACACGATGCTCTGGTTCAACAGCGACAACGGCGGGTGGCTCGACCCCGCCGCCCCGACGGCCCACGGCACGAACGGCCCGTACCGCGGCCGCAAGGGCGAACTGTGGGATGGCGGCATCCGCGTGCCCGGCCTGATCGAGTGGCCCGCGCGGATCAAGCGGCCGGTCGCAACCGACGTGTCCGTCTGCACGAGCGACATCTATCCGACCATCGTTGACATCCTGAAGATAACAGTGCCCAACCAGGTGCAGCCGCTCGACGGGATCAGCCTGGCGCCGCTCCTGGACGGGCAGATGAAGGAGAGGCCCCGGCCGATCGGGTTCTGGGCCCTCGGTTTCGGCCAGGCATGGAACGACAACCGTTATAAACTGGTCAAGCCTGCCTCCGGCAATCACGAACTATACGATCTCGCGGCTGACCCGTCGGAGAAGACCGACCTGGCCGCCAAGTGCCCGGAGATCGTCACCAGGATGAGGTCCGAGTTGGAAACCTGGCAGCAGTCGGTGCAGAGGAGCGGCCGCGGTGAGGACTACGCCGCTAAAGCGTGAGGGGTCAGGGTGATGGTGTTCTTTCTTGTTTTCGGGCTTGTGAGCACCGCTTCGTGGGCCGATCCTCCGCCGCTGCGCGGGCTGGCAGAGGTAAGCCACGCGCAAGTGGAACTGCGCGGCGGGTTCTGGGGCCCGCGACTTGCCACCCACCACGCGGTGACCGTCCCGCACGCGCTTAACTGCCTGGAGAAGGACGGGCACGTCACCAATTTCGACAAGGCGGCAGGCGTGATCACGGGCCCGCCCAGCGGGCACGCCGCATTCGACTCGGACCTTCACAAGGCACTCGAAGGCGCGATGTATCTGCTCCAGCACTTCAGCGACAGCCGGCTGCGCGAGCGCGTGGACGGCATCCTCGACCGCATCCTTGCCGCTCAACAGAAGGACGGGTTCCTGGTATCGTATTTCATCATCCAGCAACCCGATCAGCGGTGGGAAGACCTGCGGCTGAAGCACCAGATGTACAACGCCGGACACTTCTTCGAGATGGCCGTTGAGCACTATCGGCTGACCGGCGACCCCAAGGTGCTGAGCGCCGCCAAGCGGTTCGCCGACCACATCGACGGCATCTTCGGCCCCGGCAAACGCTATGACGTTGACGGACACCAGGAAGTTGAACTGGCCCTGGTCAAACTGTATCGCGCCACCGGCGAGCGGCGATACCTGGAGTTGGCCAGGTTCTTCCTCGATGAGCGCGGTTACGCCCATGGAACCGAACGCAAACCCTTCGATCCCAACACCGCCGTCGAGCCGCCCAAGCCCGAAGGCACGCTGACCGACGAGCAGCGCCGGGCGTATCGCCAGGCCCGGAACCGGGTGCGCAACGGCCGCATGCAGGACCACAAGCCGGTCGTGGACCAGCATGAGGCGGTCGGCCATGCCGTGCGGGCTGGATACATGTATGCTGCCATGGCCGACATCGTACGTTTCATGGACGCCCCCGGCTACGAGCGGGCGCTCGATGACCTCTGGAGCGACGTGGTCGGCCGCAAAATGTACGTCACCGGCGGCATCGGCACGGCCCAGTACGGCGACGAGGGCTTCGGCGATCCGTACCTGCTGCCCAACAACTCGGCGTATTGCGAATCCTGCGCGGCCGTCGCCCACGTGCTTTGGCAGCACCGGATGAACCTGCTCAAAGGGCAAGCCAAGTATGCCGACGTGATGGAACTGGCGCTGTACAACGGGGTGCTCTCGGGAATCTCGATCTCCGGCGACCAGTTCTTCTACCAGAACCCGCTGGCAAGCAAGAGCGGCGGACGCCGGAGTTCGTGGATCGGACTCTCCTGCTGCCCGACGAACCTCACGCGAATCATCCCGCAGGTCGGCGGGCTGGCCTATGCCCGCGGCAAACGGCAGGTGTATGTCAATCTCTACCTCGCCGGGGAAGCCTCGGTCAAGATGGACGACGGCCCCGCGGTCAAACTGGTCCAGCAGACCGACTACCCGTGGAACGGCCGCGTGCGGCTGACGGTCACGCCGGACCAGGCGTCCGAATTCGCCCTGTGCCTGCGGATCCCGGGCTGGGCGCGGGGCAGGCCCGTCCCCAGCGACCTGTACCGCTTCGGCGACCCGCAGGTCCCGCCCGTCGGGCTGAAGATCAACGGCCAGGCGGCCGATCCCTCGCCGCAGGATGACGGCTACGTGCACCTGAAGCGCCGTTGGCAACCCGGCGACGTGGTGGAACTGGACTTGCCGATGCCGGTCCAGCGGGTCTATGCACATGAGAAAATCCAGGAAGACCAGGGCAAGGTGGCCTTGATGCGCGGCCCGATCGTGTACTGCCTGGAGGCGGTCGATCAGCCGGGCGTGGATCTTTTCCGCGTGGTCCTGCCGCGGGAGGCGGACCTGCGCGCGGAGTTTCGCGCGGGACTGCTGGGCGGCGTGACCGTCCTCCAGGGTAGCGCCCGCGCCGACTCGGAGCGCCCGGTCACGCTGACCGCCGTGCCGTACTACGCCTGGGCAAACAGAGAGAAAGGCGCGATGACCGTGTGGGTTGACGAGGCCCCCCTGAAGTCGCCGCCGTCCGCCAAGTGACGGTGTTGCTCGACCGTGAGGAGTCTGGCATGTCGCGAAAGATCGGCTTTACCCGAAGGGACTTTCTGAAGACGGCGGCCGCTACGGCGGGACTCGCCTGCGGGCCGCCCTCAGTCTTGGCGGCCGGGGGCGCCGCGGACTCCGGCCGGCCCGGCAAGAGGCCCAATGTCATCTACATCCTGGCCGATCAGTTGCGATATCAGTCTCTCGGCTACGCCGGGGACGAGAAGGCCAGGACGCCCAACATCGACCGGCTTGCATCGCAGGGCGTCAGTTTCCGGCAATGCGTGTCCTCCATGCCGGTCTGCGCGGCCTACCGGGCGTCGCTGCTGACGGGCAAATATCCATCGAGCACGGGCATGGCTATCAATGAGATACGCATCAACCCCAACCAGCGGTGCCTGGGGCACGTGGTGACGGAGGCCGGTTACGACACGGGGTACATCGGCAAGTGGCACCTGTGGGCCAACGAGGGCGGCAACCACAACGCCATGAAGAACTCCTACATCCCGCCGGAGATGAGGAAGTACCGCCTCGGCTGGGACGGGTTCTGGGCGGCGTACAACTTCAACCACAGGTACTACCAGAATTTCTACTACATGGACGAGCCTGTGAAGCACACGTTCGAGGGCTACGAGCCGGACGGCCAGACCGGCATGGCCGTCGATTTCATCCGGAAACACGCCGGGAAGGACAAACCCTTCTACCTGACGTTGTCGGTGGGCACGCCACACGACCCGTGGGGGCCGGATAACGTGCCCGAGAAATACCTGGGCATGTTCAAGGACGTGGATTTCCCGCTGCCCAGGAGTTGGTCCGACGCCCCCGACCCCTACATGGACCGCAACGCAGACCCGAAGGCATGGCTCGCCCAGTGGAAGCCCAACCTGCCCGCCTACCAGCGCGTGTACTACGCCATGACGGCGAACCTGGACGACAACGTCGGCCGGATCATGAACGCCGTGGATGCCGCCGGGATCAAGAACGACACCCTCATCGTCTTCACGTCCGACCACGGCGAGATGTTCGGCGCCAACGGGCGGGTGTTCAAACTCACCTTCTACGACCCTGCCGCCCGTGTCCCGATGATCCTCCGCTGGCCCGGCTCGATCCCCGGCGGGGTCGTTTCCGACGCCTGCATGGGCACGCCGGATATCATGCCCACGCTGCTGGGGCTGATGGGCCTTCCCATTCCCGGCGCCGTCGAGGGGATGGACCTCAGCCACCTGGCCCGGGGGTCGCCGCGGCGACAGCCCGAGTTCGCCTTCCTGCAGGGCCTGGGGCACACCTGGCAATGGAACGACGGCTTCGAGTGGCGGGCCGTCCGCGACAAGCGGTACACGTACGCTATCTATCGCCGGGACAAG
>CAYGWP010000451.1:0-5330 GCA_964353455.1 uncultured Anaerolineales bacterium
CCATGGCGCGGCGGGTCGGCCGTCCCGCCCAGGGCGGGCCGTGCCAGGGGAGACCCGCCGCGCGAAAGCGCTGGGTCGGGGCCATAGCGCGGCGGGTCTCCCGACCCGCCGCGCGAAAGCGCGCTCGCCTCCGCCTCGCGGCCAAACGGGCTGAGTACAAGTTCAACGCCGAGGATCGGCTTGAGGCCGGCCTCGCGGGCCTTCCGGTAAAACGCTATGGCGCCGTAGAGGCCGTTGCGGTCGGTGAGCGCGAGGTCCCGATATCCGAGGGCGCGGGCCGTCTGGATGAGTTCATCGAGTCGGCTTGCGCCGAAGAGGTGCGAGTGCTCGCTTCGCACCACCAGGTGCACGAAGCCGCTCGATAATGTCTGTTTCGCCGTCATGGGGCGGGCCTTTCGTGCTGCCGTCGCCCCGTGCCAAATCATTGAAGGCTGTTTATCGCGACAAACATGCCGTGCGGAGTCGGAACCCGTTCTGGTCGCGTTCATGCGTTTCCAGAAGATCGATCGCGCGTCCGGTCGCAAGTGCGCTGAAGCCGAACCTCTCGCGGATGCGGTCAACCGAGCGATAGAACCGCGACCGGCGGTCGTAGTCATCCTCGCCGAAGAGGCCAAGTTGCCGCCCGCCAGGGGCAAAGTGCGAAAGGCCCACGCCCACCAGCCGCACGCCCACTCGCCGCGCGTGGACCTTGTCAAAGAGGCCGCCCGCCACGGGCCAGAAGTCATCATCGTGGTCCGAGAAGGTCGGCAGGCTGCGGCTGCGGCCGACGGTCCGGAAGTCGGCGTAGCGGACCTTGACGGTCACGGTGCGGGCCATGAGGCCGACGTGCCGGAGTTGGCGGCAGGTCCGCTCAAGGAGATAGTAGAGCATGGCCTTCATCTCGGCGCGGTCGATGAGGTTTGATTCGAAGGTGGTCTCGCGGCTGATGGACTTCGGGTCGCTCATTTCGGGACTGACGGGCGTCGGGTCGATGCCGCGGGCGCGTGCGGCGAGGATTTCCCCGGACGGTCCGAAATGCTCGGCGAGCATCGCCGGGGGGATCCGCGCCAGGTCGCCGATCAGCCGCAGGTTGTACCGGGCCAGGCGCTCGGCCGTCTTCGGGCCGATGCCCGGCAGCGCCCCGAGGGGCAGGGGGGCGAGGAACCGCTCCTCGTGCCCCGGCTTGATCCACGCGACGCCGCTCGGTTTGGCGCGGTCGCAGGCGACCTTTGCGATGAGGCGGCTCGTGCCGACGCCGATGGTTACATTGAGGTCGAGTTCGCGCTTGATGGCGCGCTTCAGGTGGTCTGCGGCATCGAGGGGCCATGCGTCGCCGGGGCTCACGATCCCCTGGGCCTCGAAGAGGCGCAGGCAGCCGGCGACGTCGAGGTACGCCTCGTCGAGCCCCATCGGCTCGACGGCGGGGGTGTATCGGCGACAGATGTCCATCATTGCATCGGAGAACCGGCCGTAGGCGTGGAAGTCGCCGCGGAGGAACGCGGCGTCCGGGCAGATGCGGCGGGCCTCTCGGATCGGCATGGCGGTCTTTATGCCGCGGGCACGGGCCTCGTAACTGGCGCTTGCGACCACGCTCCGGTCGGTCGCGAGGCCCCCGACGATGACGGGCCGCCCCTTAAGTTCCGGCCGCAGGACCTGCTCCGCCTGGGCGAAGAATGCATCTATGTCAACCAGGAAGATGACAGGTTGTTGGGTGGACGGTTCCATTGCTCGCCCTGCGAACCTTGCGGCACGAGGCCCATTTCTCCTGGAATTGTACCCTAACATAATGCTAACGTCCAGTCGAAAATGCAATTTTGAGGCGGCCGTAACTCCATTTGGTTCAGGCACTTAGGCGCTCGATGGGAGGTAAAGACTTATTCTGACTTATTTCGAGTGGCTTGATTGCCGAGGAGGAATGTGGTAAACTAAGAGTGAAGAGTCCGTGGGGGCGATCGGTATCGACGGGGCCTTAGCGGGCTTGAAGTGGCGCGAAGAGGTCGTCGGCACCCTCTTAAAACAGCCGGCAAATCCAAAATGCCAACACTGGCATGCGTATGGCCGCCTGAATAAGGCGGTCGCGTTCGCCCGGGCTCGCCCGTGGGCCTGGGGCCGAACGTCACACTCGCGGGCTGGTCGGCTAGTCAACCGGGTGCGACGCCGACGAGAAACAGTCCCGGCTGGGCCGCCGGAAATCCTGTCGATCGGAGTTCCAGTGGCCGAGACACAATAGATCGACTACTCGCGTAGAGGCTTCAGGTCACGGGCATCCGGACGTGGGTTCGATTCCCACCGCCTCCACCATTTCTACATGTCTGCCCGCGTTCTTACTGCGGCAGGAGGCCTTCCAAGGGCGAACGGTCACTGCCCGCGCGGCGGGTGGCCTTTGGCGTCGATGCGGGTGTTGAGGGCCTCGCGCTTCGCCACGGGCACGAGGTCGTCCCACTTCGTCAGAGGCTTGATGTCGGGCACGGCCGAGGGGGCGCGGAACCGCATCGTCACGATCTGTTGCGGCCGGATGGGGAACTTGTACGTCGGCCCGCCCGTCAGCGGTTTGGCGTTACCGCCCACGAGGTCCGTCAAGCGCGCATCGGTGTGCGGCAGGTTGAGCGTGACTTCAGCCTCGCCGGCGTAGCCGAAGCACTCGGCCATGCGAAGTTCGATATCCGGCCCCTCCCGCCGCAGGGCCTCGACGATGACGTTGTCGGAGGTCTGGAGGAACGACTGCGGCGCGGCGGGGACCTTTCCACAAAGGACAAGGGGCGGACAGTTAAATTCCCAGGCCATCTGCGGAATCCTTGCCTTGCGCCACGCGGCGTCGTGGGCAACCAGGGCATACTCGAAATCGTGTTCGCCCTTGCCGCTCAGCCAGGAGTTCGGGTAACCGTAGTACTTCTCTGTGGCATTGAGGAGGAAGATGATGGGGGTTTTCTCCGTCAGTTCGCGGCCGGTGAGGCCCCTGTCCAGGAGCGCAACTCCTCCGCCGCCGGAGAGCGTGTAGTGCGACCAGCGGACGGCGGGGGTGATGCCTTTCGTCCAGCCGTGCAGTTCCGGATTCGGTTTCGACCACGCGCCGTGCGAGAAGCCATACGGTATGCCGCGGCGGACTTCCGTGATATCTTCCGCCAGGGGGAACTCGGCCACGACAACCGTGCGGTCGGGGATGTCCTCCAGATGTGTCTCGAAATCGATGCGCGGGTAGTCCTTATAGAATCGAATGATGCGAGTGCAGGGCCCGCCGCCGTAGAACTTGCCGACGACCTCAACGATGGTCGCCAGCGGTCCTGTATATACCTTGATTTCAGACTTGGATTCGCTGGAAGTTGCCAGGCGCTCTCGGCCGTCTCGCGGAGGCGTGTGGTCGCCGGGATTGCCTTGCTGCTTCCTGGTGCGCTCGGCCACCAGCACGTTGGCCGGGCCGCCGAGCATCTCGCGGCCGGAAGGCTTCAACTTCAGGCTCACCAGCGCTCCCGTCGCCGGGTCGATGCCGGCCGAATAGAAATTCGTTTCGATGGATTTCGGCAAAGCGATTTCTTCGGACCGCGCCGCACTATTGCCGGAGAAATCGGCGCGACGGATACCGGCCGCCGGCATCGGGGGCTCTATAATTGCTTCCCCGGGGCGAAGTTTGGCACCACGAAAATTGAGTTGGCTCGCCAGACCATCCACGCCGGCCGCGCAACTGAAGAGCATAACGGGGCAGCGGTGCGCCCAGTTCAGGGGGTTAAAGAGCGTCACCGCGCTCGCTTTGACCTCACCGAGGCTGTCTGCGGCCGGATTTACTGTATTCCAGTCCCCACCCGCACAATCTTCAACCCACTCGAATCGGTCGTTGGCATCCCACGACTTATCGCTCTCAAAGACCATCCCCCCCGCCGCACCCCAAAGGGTGTTGCGGTCCATGTTGAGGCACATCAGGAGCCATGCCCGGTAGAAGTCCTGAACGGGATACTCGTACCTGCCCTTGAGGCTCGCCGCCGTGGCGAGCATTTCGGCAGCCTGGAGTCGCTGCTCGCACCTCCGGTACGACGTCTTCACCCGCGGGCTCTGAATCCAGAACGAGCCGTACGTGTACTCCGTTCCGCCCTTCATCGTGGGGATCTTGAGTTCGCCCGACCGCACGGCCGGCAGAATGGCGTCGAGGTACTTGCCGGGCGTTGTGAACTTCACCTCGGTCTCGGGCGCGATCTCCTTGAACTGCTTGATGAACTCCGCCGGGTACCCCTTGTAAAGGGGGGCGAGGCTGTAATCGCCGCTGCCGGCCAGGATGAGCACGGGCGCCCCCTGCGGCGTGTAGCGGGCCGCACCCTTGAGGTCTCCGGCGTCGGGCCGCGGCGGGGCGTCGGCCAGCGGGGCCATGCGGGCCTGAACGTCCCTGGCCAGGGCCTTGACCTGCGCGGCCGCCAGCGGCTCCTTCGCCTGGAACACCGGCCGCCATTCAAGGTAATGACCGGGGCTGAGGGCCAGCGCCCGCGTGCCGTCGGGCGATTCGGCCCAATGAATCGTGCTCCCCGTGCGGTTCATGCGGCAGTACACAAGGGCCTCCAGGCCAAGCCCCGCCGTGATCTGGGCCATCTGCTCGTGCGTGCCGCACACGTCGATGGCCCAGAGGATGCGCGGCCGGACGCCCAGCACCTGCTGTTGCCACCTCATGCCCTCGACGCCCATCTTGACGAGAGCCTCGCCGCCCGAGAGGTTGATCGTCGGCTCGAGGAAAAACGCGTTGACGGCCTCGACGCGGCCTTCCTTGATCCGGCCCTTGAGTTCCTCGAAACGCTCGGGGTAAAAGTTCAGGATGGCGATCATGTTGTTGCACTCGGAGATCGCGAAGCCGTAGTTGGGGTCGTCGCGCACGCGGTCGAGGTGGTCCAGGTACGAGTTGGCGCAGTAGTTGCGCTCGACCGACCAGTTGGCGAGCCACCCGCAACTGGCGGGGTGGAAGTTGGGGACGATATAGACGGCCTTCGGCAAGATCAGCGGCGGCTCGGGCGGCGCGGCCGCGCTCGGGGCGGCGAAGGCCACGAAGATAGCGGCAGAACCAAGCATCAATAGCAGACTGGCCGTCCTTGGCATGATGTGTATCCCCACACGGTCCCGCAGGGGCGCCTTCCCTCTTTGATCGACCAGCCACATGTCCCAGATGACTTCCTGCTGAGACGACCGCGGTCAGCAGTTCTTCCGATTCTACCTCATTGGGGAGCCTCCTCAAGCCGATTCTCGGTGCTCCAGACGTTTAGAGGCTGTTTCAGAACCGGCTTCTTGTGGCACAGCCGCCCCCGGCTGTGCATCTTTTCAGCCACTTGCACGCCCGAGGGCGGGCGTGCCACAGTTCTGAAACAGCCTCTAAACGTGCC
>CAYGWP010000452.1:0-2219 GCA_964353455.1 uncultured Anaerolineales bacterium
TTAAAGTGCTCTAATCTACTTGCCCGCCTCCAGCCCGGCGTGCCGGAGTGATTGCTTGACGAGCAGGCCGCAGTTCCTCTGGAAGAAATCGAGCGGCAGCAACTGCGTCCTCGCATAGACCTCGGCGCCGAGTTCGTGCGCCATGTCGCGCACGGGCTTGCCCGCCCGCGCTTCCGCGACGATGCGCTCGTGATACCCCTCGGTTGCAGCCAGGGCACCGTCGAAGTAGGCCCGAACGGCCTGGGCGCCCTTGATGACGCCGTTGTGGCTCAGGCAGAGGACCTCGGCCTTCAGTTCCGCCAGGCGCCGGATCGAAGCCAGGTACGCCGCGTAGCCTGAGAAGTAATTCGGCCACCAGAACTCGCCGTCGGGCATGTAGTACCCCGTGGCGTCGGATATGACGAGCACGCCCGCCGACGGCTCGTGGAAACTCAGGCTGCACTCGCTGTGGCCCGGCGTTTCGAGGACGCGGAACGCAACCCCAACGTCAACCGCAACGGTGTCGCCTTCCTTGATGAGGCGATCCACGGCAATCCGGTCCTCGGCAAGGGGCCGGGGCCGGTGCGCCTCGGTGATCCGCCCGGCCTTTGCGAGCGACCCGGTCAGCGCCTCGTCAACCTGGCGGAAGAACGCGATCGCCTTGGCCGCCGAGAGCGTCGCGGCCGCCGCCGCCGAGGCCAGCACCTTGACCCCCGGAAACGCCTCTCGAAACAGGGGCACGGCCATCACGTGGTCCGGATGGGCGTGCGTAACGACCACCTGCTTCACGAAGTCCCTGCCGATGCCGAGGCCCTGCAACTGTTCGAGCGCGAGCGGCCCCATGGCGCCGACGCCGCCCTCGAAGACCGTGCCCTCGCGTTCGCCCTTGAAGAGGAAGAGCGGGTACTCGTTCGTTCCGAGCATCACGAGTTGCGCGGTAATCGCCGCCGGGGGATCCTTGATCAGCATGGCTGCATTCCTCCCTGGACCGCGTCCATGGCCGAGAGCGCCGCCCCCAGGGCGCCGATATGCTGCGGGTCCGCGGGCACCAGGGCCTTGATGCCGAAGGCCTCTTCCGCCAACGTCACGAGCAGCGGGTTGTGGGCCACGACGCCGCCCGTCATCACCAGTGCTCCATCCACGGCATCCATCTCAATGAGGCGCTTGACAACGGACCGCAGCGCGCCCTTGGCGATGTCTTCGACCTTCTCGCCCGCCCGGATCCTCGCCAGAATCTCGGTCGCGGTGAACACGGTGCAGAAACTGCCGAGCGCCACCTCCTTCGTCGAACGTTCGGCCAGGCCGTTCAGGGCCGACACCGGCATGTCCAGCCGCAGGGCTATCTCCTCCAGAAACGCGCCCGTTCCGGCGGCACACTTGCGGTTCATCTTGAAACCCGTGCGGCGACCTTTGTCGTCGAGATGGATGATCTTGGAGTCCTGTGCCCCGATGTCGATAACGGTCATGCGGCGGCGGAAATGGAACCAGGCGCCTCTGGCGTGACAGGCGATCTCGGTCCTCCTTGCATCGGCCCACGGCACGTTGTCGCGGCCGTAGCCGGTCGATACGGAGCCGGCGAGTTGCTGCCGCGCCAGGCCGGCCGCCGCCAGGGCCTCCGCGAGGCACCGCTCGGCGGCCTCGGCGTAGTCAATGCCGGAACGGCGCAGGGCCTTGGCCGCCGTCCGCCCGTTCTCGTCGATGATCACGAGTTTGGCGGCAGAGGCCCCGATATCGACCCCGCAGAAATACGCCATCGCCTTTCCTCCGCACTCCGAAGCGCGACTCAAGCCTGCGACAACTGCTCCACAAAGGCCTCGATGCCGGTCCGCGCCTGCTCCTCAGAGTACAGCCGCAAGTCGTTCAGGTCGCCGTTCACCACCAGGTAAGGCTTCCCGGTTCTCTGCTGGAGGCGCTGCGGCATCTGGTATCGGTTGTTCGAGTTGTTGGGGCAGGTCTTGGAATCGTGGTAGAGGACGCCGTCAACCTTGAATTTCGATATCATGTTCATAAGGTACTTTTCTTTATAATCTTCGCTGCGGCAGATGAACAAGTTCGAGTAGGCCCGCGCCATGCCCCTGAACGGGTCGGCGGGGTCGAGGGCCTCGAAGACCCAACTGTTGCAGTACGTCGAGGCGACGACGCAGGCCCGCAGCGCCGCGAACTGGGCGGCAAGGTCCCTCAACTTGCCCCAGACGGGCATCCCCTCCCAGTAGATCCGGAATCGCTCGCCCTCGACCGCC
>CAYGWP010000453.1:0-3243 GCA_964353455.1 uncultured Anaerolineales bacterium
CATAACTGAAATCGCAGGTCAGGTACCGGGCCGCACCGCGGCCGGCGCCGAGGTCCAGGTGCACCGCGATGTCGTGTGCTTTCATGACCCGCGCCAGGCGTTTCTCATCGGCGGCCGCAGGCCGGCCCTTGCTGAAGATCACGAGGTCCCCCAGCGCCAGGCGCATCGTCTCCGGGCCGCTCGTGATGCCGGCGTATCCTGCGGCCGAGACGATGCGGCCCCAGTTCGGGTCCTCGCCGAAGAAGGCGGTCTTGACGAGCGGCGAGTTGGCGATGGCGGCGGCAGCGCGGCGGGCCTCGGCATCCGACTTCGCCCCCGTCACGCTAATCTCGATGACCTTCGTGCCGCCCTCGGCATCCGCGGCAATCTGCCGGGCCAGGCTGTCCGAGACCGCCAGGATCGCCTCGGCCAGCGCCTTGCCGTCGGCCGACTTCTCGGCGATCGGCTTTGCTGCCCCGCCTTCCATCGCCCGGCCGCTTGCGAGAATGAGGAGCGTATCGTTGGTCGAAGTGTGCCCATCGACGGTCAGGCAGTTGAAGGTGGCGTCGGCCGCGCGCCGGAGCATCTTATCGAGGACCGCCGCCGCGACCGGCGCATCGGTCGTCAGGAACCCGAGCGTCGTCGCCATGTTCGGAGCGATCATGCCGACGCCCTTTGTTGCCCCGGCGACGGTGACCGTGCGGCCGCGCACCTTGATGCGGACGCCGGCCTGCTTCGGCCGGGTGTCGGTGGTCATGATCGCGCGGGCGAAGGCCGAGTCGGCCTCGCGCCCGCAGCCAAGCGCTGCGCATGACCGCTCGACGCCCACGCACACCTTGTCCATTGGCATGAGGCGCCCGATGACGCCCGTCGAGGCGACCATCACCTGCTCGGCCTTGCAGCCGATGGCGGCGGCAGCGCGGGCGGCCATCTGGCGCGCATCGGCCAGGCCCTGCTTGCCGGTGCAGGCGTTGGCGTTGCCCGAGTTGGCCGCGACGCCGCGCATCGTCGTCCGGTGTCGGGCGAGGTGCTCGCGGCTGACGATGACGGGGGCGGCGACGACCTTGTTCTGCGTGAACACGGCCGCCGCCTGGGCCGGCACGACGCACGCGAGGACGGCGACGTCGGGCTTCTCGGAGAGTTTCTTGACGCCGACGGCGGCGGCGCCTGCGCGGAAACCGCGCGGGGCCGTCACGCCGAGCGAGAGGTCAACCTTGAGGCGCGCGGTCTTGCTCATTTGAGGCCTGCCGTTTCTTCGTGTCCGACCATCAGGTTCATGTTCTGGAGGGCCTGGCCGGCGGCGCCCTTTGTAAGATTGTCGAGCACGGCGCTGATGACGGCCCGCCCGCCGACGACCGTCGGATAGATATGTACGTAGTTAGTTCCTACGACCTGCTTGGTGGCGGGCGGCTCGGAGCGCACCACCACGAACGGCTCGTTGTCGTACGCTTCGCGGTACAGGTCGGCGATCTGGGGCTGCGTCATCGGCGCCAGCAGCCGCGCGTAAATCGTGGACTCAATTCCCCGGTCCATCGGCGCCAGGTGCGGCACGAAGAGGACCTCGACGCTGACGCGGCCCAGGATGCTCAGTTGCTCGGCGATCTCCGGCTGGTGCCGGTGGGCGCCGATTGAGTACGCCTGGATCGACTCGTTGCACTCGGGGTAATGCGTGAGGAGTTTGGGCGTACGGCCGGCGCCGGAGACGCCGCTCTTGGAATCGACGATGATGTCGCTGGGGGCGACGAGGCCCTTGCGCACGAGCGGCGCGAGGCCCAGGATCGCGCTCGTGGGGTAACACCCAGGGTTGGCGATGAGGCGGGCAGGGATGATCGCGCTTCGCCAGAGTTCCGGCATTCCATAGACGGCGTGAGGGAGGTTGGCCTCATCGGCCTTGTGGCCGTAAACTTTTTCGTAGAGGCCGGGGGCCTTGAGGCGGTAGTCGGCCGAGAAGTCGATGACCTTCAGGCCCTCCGCCAGCAGCGGGCCGACGTACGCCATGCTGACCGTGTGGGGCAGGGCCAGGAAGACCACGTCGCAGGCCGCGGCCATCGCCTTCACTTCGGCCGGGACGATCTCCACTTCAAGCCGTCCGCTGAACTGCGGAAACAGTCTCGCCAGTGGCCCGCACTTGTCGGGCAGGTCCGCCAGGGCCGTGATGCGGGCCGCCGGATGCGAGAGGATGAGCCGCATGAGGTCCGCGGCCGCATAGCCGCTGGCTCCGATGATGCCGACGCGAGTCATGGCGTTAACTCCTTTTTGAGCCCCGCCAGGGGCGCCAGGTAATAGCCCACGGCGTCAGCCCTTGTCTTTTTTATGGGAGGCGCCTCGCATGGAACTGTGCCTCCGCAGGCCCATTCATGGGCCTTTGCCCGCCGAAGGCGGGTGTAGCCCCGGCCCTCTGGGCCGGGGTGACAAGGCGGCCGCGCCCTATCCTTCTCCTCTTTTCCCCCGCCGTGGCCCGCCTGCGGCGGGCCACGGCGGGGGAAAAGAAAATGCGTTTCTCACCCCCAAATGCCGGGGCCAAAGGCCCAGGCCTAGACGCCGCTTCGCGGCGCGAAGGCGCCTGAAGGCGCCTCTTACTGTCACCCAAAATCTGGGTAACGACAAGGGGCTCACGCCGTGGGCTATTACCTTGTGCCCCTTCGGGGCTGTTGCCGAAAAAAGGCGAGCGGCCCGCCAGGGAGCCGCTCGCGTCCATTCTCGATACAACCTGCGGTCAGCGCTTGGAGAACTGCAAGCGCTTGCGTGCGCCTTTCTGGCCGTACTTCTTGCGTTCCTTCATCCTGGGGTCGCGGGTCATGAAGCCGCCTGCCCGCAGGGCCGGCTCCAGGGCGGAATCGGCCCGCTTTAGCGCCCTGGCGATGCCGAGTTTGCAGGCATCGGCCTGGCCGCTCGACCCGCCGCCGGAGACGTTGATGAAGATGTCGTAGGTGCTCAACTGGTTGGCGGCCACAAGGGGGCTGCGGACGCTCTCGCGGTCTTTCTCCTCGGTGAAGTACTCATCGACCTCGCGCTTGTTGACGAGGACCTTGCCGGCGCCCGGCAGGAGGCGGACGCGGGCGACGCTGGTCTTGCGGCGTCCGGTTCCCCAGACGGGGTTCGCCTTCGTGATTTCGATTGCGGCCTGGCTCACATCCATCTCCTTGCGCGGCTCTTGCTTATGGCTGCCGCCATTGTCACAGTTTCAGGGCCTGCGGCTGCTGGGCCTGGTGCGGGTGGTTCGGCCCGGCATAGGCTTTCATCTTGGTGAACATGCTGCGCCCC
>CAYGWP010000454.1:0-10225 GCA_964353455.1 uncultured Anaerolineales bacterium
GCATGGCATCGTCGCCTAGGCGAACGAGACGGCGACGGTCATGAAGACGGATCCGAAGGGCGGTTTGCGGCTGGTGTTCAACCGCGACGCCATCAGCCGCGTCGTCACCGATGATGAGGACAAGGATGCCGGCGATGCGAAGAAACTGGGCGACTCTTCCGAGTCGAACAGGGGATAACGCGCCGCCGCGCGGCGCCCCGGTTGAGCGGCCCGCGCAGCGGAGTTTCTGAAACCGTTCAGGAAACGAGCGAAACGAGGCGGCAATGGGTCGATGGGTCTATTGGGTCAGTTTGACGGCGATCGCGCTGGTCCTGGGCATCCCGGCGTTCACACTGCTGACGGATCCCCAGGCCGACATCCGCGACCTCTTCCGGTTGGGCATCGATCTTGAGGGCGGCACGAGCCTGATCTACGAGTTGCACGCCCCCGAGGGCGGCGGCGAGGCGCCCGATGCCAAGGCCGCCAAGCAGGTCATCCTCCAGCGAATCGACCCGCAGGGCACCCGCGGATACATCGTCCGGGCGGTCGGCCAGCACCGGCTGGAGATCGTGCTGCCCGGGCGTCAGACCAAGGTGAGGATTACGCACGAGGCGGCGACGCAGGAGTTGCTCTCTGCGGCCCAGCAGGCCGCCCAGCAGAACAAGGCGGTCGCCGACCTCATCGGCCAGCGGTTCCAGGCCTTCGCCGGCGGCACGCGACTGGTCGTCCGCATGGTGCCGCCGCTCTACCTGGACGACATCCAGACCCGCATCGGCGAGGCCGTGCGCGAGCGGATGCCCGGCCAGACGGGCGACATCGCCGTCGCCGGCCTGACGCCCAAGGACGACCAGTGGCAGGAAGTCGCGGTGTTCCTGACGGTGCGGCCCGATGATGCCAGGCGCCTGGCCGAGTGGGAGAACCTGATTACGCTCTCGCTCTCGGCCCAGCGCGACGTGACGAGGGTGAAGCGCCTGGTGCGGCAGGCGGGGTTCCTTGAGTTCCGCATCGTGGCCGAGCGCGTCCGCGACCGCGACAAGGCGAACTTCGACCAGATCGTCCGCGACCGCCAAGCCGGCAAGCCGCCCTATAGCACCCAGTGGCGGTGGTATCCGCTGAAGAAGGGCTGGGAATGGTACCAGCAGGGCCTGCTGGATGAGTGGAACTTCATCTATGTTGTTGACCGCGAGAGGCAGGAGGTCGAGGTCCTCGTGAACGTGGCCGACGGCCAAGACGTCACCGGCCGCGACATGGAACACGCCGTCGCCAGCGTCTCGCAGGGCGAGCCGGTCGTGGCGTTCAACATGAAGGCGACCGCAGGCTCCCGCTTCGCCGCGCTCACGAGCCCCGAGAACCGCGACCGCCACATGGCGATCATCCTCGACGGCGTAGTGCAGACGGCGCCCGTCCTCCGGGCCACCCTCTCGACCGGCGGCATCATCGAGGGCTACAAGACCCGCCGCGAACTTGAGGAGGTCGTCACCATCCTCAACTCCGGACAACTGGCCGCAAGCCTCGGCGACCCCGTGACCGAGCGCACGGTGGGCCCGGAACTCGGAGAAGACAACATCCACAAGGGGCTCGTGGCCAGCCTGGTCGGTTTCGCCCTGGTCGTTCTCTTCATGCTGGCGTACTACCTGTTCGCCGGCTGCGTGGCCAACGTGGCGCTGCTGCTGAACCTGGCGCTTACGATTTCGATCATGTTCTGGATCAAGCAGACGTGGACCTTGCCCGGCATCGCGGGCCTGATACTGTCGCTGGCGATGGCGGTCGATGCCAACGTTCTTATCTTCGAGCGTTTGCGCGAGGAGAAGGGGAAGGAGGGCAGCCTCGGCTTCGCCCTCAAGAAGGCGTATATGCGGGCGTTCACCACCATCTTCGACTCGAACCTCACGACCATGATTCCGGCGTTCGTGCTCCTGTGGCCCGGCCTGGCCACCGAGGAGGTCAAGGGCTTCGCCGTCGTTATGATCATCGGCATCGGCGTCTCGATGTTTACGGCCGTCGTCATCACGCGGATGATCTTCGAGACGGGCATCCGGTGGGGCTGGATCAAGGAACTCCGGATGCTCCACCTCTTCCAGAAGCCCAACCTCGACTGGATGCGGTTCGCCCGCGTGGCCTTCGTTGTCACCCTTGCAGCCGCTGTGGCGGGCGTCATCGTGTTCCTGTCGCGCGGCCAGGACAAGTATGACATCGAGTTCGTCGGCGGCACGCAGGTTGAATTGGCCCTGAAGGTGCCCGAAGGGCAGGACACGATTCCCATCGCGACGGTTCGCCAGCGAGCCAATGAAGCCCTCGGCGGCGTGGCCACCGTCCAGGAACTGGAGTACGCCGCCGAGACCGGCGAGACGCACCTGAACCGATTCCTCATCAGCGTCCCCGCTGTCGGCGCGGCCGTGACGGGCGAGGCCGCCGTCAAGGCGAAACTCGCCGAGGCCTTCGCCGACTTGCGCCCCGAGGGCGGCGGCACGAAGGTCCAGGTCGCAGTCTCCGAGATCAGCGAGGACGTCATCCGCCGGCGCCTGGAGAGCGTGCAGCCGGCCAAGGCGCCTGCCGGCGGCGCACCCGCGGCCGCGCCGGTCGAGGAGGCCCGCTCTGTCCGGTACATCCCGCCGGAGGAGCGGCAGTACCTAGCCAAGGTCCGCATCGGCGCCCAGGTAACGCCGCCCATGGGCCTCGGCGAGTTCCAGCGGCGAATCGACACACTCATCCGCGACCGTTTCCCGGAGATGGTCGGCACGTTGTACCGGGTCGAAGGCGCGGCCCCCGGAGACGTCCCGGGGGAATTCAAGTCGTTCGAACTCTGGGTCCGCGACGACTTCGGCGGCAAGCACGCCGACACGCCCAACCCGGCGTTCTGGACCGGCGTCGTCGAACTGGCCATGGGCCAGCAGGAGGCCTTCGCCTCCACGACCTCGTTCGAGCCGACGATGGCCGGCGAGGCCTGGGACAAGGCCGTCATCGCCATCCTCCTCTCGCTGACCGCCATGGCCGTCTATATCTGGCTCAGGTTCGCTAAACTGAGTTCCGGCATCGCCGCCGTCGTGGCCACAGTCCACGACGTCCTGATTACACTGGGCGCCGTCTCGGTCGGGGCGATCCTCTCGGTCACGGTCCTCGGCACCGTGCTGGACCTGACGGACATGAAGGTCAACCTCCCCCTGATCGGCGCGTTCCTGACGCTGGTCGGCTACTCCGTGAACGATACCATCGTGATCTTCGACCGTATCCGCGAGAACCGCGGCAAGTACGGCGATCTTTCGATCGCAATTATCAACAACAGTATCAACCAGACGCTGTCGCGGACCCTGTTGACGGGCACGACGGTGCTCATGGCCGTTCTTTCGCTGTACTTCTTCGGCGGCAAGACGTCCTCCATCCACGGCCTGGCGTTCGTCATGCTTGTCGGCACGGTGGTCGGCTGCTACTCCTCGATTGCCATCGCCAGCCCCATCCTTGCCATGGGCGATTACCTGAGAAAGTTGTACGTCTGGGTGTATCCGGTCGTCGGCGTCGGGCTGCTCGGGTACTTCTTCCTCGCGTGGCCGTTCCCGGCCGAGGCGCTCGGCTCGTGGGCCGACGGCGTCCGCATCGCCCTCGCCTTCGCGGGCGTCGTGTGGGTCGCATGGTTGGCGCTGGCGTGGCAGGCCGTCCACAGTTATGCCCGCGGCCGGCCGTGGGCGATACTGGTGAAGTCGCCGCCGGCCGCAAGCGCGATCGCCGCCGTCAGCCTCGCTGCGCCGGTGTTGACGGTCTTCCTCTTCGCCGTCATGGTCCTGGGCGCCCGTGCATCCGGCGTGGCGGCCTGGGCCGGGCCGGCCGCGCTCGCCATGCTGGCCACCTGTCCGGCCACCTACTTCATCTGCAAGATGGCACGGAAGACGGAGGAGGCCCGGTAAAAAACTAATCTGTCGGGGCGTCGGTCTCCGATAATAGTGCCGGGAGAAGGTGTTTCCAGGCATTGTGCGAGACCCGCGAGGTGAACGATGCGCCCTATAGTGAAAGTACTGCTGGTTCTCGGTGTTGTCGTCCTGGCCGTCGGCGTGGTCTGGTTCGCCAGCCGCAAGTGGACCTCCGCGCCCGCCCCTGCGCCCGCGCAAGAGGCGCAGCGGCCGGCCGACCAGCGCCCGTCGTACAACGATCCGCTTGCCACGCTTGAGCGGTGGCGCCAGATACTGCCCGGCCATCCGTCCGAACAACCGACGCCGCCGGCTCGCCGCCCGGACCGCCTGCGGTCGAGCGCTGAGCACGAGGGCACCGTCGTGGCCCATCGCAGCGAAACGCCCGTCGCGGGCGCCGACCCGCCGGGGCCGGTCCTCAGGCCCACGGGCGTCGAGGGCGAGGTCGTCACTACTCGATGGCGCGACCGCGAACCCGCCGCTGGCGCGGGCAACACATACACCATCGTCCAGGGAGACACCCTGTACGGCATCGCCATGAAACATTACGGCGACCCGCGATGCGCCGCCCTGATCGAGTCGGCCAACCCGGGCCTGAACGCCCGCGCCCTCAAGGTCGGCGAGCGGATACTCCTGCCCGAGAGGCGCCCGCCCGAAGCGGCCGCGCCGGCGGGCGGCACGCCCGCCGCGCCGGCGACGCCCCCCGGCAAGGTCTATGTCGTTCAGCGGAACGACACGCTCATCGGCATAGCGCGCCGGTTCTACGGCGACGCCGCCGCCTACAAGAAGATCTACGAGGCCAACAAAGACATCCTCTCGTCGCCCAACGCGACGCTCCCTGTCGGCCAGAAACTCCGCCTGCCGGAGCGTTGATGTTGGCTGGCGGAGATCGAATCGTGTGTGCCACGGCCCGTACGGGCCGTGTTCTTGTTGAGAAGGCGCCTCGGATGAGGGACCGCCTGTCCCGCCGCCGACTCTTGAGACTTGCCGGCTTTGGCGCGGCATCCCTGGCCATGCGCGAAACTGCGACGGCCGCGGACATGGGCGATCCGGGCAAACCTCCGAACTTCATCATCGTCCTGTGCGACAACCTCGGCTATGGCGACCTGGGCTGCTTCGGGTCCACGAAGCACCGCACGCCGCACGTGGACCGCATGGCCGCCGAGGGCCTGCGCCTTACCGGTTTCTATGCCACCAGCGGCGTCTGCACGCCGTCGAGGGCCAGCCTGATGACGGGGTGTTATCCCCGCCGCGTGAACCTCCACGTGAATGAGCGGGGCGGCCAGGTGCTCTTCCCCGTGTCCGCCAAGGGACTTCATCCCGATGAAATCACCATTGCCGAGGTCCTGAAAGCCCGCGGCTACGCGACGGCCTGCATCGGCAAGTGGCACCTGGGGGACCAGGCGCCGTTCCTGCCGACGCGGCAGGGCTTCGACTCTTATTTCGGCATCCCGTACAGCGACGACATGGTGGGGTCGGCGGACGGCAGGCGGCCGCCGCTGCCGCTGATGCGCGGCGAAACGGTCGTCGAGGCGCCGGCCGATTGCAACACGCTGACGAAGCGGTACACGGAGGAGGCAACCGGGTTCATCACGGCCAACCGCTGTCGGCCCTTCTTTCTCTACCTGGCGCACGCCTTGCCGGGCAGCACGACGCGCCCGCCGGCGGGCGAGGCGTTTCGCGGCAAGTCGGCCAACGGCCCCTATGGCGACGCCGTGGAAGAGATCGATTGGTCCACCGGCGAAATCCTCGCCGCGGTCCGGGAACTCGGCCTGGATGCCGGCACGCTCCTGTTATGGACGTCCGACAACGGAGCGGTGCAGCGGAACCCCCCTCAGGGGAGCAACGCGCCCCTGCGAGGCTGGGGATACACCACCGCCGAAGGCGGGATGCGCGTCCCATGCGCGGTGCGATGGCCCGGCCGAGTGCCGGCCGGCGCCGCCACCAGCGAAATATGTACTGTTATGGATGTCCTGCCGACGTTCGCTCTCCTGGCCGGCGCCCGTGCTCCGGCCGACCGCGATATCGACGGCAAAGACATCTGGCCGATCCTCTCGGGCCGGCCGGGCGCGGCATCGCCCCACGAGGTCTTTTACTACTACTTCATGGACCAGTTGCAGGCCGTGCGGGCCGGTCCGTGGAAACTGTACCTGCCGCTGGAGGGCAAGAAGATCGACTTTCGCGGCAGCACGCAGAAATGCCGGGCCCAACTGTATGACCTCCAGGCCGATGTCGGAGAGGCCGTTAACCTGGCGGACCGCCGCCCGGAAGTTGTCGCCCGCCTGGCGGCGCTGGCCGAGAAGGCGCGCCGGGACCTCGGCGATGGCGACCGCGACGGCGAGCACCAGCGGGCTGCCGGCTTCGTCACCGACCCGAAGCCGATGCTGCTCCCGGTGAGGCCGCTATGAGCAAGAGCATCCATGAGGCCGATGTCGGCACACGGGTCCGCGTCGGCACGTCCGGCTGGTCGTATCCCGACTGGGAAGGGCGGTTCTATCCGGCGGCAAAGCCCCGCGGCTTTGATGAACTTTCGTACATGGCTCGCTATTTCGATTGCGTGGAGGTGAACTCGTCGTTCTACCGGCCGCCCAGCCCGCGTGCGGCCGCCTCGTGGCTCCGCCGCACGCCGCCGCAGTTCGAGTTCACGTTCAAACTCTACCGGCGCTTCACGCACGAGCGCGACCGGCCGTGGACGCCCGACGAGGTGAAGGAGTGCCGCGACGGTGTCGAGCCGGTCCGCGAGGCCGGGCGACTGGGCGCGGTGCTCGTCCAGTTTCCCTGGTCGTTCCGCGCCGGCGCCGATGCCTTTCGGCACGTCGATGCGATTCGGCGCGACTTCGGCGGCCTGCCGCTGGTGGTTGAGGCGCGGCACGTAAGTTGGGCGGGCGATGCTGCGGCGAAGTTCCTCAAGTCGAGCGGCCTGGGCTTCTGCGACATCGACCAGCCGGCCGCGCGGTCGGGCGTGCCGCCGATGACCCTCGTCACGTCCCCCGTGGGCTACGTCCGCCTTCACGGCCGCAACAGCAAGGCGTGGTTCTCGAAGGACGCCGGCCGCGATGCGCGGTACGACTACCTCTACCGCGAGGAGGAATTGGAGGAGTGGATCGGCCGCATCCGCGAGATCGCGCGGGCCGCCGAAAAGACGTATGTATTTACGAATAACCATTACCGCGGCCAGGCGCCCGCCAACGCACTCCAGATACTCTCGAAACTCCACGGCCGCCCGGTGCCCGTCCCATCGCCGCTCGTGGAAGAGTTCCCGTTTCTGGCGTCGATCGCCTCGGAAGAACCGCCGCCGGGCCGGCAGGGCATGCTGTTTTGAAGATTACATCACCCCGGCCGGCTCGGGTTCCGCGATGGTCTTCACCAGCCGTAAATCCGAGACCATGAGCGACACCGCCCCCATGTGGTCCTCGACCGTGCCTGTCACGAGGTACGGTCCTCGCGTGGTGATCCGCCCGCCGAGGCGCTGGTAGGCATCCGGCAGGAGCACGGCCTCAACCACGCCGCACTCGTCTTCCAGGCTGATGAACTTCATAAACTCGCCGGTCTTGGTCCGCGCCCTGCGCTCGGCGAAAAGCACGCCGGCTACGGCGACCTTTTCGCCCGCGCGGCGCGGGAGGTCGCAGGTGCGGCATATGCCACGCCGCTCCCGCAGCGGGCTCGAATAATCAGTTTTTTCAATGAGGGGGCGATAAACCGCCATCGGGTTCGCCGAGGGCGTCATGCCGAGGGTGTGCTCCTCGATCCGGAGTTTCTGTAGCGGCGAGTAGTCCGGCAGGGCGGGGGCGGCGGGCGGTTCGACCGCAGCGCCGGCCGATTCCAGCAGCGGACCCGCGGGCCGCGGCGACGAGAGAACCTCGTGGACCTGCCAGAGGGCCGTCGGCCGGTTGCCGGCAAGCGAATCCATCGCCCCGGCCAGGGCGAGGTTCTCGGCTTCATCGCGGGCCAGATGCACCCGCGCCATGAGGTCGGCCGCCGAGCGGTACGGCCCGCCGCCGGCGCGGGCCGCGACGATCTCGCGCATCGCCCGCTCCGAGAGGCCGCGAATATCCATAAAACCCATGCGCAATGCCACGCGGCGGCAAAAAGCCTCGCGCGGCGGGTCGGGAGACCCGCCGCGCAAATCCTGCCTTACGCCCGCGGCTCGAAACGGCTCATTGCTCGTAACCCACGCGGTCGTCGGCTCGATGTCGGAGGCGTTGACGTCGGGCCCCAGTATGGGCACGCCGCGCCGCCGGGCGTCTTCCAGGTACGTCCGGCGCTCGTAGTATCCGGCCTGGTTTGCCAGCACGGCCGCGGCGAACTCGGCCGGCCAGTGTGCCCGCAGGTACACCGCACGATACGCAATCTCTCCATACGTGCATGCGTGGGCCTTGCAGTACGAGTATGCCGCGAACTGGGCGATGCGGTCCCAGAGCGTTTCTGCGTCGGCCCGCCGCGCCCCGGCGGCGATCGCGCCGCGGACGAACCGCTCGCGCCATGCTTCGATTTCCCCGGCCGCCGCCGCACCCCTCGCCAACTCCTTCCGCAGCCGGTCCCCCTCGGCCAGCGTGAACCCGGCGGCAGCATGGGCCACGCGGATCACATCTTCCTGGTAGAGCATGACTCCATAGGTGTCGCCGAGGACTTCGCGCAGCGCCGGGTGCAGGTACTCGGGCGGCTCCAGGCCCCTGCGGCGGCGGACGAACCGCTCCTTCATGCCGCTGGACGCCGGGCCGGGCCGGATGAGCGAGAGGCCGAGTATGACGTCCATCCGCCGCCGCGCGCCCATCATCTTGAGGAGGTTCCGCATCCCCGGCGACTCGATCTGGAAGCATCCGAACGTGTCCCCCTTTTCGAGGATCGCCGCGGACGCCGGGTCGCCGTCCTCAATCGCCATCGGGTCGATGCGGACGCCGTGGTTCTTCTCGATCTCTCGTACGGCCGTCTCGATGATCGAGAGCGACCGCTGGGCGAGGATGTCCATCTTGACCAGGCCGAGCGCCTCGACCGCATCGGCCTCGTACTGCGTGATGACGACGCCCTTGGCGGCCACCTGGAGCGGCAGGTAATCCGTGAGCGGCCGGTCGGCGATGACGACGCCGCCGACGTGGACGCTGATGTGCCGTGGGAGGCCGTCGAGTGCCGCCGCAATCTCAACGATGCGTGCGATGTCGGGCCGGTCGATCGGGAAGTCGCGGCATTCCGGGAACGAAATGACGGCGTCGCGTATGCCTGCTGCGGAGTAGTACGGCAGCCGCCGCGAGAGGCGGTCAACCTCTTCGGGCGGGAGGCCGTGGGCCTTGGCGGCCTCGCGGAACGCACTGCGGGCCTGGAAGGTCTGGTGCGTCGAGATCATGGCCACTCGCGCCGCCCCGTATGCGCCGTAGATGTGCCGGATGACCTCGTCGCGCGAACGCCAGCAGATATCAAGATCAATATCCGGACAATCCGCCCGTTCCAGGTTCAGGAACCGCTCGAAGAGGAGGCCGTACCGGAGGGGGTCCACGCCCGAGATGCCAAGCGTGTAGGCGACGAGGCTTCCGGCGGCCGACCCGCGGGCCACGCACGGTATGCCGCGCGACCGCGCCCACTCGACGATCTCGTGCATGATGAGGAAGTAGTCGGAGAAGCCCAGGCGGTCGATGACGGCAAGTTCCTTTTCGAGCCGCTCGACCGCCTCGGGCCTGAGGGGCCGGTACCGCTGCTTCAGGCCCGCGAAGGCGAGTTTCGCGAGTTGCGAGTACGGCGTCTCGCCGTCGGGGATGGCGGCACGCGGGAAAACGGGCCGCCCGAGCGCGAGTTCCAGGTTACAGTCGGCCGCGATGCGGACGGCGTTGAGCGCTGCCTCCGGGCAGCCGCCGAAGAGGGCGGCCATCTCTTCGGGGCCTTTGAGATATGCCCGCGGATGGGCGAGTTCCCGCTGCGGCACGTCGGCGACGGTCGTGAGTGTGGCGATGGCGCGGAGCGTGCGGTGGACCTCGAACCGGTCGGGCCGGTGGAAGGCGACGGCCCCGGCGCCCACGAGCGGAATGTGCCGCCGCGACGCCGCCCGCGCGAGGCCGTCGTTCCGGAGGCGCCGCGAGCGGTCTCCGAACTCTTCGAGGAGGGCGAAGAGCCGCCCTTCGGGCACGCGGCCCGCCAGGCGCGCGAGGATCGCCGCATCGGGCGCGAGGACGTAGATATCCGCGTGATCGGCCGAGATCGCCTCGGCCAGGTCGAAGTGCGGGTTCAGACGCCGCGCGCTCGCCAGGCGGCAGATCGTCCGGTAGCCTTCGAGGTTCCGGGCGAGGCAGACCGCGCGGGCGCGGCCATGGCGCGGCGGGTCGGCCGTCCCGCCCAGGGCGGGCCGTGCCAGGGGAGAC
>CAYGWP010000455.1:0-5847 GCA_964353455.1 uncultured Anaerolineales bacterium
CTCGAGTTCATCGGTCACCGCCCGGCGGGCGCGCTCGGTACGAGAAAGGATCCAGCGATCCTCCAAACGGAGGGCCTTGGGGTCAAACTTCGCGCCCCCGGCCCCTTCGAGGTTCATCAGGGCGAACCGGACGGCGTTCCAGAGTTTGTTGCAGAAGTTGCGGCCCATGTCGAACCGCGGCGACGAGTTGCGGCCGGTCGCGGGGTCCTTGACGACCGGCATCCGCACGTCCTGCGTCTCGGTGGTCATCCATGCCAGGGTGAAGCGCAGGGCGTCGGCCCCGTGCGAGGCGATGATCTCCAGCGGGTCCACGCCGTTGCCGAGCGACTTCTTCATCGGGCGGCCCTCGCCGTCCTGGATCATCGCATTGATATATACATCCTTAAATGGAACCTTGCCGAGATTGTAAAGGCCCATCATGACCATGCGGGCGACCCAGAGGGTGATGATCTCGCGGGCCGTCACGAGGACGTTCGTCGGGTAGAACGCGCGTAGGTCGGCCGTCTCATCCGGCCATCCGAGCGTCGAGAACGGCCAGAGGGCGCTTGAGAACCACGTGTCCAGGACGTCCGGGTCCTGCTCGAGCGCGTGTCCGGCGACGGCACCTGGGGCAAGGTCCTCCTCGCGTGCCGAGATGAGCCACCCGCCGCGCGTCCGGTCGGCCGTCCACGCAATGTCGTCGCGCCCGGCGAAGGCCCGGCCGAGGTCCACTTCCGAGCACGTCGCGCAGTGCCAGATCGGGATGCGGTGCCCCCACCACAGTTGCCGCGAGATGCACCAGTCGCGCTTCTGCGATAGCCAATCGAGATATGTGCGAGCGTATCGCTCGGGATGGAACGTCACGCGGCCGTCGCGCACCGCCTCCATCGCCTTCTCCGCCAGGTCCGCCATCCGCACGAACCACTGGTCCGACAGGTACGGCTCGATGGGCGTCTTCGAGCGGTCGGAGTGGCCGATGTCGGTCTCGTACGGCTCGACCTTCTCCAGGAGGCCCTTCGCCTCAAGGTCGGCCACGACCTTTTCGCGGGCCTTCTGGCGCGACAGGCCCTCGTACGGTCCGCCATTTTCGTTGATGTGTCCGTTGGGCGTCAGGATGTTGATCATCTCGAGTTTGTGGCGCAGGCCCACCTCGTAGTCGTTCGGGTCGTGGGCGGGCGTGACCTTGACGCAGCCGGAGCCGAACTTCGGGTCAACCAGAATCCCGTCGGCGATGACCGGTATCTCGCGCTCCAGGAGCGGCAGCACCACGGTCTTGCCCACCAGGTCTCTGTAGCGCGGGTCCTCGGGATGGACGGCCACGGCCGTGTCGCCCAGCATCGTCTCGGGCCGCGTGGTGGCCGCGGTCATGAATCGCCCGGCCTGGCCCTTCACGGGGTATCTGATGTGCCACAGGTGTCCCTTGACCTTCTCGTGGTACACCTCGTCGTCGGAGACGGCGGTCTGGAGGTGGGTGTCCCAGTTGACGAGGCGTTTGCCGCGGTAGATCAGGCCGCCCTGGAACATTCTGAAGAAGGCGTGTCGGACGGCCCGCGCGCAGACCGGGTCCAGGGTGAATCGGGTGCGCTGCCAGTCGCAGGAAGAGCCGATGCGGCGGAGTTGCTGGAGGATGATGTCGCCGCACTCGGTGCGCCAGGCCCATATGCGGCGGACGATCTCGTCGCGCCCGATGTCGTGGCGGGTCTTCTTTTCCTTCTCGAAGATCCGCCGCTCCACCACCGCCTGCGTGGCGATGCCGGCGTGGTCGGTGCCGGGGAGCCAGAGTGTCTTCCGGCCCTGCATCCGCCGCCATCTTATCAGGATATCCTGAAGCGTATTATTGAGCGCGTGGCCCACGTGCAGCCGGTCCGTGACGTTGGGCGGCGGGATGACGATCGTGTACGGTTCGCCCGGCGCATCGGCCCGGGGGTGGAACGCCCCGCCCTGCTCCCACGCGGCGTAGATGCGGTCCTCGACGGCGGCAGGCTCGTAGGCCTTCGCCGGCGGTTGGGGCGCGCCGGAGGGCGCGCCCGCCTGCGACTCGCGGCTAAACGGGCGATCTGAGTTCGCGTTAGTCATTGCCTTGCTCGATATCTTTCGTGAGTTTGTACTGGATGCTATCGACCAGCGCCTGCCACGAGGCGTCGATGATGTTCTCGGATACGCCGACCGTGCCCCAGTGCTCCTTCGGGTCGCGCGACTCGACGACGACGCGGACCTTGGCGGCCGTGCCGGCGCCGGAGTTGATGACCCGGACCTTGTAGTCCGTCAGGCTCATCTCGGCCAGGCGCGGGTACACCGCCAGAAGGGCCTTCCGGAGCGCCCCGTCCAGGGCGTTGACCGGGCCGTCGCCCTCGGCCACCGTGTGCTGCCACTTGTCGCCGACGCGCAGTTTGACGGTCGCCTCGGTCACGGGGGTGCGGTCATCATCCTTCTTGATGGCCACGGAGTAATGGTCGAGGTGGAAGAAGTCCCGCGCGCGGCCGGCTATGCGCCGCACCAGGAGGGCGAACGAAGCCTCGCACGCCTCGAACTGGTACCCCAGGTTCTCCAGCCGCTGGACCTCCTTCAGGACTTTCTGCTGGAGGGCCTTGTCGGCCTCGAAGCCGGTGCCGGCGACCTTCGCCAGAATCGTGCCGCGACCCGAAAGTTCGCTGACGAGGATGCGCCGCGTGTTGCCCACCAGGCTGGGATCGACGTGCTCGTATGACCGGCGCTCGCGGACGACGGCGGCAACGTGCATGCCGCCCTTGTGGGCGAACGCGCTCGGGCCGACGTACGGCTGGCCGGGCACGAGGAGCATGTTCGCGGTTTCATAGACAAATCGCGATACCTCAGCCAACTTGGCCAGGCTCTCGCGGCCCAGGCACGTCAGGCCCATCTTGAGTTCCAGGTTCGGGACGACCGCGCAGAGGTCGGCGTTGCCGCAGCGTTCGCCCAGGCCGTTCAGCGTGCCCTGGACCTGGGTGCACCCGGCCCTGACGGCGGCAAGCGAGTTTGCGACTGCCAGGCCCCCATCGTTGTGGCAGTGGATGCCGAGGGGCGAGCCGAGTTCGCGGGCGACCTCGGCGCATATCCCGGCGATCTCTTCCGGCATGCGGCCGCCGTTCGTGTCGCAGAGGACGATCCAGTCGGCCCCGGCATCGCGGGCCGCGCGAAGCGTCGCCAGGGCGTGCTCGCGGTTCGCCAGGTGGCCGTCGAAGTAATGCTCGGCATCGTAGAAGACCATGCGCCCGGCATCCTTCATAAGGCGCACGGAGTCGCCGATCATCGCCACATTCTCTTTGAAATCCGTCCGCAGGACCTTCTGGACGTGGAGGTCCCACGACTTGCCGACGATGGCAACGGCCGCCGTCTCGGCCGCAAGGAGGGCCTGGAGCGTCGGGTCGTCGGCCGCCTTTCCGCCCGCCCTCCTCGTCATGCCGAACGCCACCGGCACGGCGTGCCGCAGGGGCAACCGCTTCAGTTCGCGGAAGACCGCCTCGTCCTTCTCGTTCGAGACGGGGTAGCCCGCCTCGATGTAATCCACGCCGAGGTCGTCGAGGCGGCGGGCGATGTCGAGTTTATCCTGTAGGCTGAAACTGACGCCCTCGCCCTGCGTGCCGTCGCGGAGGGTCGTATCGTATATGGTCACCTTTTTCATGTCTCGCCTCGCTCAAACAAAAAGACCCCGGAGCCGTTTCGCCCCGGGGCCGCTATCAGCAATGCGACTCTAGGCCCGGGGCCCTCCTTCGGATACGATGACCACGATGATACCCGCGCGCGCGGCAACCGGAACCTGGACGCGCCTGGCGCGGCTCTCAAGTTCTCCGAATGCCGACACGCTGCACCTCCGGGGCTTCCGACGACGCCCAATCCATATCTCGAAGTATAGCATCGGCCGGATGCGGGTCAAATGTTTATTCCAAAGAGCCGTTCGCGTTGTGGCTGTCTTTGTCGGATGAAGAGGCGGGGGTGGAGGGGGGAATGGCTATGGGATTGGCGTCCGCCTTGGGCGGATTCAAGGACGCCAAGAGCGCCAAGGACGCCAAGGACGCCAACCCCTGGAAGTTGGCGCCCTTGGCGCTCTTGGGTCGGGCAGGAGATCTGATTGGGGCGGAAGCGGGGGGGTACACTACAGGTTGTGGCAGTTAAAGCCCCCAGCACTGCTGGGGGATGCCGTTGCCGGTTCAAGAATGCCAAGGATGCCAAGAATGCCAAGAATGCCACCCCCTGGGAGTTGGCATTCTTGCCGTCCCGCCTGGGGCGGGCCGTGCCAGTCCTTGTCGCGTTGGACCCCGTTGTTGGGGGGGCGGTCTTGGGTCGCTTGTGGCACAGCCCCGGCGCGCCGGGGCTGCGCACCTGCGAAACTTCTCGAAACTCTGCGAAACTTGCATGAAACTTTGCGAAACTTGATCGATTTTTCGCGGTTCTTGTCAATTCTGTTCGCTTCGGGTGTCAATTCGGCGATTTTCTTCCGCCGCCCCTTTTCCCCGGCGCGCCGGGGCCGATCACGCGGGGCAAATCAGAATCTCCGCCCTCATTATCCTCGCTGCCTGCAGGGACTTACGGACACGGAATTGGCTCATTGTGGCAAAAGACGCTGTCAAGAACGCCAAGAATGCCAAGACCGCCAAGGCCGCCAAGACCGCCAACCCCTGGAGATTGGCGGTCTTGGCGGTCTTGGGCCGGGATTGCACCGCGGCGGTCTATCTCACGCCGGCGGAAGCGGACGGATGCGAATCTGGTCGTCCGTCACGACCGCGAAGTGCCCCGCCCATTCCCCGCGGCCTTCGATGACCTCCAAGACTCGGCGGTTGTCGGCATCAGGGGATCGCCCGCCCAGGCGAAACAGGATGATTCCACATTCGGCCGGCAGACGACTTCGGAACGCCAGTTCCCCGAAGTCCTTGTGGTGCGTCACAAGCAGACGGCCTTCTCGTCGCGCCCGTTCCAGGATCACGGGGTCCGGCTCGCCCTGCATGGATTCCCTCGCGGACAGCACGTCGTGTCCTTGCCGGCGCAGGGTCCGAATCACAGTACCGGCCACGTTCTCGTTCACCAGAAGTCGCATCGAGCGGTATCCTTCACGCCGGCGTCACGTACACCCGCTCGGTCTTCAGCATCTCGCTCGCGTAGGCCAGGCAGGCCTGAATGTCATCGGGTGTCAGGTGGTCGTATTCCTTGAGAATCTGCTCGGTCGTCCAGCCCCGCGCCAGCAGATCAATTACGAACTCGACCGCGATGCGGGTTCCCTTGACGATGGGCTTGCCTACCAGGACCTTGGGGTCCACCGTAATACGTTCCTGCCAGTTCATGCTATCTCCCTTCCACATCCTGGGTCACCTCAATTATATCTTACATTGAGAAAGGTTCCAGCAAAAGACTTAAACCGCTCTCCCCCCAAGCCCCGGCCGCCGAGTAAGCCGCATCAATCACCTTGACGGCGAGCCATCCGGCGACTACGCTTCTTCCAATAACTTGCCACGGAGGGAGGCTATATGACTCATCGCACGACCCGAAGGACGCTGCTGAAGACCGCCGCCGTCGGGGTGACGGTCACGCTGCTGGGCGGACGTTCGGCCCGGGCCTATGCCGCCAACGAGGCGGTGAGCGTGGGAATCTGCGGCGTGGGCGGCCAAGGCGGCACAAACCGGCATTGGCTGAAGGGCGACGGGGCCAACATCGTCGCCCTGTGCGATGCCGACCGCGGCCGGGCCGAGGCGGGCCTCAAGGACCACGCGGGGGCGAAGGTCTATACCGATTTCCGCAAGATGCTCGACGCCCAGCACAAGGAGATCGACGGCGTAATGATCTCGACGCCCGACCACACCCACGCCGTCATCTCGATGGCCGCCATGAAACTCGGCAAGGGCGTCTGCACCGAGAAGC
>CAYGWP010000456.1:0-4907 GCA_964353455.1 uncultured Anaerolineales bacterium
GCCGGGGCGCGCCCCGGCCTACATGGTGGCGAAAGGATATGGCCATGCCCGAAACGAAACAGGTCGAACGCAAACCCGGCGTCTGCATCCCCTGGGAGGAGAAGGCGAAGGAGTTGCCGCCGATCTCCGGCGATGCCCAACTTGTCAAGAAGGTATGGGAAGATGTGGACTCCCTCGGTTATACTTACATCTGGCAGTGCCTGCTCTCGTTCTGACGAGCGGCGGCATCAAGAACCGGCCTCTGGAGGATTCGACAATGAACGCGCGAAGACTGTGGGCCTTGTGGGCGGCGTCGGCGGCAATGGCGTGCATGATGGCGGCGGCATCGTGCGCCGGGCCGGAGATGCAGCGGTCCTGGCAGAAGCCGCAGGTCGTCAGGATCGAGGGCGGCGAAAAATGGTTCACGTTCTTTCCGTCCTACGTCACGTGGGAATCCGTTTCCGCCGAGGGCCGGCCCGCCGGCCTCCTGCTGCACGACGGTGAACTCATCGGCCCCGTCAAGGGCATACCTTTCCCGTATCGGGCGGCCGACGGGCAACTCCTGAAGGTCTCGGTCGAAGAGTGGCGCACGGAGTTGGCCGGCAAGACGGTGTCGCTTATGGTGGACGCCCAGGGGGCAGGGGCGGAGGGCTGGAAGTGGCTCGAGAAGGCGTCTCCGCAGGACATGGCCGGCCTGCGCCTCCTTGAGGTGCAGGGCGGAATTGATGCGGCGCACCTTGCGCTCCTCCGGAAACTTGCGGCCGCCAATCCCGGAATCACCCTCTCGCTCGATGACAGTGCGGCGGTCGGGCAGGTGCTGCCGCTGTTTCGCCCCCGCGTGATGAGGCTCGGCGGCGACATGCTGGCACCGGAAGACCGCAAGGTTGTGGCGGACCAGAGGCAACTGGAAACGCTCTTTCTCTCCGCCAAGGAACCGGGCAGCCTCGACGTCCTGCCGCACCTGCCCGCGCTTCGCTGCCTCATGGTCGCCAACTGGGAAGTCGAGAAGGCGGGGCCGTTCCCGAAAGGATGCGACCGTCTGAGGGCGCTGGCGGTCTTCGGGTCGTCCGACCTGATGAAAGACATGTCCGGCCTGCCGAACGTGTCCGGCCTGGAGGAGTTGTCTCTGCTGGTCTGTAAGCCGCTGGCGGACTTGAGCGGCCTCGCCAAGTTCCCGAACCTGAAGACGCTTATCCTCACGGGATGCGAGAGCGTGACTGATGTCTCCGCCCTGAAGGGATTGACGCAGTTGCGGCGGCTCGGCCTTCCGCCGCAGACCACGCAGGCGCAGTTCGCCGCCATCGTCCGCGACCATCCGGGCCTTACGGTCCTTGAAGTGGTCGGATGCGAAGACATCAAGGACTTCGGCCCCTTGCGCGACCTGAAGGGCCTGGAAGACCTGGTCCTCGTCGGCCCGTACAAGGATGTGGCTGTCCTGCGGGAGGTCAAGTCGCTCCGCTTTGTGGCGTACGCCGACCCGTCCGCCAAAGACGAGACGCCCGCCCGCGTGGCCGAGATCGCCAGGGCGCTGCCCGATGCCGCCGTCGTCCAGGCCGCGCCGATGTGCCTCGGCTCCGGATGGATACTGCTTCTTCTGCCGGCTGCCGCGCTGGTGTGGCTGATTCCGTCGCGCCGGCGGGGCGCTGCACGCGGGCCGCAACATGGCTGAGGCGGCCGCAAGACCGGCCCGGGGGCGACCCGCGGCTGAGGCTGGCGCGGCCTCGGCCGGGCTGGTCATCTTCGCGCTGACGGTCCACTCGGGCCTGCCGTGGGTCCTGGCCGGCGCGGGCGGACTTGTGGTTGCGGCCGTCGCCATCGGCCTCTCGCTTCGCGCTACACCTGGCCGTCAGGCTTGCGTGGCGCTTGTGCGCGAACATGTTAGCCGCCGCGCTTGCGCGGCGCTGGCGGCAGGGCTACTTCTCGGCGGCGGGCTTGGTGTTGCCTATCGCCTGGTGTGGCGCCTGCCCCCGCTGCCCGCCGGCCTTGAGGCGTTTGTGGTCGTCGCCTGCCTCGTGGGCGCGGCCGAGGAACTTGTCTATCGCGGATACGTGCAGGGGCGGCTGCGGGTCCTCGGATGGCCGGCGGCGGTCGTTCTGGCCGCCATCGCCCACACGGCCTACAAGACCGCGCTATTCGTGCTGCCCGCATCGCCGGTCGATGTCAACTTTGCGTTCCTTGCGACGTGGACGCTGGCCGGGGGCATCGTTTTCGGATTGCTGCGGGAGTTTTCGCGGAGCATCCTTCCCCCCGTCGCCGCCCATGCCGCATTCGACCTGGTGGTCTATGGCGCGCTTGCGCAGGCGCCGTGGTGGGTGTGGGCGTAACCGGTCGCTTTCGGGAATGTGTGCCACGGCCGGCTTGTCCGGCCGTGGGAGAGCCTTAGACTAAACCCACGGCCGGCCAAGCCGGCCGTGGCACACCACGTCGGTTTCAATCCACGACGATTTTTTATGCCGTAAAACCGCAACTTGATCCGCGCTCGCCGAGGATGCGCAGGTGGCCGCGCTCTTCCTTGAGGATCCAGTCGAAGGCGTCGCGGGCCTCCTTGGAATCGACGAAGTTGAGCATCTCCTGGTAGAAGACGATGGCATCGCGTTCGGCCTGCATGGCGACGGCCAGGGCCTGGCAATCGTCCGCGGCGATGTCGGCCATCTTGTTGGCGGCGCACTTGTCGCAGAAGACCTGCGTCTGGAGCAGGCGGCCGATGTAGGCGCCCAGTTCGGGATCGTCGGTGTATCCGGCGCCGGCGCTGCGGCGGGCCTGGAGGGTTTCCTCCAGTTCCTCGAAGGTGGCCAGGTGCCCCTTCTCATCTTCCACCAGTTGGAGGAAGGTGTCGCGGACCTTGGGATTGCGTGTCTTGGCGGCGGCCTGCTGGTAGAACGCGAGGCCGCTGGACTCCATGTTCTGTGCGATCTTGGCGGCCTCGATCTCGTTGAAGAACATTTGTGCCATGGCTGAACTCCCTTTCGCTAGGTGCAAGACGCGCCGCGCAAGCGCGGCGGCTAAACTTTGGCGGCCAGCCTCTCGCGGCCGAACGGCGAAATCTCACGCAGCCGCTTGATGATCGGCGGCAGAACCCTGATGACCGTGTCCATCTCCTCCTCGGTATTGTAGATGCTCAGGCTGAAACGGATGGAGCCGTGCGCAGCCGTGAACGGGACGCACATCGCGCGGAGGACGTGGCTCGGTTCGAGGCTGCCGCTGGTGCACGCCGAGCCGCTGGACGCGCAGATGCCGTGCTGGTCGAGCATCAGCAGGATCGCCTCGCCCTCGACGTACTCGAAACTGATGTTGGTCGTGTTCGGCAGCCGGTGGGCCGGATGGCCGTTGACGATTGCCCCCGGGGC
Source organism: uncultured Anaerolineales bacterium (assembly GCA_964353455.1). Classification (GTDB taxonomy): domain Bacteria; phylum Planctomycetota; class Phycisphaerae; order FEN-1346; family FEN-1346; genus CAYGWP01. Next base: position 3,327 of record CAYGWP010000456.1, read on the forward strand.
GGATGCGAGGATTCCCTTTTCGAGGCGGTCGCGGAGTGCGCGGACCAGCGTGTTCTCTGCGTCCATGTTTCGTGCGGCAAGTTCCGCGGCCTTGCCGAGGGCGACGATGAGCGGCACTGACTCGGTTCCGCCGCGGCGATTGTTCTCCTGGTGTCCGCCGATGACGAACGGGCTGTAGCGCGTCCCCCGGCGCACGTAGAGCGCGCCGATGCCCTTGGGGGCGTGCAACTTGTGGCCGGAGAGGCTCAGCATGTCTATCGGCAATTTCGATAAGTTGACGGGCATCTTGCCGACGGCCTGCACGGCGTCGGTGTGGAAGAGGACGCCCTTGCGGCGGCAGAGGGCGCCGATCTCCTCGACGGGGAACACGACGCCCGTCTCGTTATTGGCCCACATGATGGAGACGACGGCGGTGTCGTCGTCGATTGTCCTCTCCAGGTCCGCCGGGTTCAGCATCCCCTGGCTATCGACGGCCAGTTCGGTCAGCCGGTAGTGCGTCCGTGCGACGCCGGGCAGTGCGAGCGCCTGGCAGAGGTTCCGCACGGCCGGGTGCTCGACGCGGGTGGTGACGATGTGCCGGCGTTCCGGGTTGGTCGCCAGGGCGCTGCGGATGGCGGCATTGTCGCTCTCTGTGCCGCACGAGGTGAATATGATCTCGCTCGGGTCGGCGCCGAGGAGCGCGGCCAGTTGCTCGCGCGCCTTATCGACGTGATGGGCCACCTGCCCGCCGAAGGTGTGCATGCTGGACGGGTTGCCGTAGAGGTTGCCGAGGAATGGGGCCATGGCGTCGCGTACTTCCGGCGCGACGGCGGTGGTGGCGTTGTTGTCGAGATAAATTACTTTGGGCATAAGTTACTCTTTCGTGTTGAGCGTCAATGCCGCTTCACACGGCCGGACAAGCCGGCCGTGGCACACAATCAACCTTTGCTCAAGCGGTCGCCGACGTCCTCGACGACGATCTCCTGGTCAACGAGTTCCCTGAGTTTCGCCTGGACGGCCCCCTTCAGCGTCACGTCGCTCACGGGGCACCAGGCGCAGTGGCCGCGGAATGCGACCTGAACGCGCTTTCCGTCAACATCCACCAGGTCAACGTCGCCGCCGTCGGCCTGGAGCAGGGGGCGGATCTCGGTCTGGATGACCTCCTGGATGCGGTTGATGCGCTGGAGGTTGGTCATGGGCGGGCCGCCGGAGACGGGCTTCCGGACCGGGCCGGGCTTGCCCTGGACCGTGGCGATGATGGCCTCGATTTCGGGGTGGCATCCGCCGCACCCGCCGCCGGCCTTCGTGTAGTGCGTGACCGCCTCGACCGTGCGGAGGTTGTGCTCGCGCACGACCTTCTCGATGAGTTTATCGGTCACGCCGAAGCAGCGGCAGACGATCTTGCCCTCTTCCTCCAGTTCAAACGGCTCCTTGCGGTACTGTGCGATGGCCTTCTGGAGGGCCTCCATGCCCATGACGGAGCAGTGCATCTTCTCCTCGGGCAGCCCGCCCAGGTAGGCGGCGATGTCGTCGTTCGTGATCCGGGCGGCCTCCTGGAGGGTCTTCCCCTTGATGATCTCGATGAGGGCGTCGGACGAGGCA
>CAYGWP010000457.1:0-11181 GCA_964353455.1 uncultured Anaerolineales bacterium
GCCGTCTACGACTACTTCCTGAAGTTGCCCCGCATCCGCTTCCTGCTGGCCGACGACCCCGGCGCCGGCAAGACCATCATGGCCGGCCTTCTCATCAAGGAAATGAAGCTCCGCGAGGCCATCGACCGCGTGCTCATTCTCTGCCCGGCGCCGCTCACCATCCAGTGGCAGGACGAACTTCTGCGGTGGTTCGGCGAGCCGTTCGACATCATCTTCTCGGCCGTGGACCAGCAGCAACTCGTCAACCCCTGGCAACGGTCAAGCCAGGTCATTGCCTCTCTAGACTACGCCAAGCAGGACGATGTGCGCGAGCGCGTCTGGCAGCAGCGCTGGGACCTTGTGATTATCGACTAGGCCCACAAGTGCAGCGCCTACACCAAGCGGTCCACCGCCCGCGGCGATGAGGCCGAGAAGACCAAGCGTTACCAAGTTGCCGAGCGCCTGGCAGCCCAGGCCGATCACCTGCTGCTCCTCACCGCCACGCCGCATCACGGCGACGACGACCGCTTCGCCCACTTCGTCCGTCTTATTGACCCAGACCTGTTTCCCGAACCGCACCGCCTGGGCGAGAAAGCCGGCGAAATCCGCACCAGCATCCTTCGCATGGGACCCGACTGTCCCTGGGCCTTGCGGCGGATGAAAGAGGACCTCAAAGACCTTCGCGGCAACCGCCTTTTCCCCGACCGCCACGTCCACACCATGACGTTCCGCCTGAACCGCGAGGAATACGACCTCTACAAAGCCGTCACGGCCTACATCAACGAGTTCCTGCCGCAGGCCAGTGGGCGCAAGAAGCAGAGCGTGGCCCTGACCCGCACGGTCCTCCAGCGCCGTCTGGCCAGTTCCACGATGGCCATCCACGAGTCCATCCGCCGGCGCCTGGAGAAGCAGCAGGCGCTCCTCAAGGAACTCGAAGACCTCACGCCCGCCCAGCGGGCGAAACGCCTGGCCCAACTCCAGGGGCGCATTGCCGACGCCGAGCAGGACGAAGACGACCTTGACGAGGCCGAGCGCGACCTCCTGACCGACGAATTCACCACCGCCGTAGAACTCGACCAACTCCGGGCCGAGATCGCCGCCCTCGGCGAACTCCTGGCCCGCGCCCGCCGCGTCCGCGACAACGCCGCCGACTCCAAACTGGCCGCCCTCCGCGAGTGCCTGGCCAAGGCCGAGTTCGCCGAACTCTCTGACGGTCGCGGCAAACTCCTCGTCTTCACCGAGCATCGCGACACCCTCACGCACCTCCTCAACCACCTGGCTACGTGGGGCTACTCCACCTGCCAAATCCACGGCGGCATGAACCCTCACCAGCGCAAGCACGCCCAGGAAGAGTTCCGCACCACCAAGCAAATCTGCGTGGCCACCGAGGCCGCCGGCGAGGGCATCAACCTCCAATTCTGCCGCCTGATGATCAACTACGACCTGCCCTGGAACCCCACGCGCCTGGAACAGCGGCTCGGCCGCATCCACCGCATCGGCCAGGAGCGCGACGTTCACGCCTTCAACTTCGTGGCGGCCGAGTCCGAGGAAGGCCAGCCTATCATCGAGGGCCGCATCCTCGATTGCCTTCTGGCCAAGATGGAGCAGATGCGGGCCGTCCTGGCCGACCGCGTGTTCGACGTGATCGGCGAAGTCCTCTCCCTCAACGACGTGAACCTGCCCGAAATGCTCCGCGAGGCCGCCAACGACCCCCGCCGCCTCGACGAATACCTCGACCGCATCCAGAAGGTGGACCCCGCGCGGCTAATGCAGTACGAGCGGGCCACCGGCATCGCGCTCGCCCGCGCCAGCGTCGATTTCTCGGCCTTCGAGCGGGCCAACGCCGAGTCCGAAGAACGCCGCCTCATGCCGCGCTATGTCGAGGACCACTTCTTGCGGGCCGCCCGTGAGGTGAACCTCAAAGTCGAGGCGCGGGCCGATGGCCTCTGGCGCGTCGAGCACGTCCTCGCCGACCTGCGGTCCGACCGCCTGGCCACCGTCCAGCGCATGGGCAAGCCCGACGCCGCGTACCGCAAGATCACGTTCCACAAGGAGCACCTGGACCAGGACCAGCACATCGACGCCGTTCTCTGCGGTCCCGGCCACCCGCTCTATGCGGCCGTCGATGAGCGGCTGAACGAGGTGCTGGCCTCGCTCCAGGGCGGCGTAGCCGTCTTCGTGGACCCCAGCACCGACCATGCCTACCGGCTGCACTTCTTTGAACTTGCCGTTCGCGGCCAGAACACCAAGGGCCAGCCGCAGACGCTCCACGGAGAACTCGTGGCCGTCCGCGAATGCCTTGCGGTCCCGGCCGATTCGCCCAACCGTTTCGAGGTTGTGCCGTCCGATGGCCTCATGGACCTGCCCGCCCACCCATCGCCGCCGGTTGCCCTGGACCTGGTGGACCCGTCCGCCGCATGCGACTTTCTGCGAAGCACCTACCAGACCGAGCGGCGCAGGCTGTGCCAGGAAGACCGCCGCCACTTCGTCCAGGTCTGCCGCGACTACCTGGAGAAGTCCTTTGAGGCCCGCATCCGCGCCGCCCAGGATCGCGTCATGGCCCTGCGGGCGCGGGAATCCGATTCGCCGGAGGTCGGTCTCGCACGCCAGAGGTCTGAGAACGACTTGGCCGACCTGAAGCGGACCCGCGATGAGCGGATGGATGGGTTGAAGCGACTGGAAATCGCCAAGCACGGCCCCGTGCGCCACGTCGCCACGGCCCTGGTCCTGCCTGCCGGTGCCGCAGCCGAGACAGTCCTTGCCGACCTGGCTGAGGACCTCGACCCGGTTCTGAAGCGCCGCATCGAGAAGGCGGCCGAGGACATCGTGGTCGCCTACGAAGAGGCTGGCGGCCGGGAATGTGAGCGCGTCGGACACCTCAAGATCGGCTTCGACATCCGGTCCCTCGGCCCGGCCGACCCGCAGACCGGCTACCGCGATCCTGTAACGGGCCTCCGCCGCATCGAGGTCAAAGGTCGCCGTCGCGGCCAGACCATCCGTCTCACGACCAACGAGTGGTACAAGGCCGTGCAACTGGGCGACTCGTACTGGCTCTACGTCGTCTGGGACCCGCTTGAGAATGCCGGCACAGAACCGCTCCGCATCCAGAACCCGGCCAAACACCTCGACTACGCCAAACGCGAGGTCGTGGCGGCGCGGTACTTCGACATTCCTGCCGAAGCCGTGGAAAGGGCGTCCGAACCAGAAAGGGGGAAGAAACTGTGAACAAGAATCCGAACCTGATTCAACGCTTCCTGAAACGCAGAATGCTGTTATGGGCTTTGGGTATAGGGTTGGCCGCAATCACTACGCTGTTCTGCGTTAGGTGGGTCCAGGACCCACTATGGATAGGCTTCATGGACACGATCGGTGTCGGGCTTCTGCCTGTGGCAACCTTCTTGATGATCTACGAGTTCGACACCAGGAAGGCATACCAGGAGTTGGTGCGCAGTGAGTTCAGTGAGGCGCTTTCTGAGGTTACTGCCGTCTGTGGTGACTGTCACAAGTCTGGTCTGGCGGCTTTAACCGACTCAAGACCCAAGGAGCGACTGGAGACATTCTTCTCAGAGGCACCGAATGGGTCAACCTTGAGCGTTCTCGGTGTGGCCCTGCGGGATTTTCTGGCGGTGGCGACGGAGAAGGCGATCATTGAAGCGGTTCGCCGAGGGTGCAACGTCAGGTTTCTGTACCTGGACCCGTCTTCTGCCGCAGCGACAACCCATTCACTGAACGAGGGGCGCGCGCCCGATGAAGTTCGCGATGACATCAAGGGCGGCGAGAACACTTGGCGCCGGCTGAAGGCCGAGGCGCAGAGGATCAATAAGGGCACCTTCGAAGGTAGGAAGTACGATTCCATACCCGCTTGGTTCATGCTCATCTCTCCAGATGGCATCTGTGTTGGACCATATCTGCGCAAGAACCGCGGCAATGTGTGTCCGCACATCGCCTTCAAGGCAGGCTCCCTGTTGGAGGACCGGTTTCGGGACCATTTCGAGAGCCTTTGGCAAACAGCAACGCCTATATAGAGGTGAACCGCAACGTGGACGACCGCAGACTGATCGAAGACTACCTCCCCATCCAGGCCATCAGCGCCGAGGCGAGCCGCGAGAAGTCCGTGCGCAAGGGGCATATCAGCACGCTGCACCTCTGGTGGGCGCGGCGGCCCTTGGTGGCGTGCCGGGCGGCGGTGTATGGGGCGCTTGTGCCGGCGGATCGGTGGGTGAAGGATGTGGACCTCAAAAACCCGCCCGCCGATGCCGCCAAGGCCGAGGCCATGAAGAACGGGGCCAAGAAGGGCCTCAACCGCCGCGCGGCAGGCGAGTTCGTCACGGCCCTCTGCAAGTACCCCGGCGATCCGCGGGTCATCGAGAAGGCCCAGGGGCACATCCTCGACGCCCACGCCGACCGCCTCACGGCGGAACTGGCCGAGGGGCGAAAGACGGGCAAGATGCCCGCGTGGGTCGAGGAGTTCAAGTGGCCTGCCGCCAAGCACGTGGTCACGCGGGCCGACATCGAGGCCGGCCGGGCGCCGCGGCCGCGCGTCCTCGATATGTTTGCCGGCGGCGGGGCCATTCCCCTGGAGGCTCTGCGCCTGGGATGCGAGGCGTATGCCCTGGACCTTAACCCCGTCGCCCACATCATCCAACTCTGCACCCTTGTGTACCCGCAGAAGTACGGCCGCCCCGACCCCACGGCGCGCGGCATGACAGGGCCGAAGAACGCGAAGGGCGAAACCACGTGGGGCGGCCTGGCCGAGGAGGTCCGGTACTGGGGTAGGTGGGTCCTGCGCGAGGTCCGAAAGGCGATCGGCGACCCCTATCCTCCCGTTCCCGATCCGAAGTTCAAGGGCAGGCGGCCGGAAATCGGCTTCGACAAGACCGCCGGCTGCTGGATCGCCAAGGGCGTTAAGGCAAGTCCCCAGGCAAGCGGCGACCTACTAGGTCAGGAAGATTCGCCGTCATTGCCACCGGGCTACTTGCTGCCCGTTGCCTTCCTATGGACCCGCACCGTCAAGTGCAAGAACCCCGCGTGCGGCGCCACCGTGCCTCTTGTCAGGCAGACGTGGCTCTGCAAGAAGAATGACCAATACGTTGCCCTCAAGATCGTCGCCCCCAGGGGCGCCAAGCAAGTCCGCTTTGAAGTAGTTGAAGCCGAGACCGAGAAGGGCATCGGCTTTGACCCAGGCGACCACTCCCAGCGTGGCAACGCGACATGTCCGTTCTGCGGTACTGTTGCAGATGTGGACTATGTTAAGGACGAAGGCTGGGCTGGGCGAATGTCAGCCCAACCCCTTGCTGTTGTTTGCACTCTACCAGGCGCGAGGGGCAAGGTCTATATTGCAGCCGAAGCAGAAGGGCCATCTGCGGAAAGACGCATCTGCGCTGGGCTTTTACAGGATCGAGTGGAACAGGGGCCAGCCGAACCAATAGCGGGACTCCCGGATGAATCCAGAGAGAACACACTTGGCATAACCGTTAGGCCATACGGAATTCGCCACTGGGGCGATCTGTTCACGCCCAGGCAGAAGGCCCTCATGTTCTCATTTGCACGAGCGGCTAATAATTCGGTCGTGGCCATGAAGGTTAATGGGACTGACAGCGAGCGCTCCAACGCCGTGCTATCGTACCTGGCCTGTGCGATAGATCGATTAGGCGAGAACTCCTCTACGCTTTGCCGTTGGAATCCCAACGCAGAGAAGATGCAGGGATCATTCGGAAGACAGGTAGTCTCAATGGTTTGGGACTTCTGCGAAACGAATCCGGGGGGCGGCTCTGTTGGCGATTGGATGTCAATTCTTGAACTCCAAAGCAATGCCATTGGCGGTGCGGTTGAAACAGGCAGCCGTTCGGCCAGAGTGTTCCGTGGCTCAGCGATGAACCTCCCTTTTCAGGAAGCCCTATTGGATGCAGTCGTGACCGATCCACCCTACTACGATAACGTTCCCTATGCGGATATCTCCGATTTCTTCTACGTCTGGTTGAAGCGCGTGCTAGGGGGGGTCTTCCCCGAACATTTCGCTTCGGAAGGAACCCCAAAGAAAAGCGAGGCCATCGCCAGCCCCTCAAGGTTCAACGGCGACAGCGGAAGGGCCACGAGAGCATACGAGGAGATGATGGCCCAAGCCTTATGCGAAGCCCAGCGCGTTCTGAAGCCAGGTGGCATGCTTGTCATGGTGTATGCACACAAGACTACATTGGGTTGGTCAACCCTCGTCAAGGCTCTCGCGTCAGCCGGCTTCATAGTGACCGAAGCGTGGCCTCTGGATACCGAAATGCGGACGAGACTGCGTGGGATGGAATCCTCGGCCTTAGCGTCGAGTATTTTCCTCGTGGCCCGGAAGCGCGAGGCCGAGGCGGGCGTCGGGTCCTACGAAACTGACGTGCGGCCCGAACTGGAAGGGATCGTCCGCGAGCGGGTCGGGGCGCTCTGGGAAATGGGCATCTCTGGCGCCGACCTTGTGATCTCGGCAGTAGGGGCCGGTCTCAAAGCCTACACGGCATTCGATTCCGTGGAATTCGCCAACGGCGAAGAGGTCCCGGCGGAGCGGTTCCTTACGGAGGTCGAGACGGTCGTCCTGGAGACGATCCTTGCACGTTTGTCAAAGGAGGTTGGCGGCAACGGCAGCCGCTCGCACGGCCTTGGCGGTGTGGACCCCGCCACGCGGTTCTACATCCTCTGGCGGTACACCTACCGGCTGTCGGAACTCGATGCCGGCGAGGCCATCATCTTCGCCAACGGCACGCACGTGGAACTCGACGGCCAGCACGGTCTCTGCGCCGGCGCCCGAGCACTGGTCGAAAAGAAGAAGTCCAAGTCCCGCCTGCGCGACTACTCGGAGCGCGGCGACGATGAGAAACTCGGTATGTCCGCTGAGAACGGCCAGGCTGCGCCCCTGGTGGATGTGCTGCACCGGATTCTCTGGCTTATGGAGAACCGGCCGGGGCAAATGGAGGAGTTCTTCCGCGATGCGCGGCCGAACCTGGAACAGATCCGCCTCGTGGCCCAGGCCCTCGCCGGGCCGGCCCTCAAGGGCGGCGAACTGGGCGAGGTCTCGCCCTCCAAGGAACTGGCCGCCCTCAAGATTCTGACCAGCAACTGGCGCAGTATCGCCGAGGCCGCCGGGCCGATCTTTGGGCAGAACAAGAGCACGTAGCAGGGATCATCATGGCAAACACAACCTACTTGAAAAACGAGGTGGAGCCATACCTGCGGAAATGGGCCGCTCGCCGGATCGGCGTAGCGCTTGAGAAATGCCCCGTCGTCGTTGGTCAGGATTCTGACGGCCGGGATGTTCGCTTTGAGTTTGATGGCGTTTCACCTGACGGCACTGTCGGGGTGTGTATCTCGGCCAGCGCTTCCTACAAGACGGGGCAGATGCGCAAGTTCTTTATGGAGGCAACGCTGCTGAATCGGGTGTTTGCGTTCAAGCGGCGGATTATGGTGTTCACCAGCCGGCACATGTGGGAGGCTTTCAAGAACGAGTGCGACGGTTTGATAGACATGAAGAACATCGAGCCGATGTTCTGCACTGACCTGCCAAAGGAGATGCAGGCCCGTATTGCGGAGATTTATCAGCAATCGGCCAAGGAAGTCGGTGACAAGAGCGGCCCCGGCAGGAAGTCACGCGGCAAAAGGAAGTAGAGAAAGGAACTTGGGAAATGAGTGCGACACCGATCAAACCGTGGGTGGAAGCGGTCAGCCTGCACCCGGACGTTGTGGCCGAGACTTTCTCGGAAGACATCTTCGCCCTGGACCTGGGGCCGTTGGCCGACGGCAACAAGAACGTGCCGGCGGTGTACCGCGACCCGGAGCAGTTCTTCCGGGCCTCCTACATCACCAAGGGTCTGAAGGGCCTCCTCTCGGACGTGCTCTCGCGGTTGGAGGGCGGCGCTGGCGCCCGCGTGATGAAACTCATGACGCCCTTCGGCGGCGGCAAGAGCCACACGCTGGCCACGCTTTTTCACGCGGCCCGCAGCCCTGCGGCCCTGGACGTATTGCCGGAGGCCAAGGGCCTGCCGCGCCCCAAGAACGTGCGGACTGCGGTCTTCGACGGCCAGTTCCTCGATGCCACCAACGGCAAGGCCATGCCCGGCTTGGGGAAGCCTGCCCGGACTCTCTGGGGCTGGATCGCCTGGTCGCTCGGCGGCGAGAAGGGGTATGAGATTCTGCGCAAGCAGGATGAGGCCCGCGTGGCGCCCGGCGGCGATGAGATCATGGCCCTCTTGGGCGACGCCCCGAACTTGATCCTTCTGGATGAGGTGCTTCAGTACCTCATCAGCGCCGGGGGCCTGAAGGTCCACCAGACGACTCTGCGCGATGAGACGCTGACGTTCCTCCAGCGGCTGACCGTGGCCGTCGGGAACGTGAAGAACACCGCCCTGGTTTTCTCGCTTCAGTCCAGCAAGCGGGAGAGCCTGGAGTACGTGAACCTTCTCCAGACGGTGAGCCACCTGGCGGCCCGCAAGGACCAGCAGCGCGAGCCGGTGGAGAAGGACGAGGTGTTGGCTGTCATCCAGCGGCGGTTGCTGGCGAAACTGCCCGATGCCACTGAGGCCAGCCCGGCGGCCGAGGCTTACCGCGAAATCGTGACGCAGATGCGCCGGGCCTACGCCCGCACGGCGGCCGAGGAGCGGCAGGCCGAGGAAGAAGGCATTGCCCTGCGAGACCGCATCCGGGCCGCGTACCCGTTCCACCCCGCCCTGATTGACATCATGCGCGAGCGGTGGGCGGCCATCCCTGATTTCCAGCGGACGCGCGGGGCGCTCAGGTTCCTGGCGGCGTGCTTGCGTGCGGCCCACAAGGAAGGTAAGAGCCGCGCGGTCCTGGGACCGGGCGACGTGCCCATCCACGATGCCGAGGTGCGACTGGCGTTCTTCAAGGAAGTGGGCCAGCAGGCAGACTTCCAGGCCGTGCTGGAACACGACTTGGTGGGGGCCGGCGCACGGGCGCGGCGTGTGGATGAGCGGCGCGCGAAGGAGACTCCGGCCGAGGCCCTCAAGCGCCCCGCGATGCGATTGGCAACGGCGATCCTCATGTATTCCTTCGGAGGCTTACGCCGCGAGGGAGGTAAGGAGGGGGAGATTCTTCCGCCGGGCGTTAGCGAACAGGAACTCCTGTCGGTGTGCGTGGGGCCGGACCTCGACAGCACGACGGCGATGGCGTGTCTGAAGGAACTCAAGGAACAGTGTCTGTACCTGCACTTCGACGGGGTACGGTATGGCTTCAAGAAAGACCCGAACGTCACGCTACTGGTGGAGCAGGAGGCCGACGCGATTGCCCGCGATGAGAAACGGGTAAGCGGGAAGATCAAGGAGATGCTGGAGGCCCGGTTGGCGGGGCACCGTTCGGCGATTGTGTGGCCGGATAAGCCGGCGGATGTGCCGGACGACGACCCCTCGTTCCTGATCGCGTACCTGCCCCTGGCGTTCGGTGCCGAGCCGCGAGCGTCGCAGGAAGAACAGGCCAAGCGGATGTTTGAGAAGTGGGGTGACAAGCCGCGCAACTACCGCAACGGCCTGGGGCTGGCTGTGCCGGCGGCCGACCAGATCGAGATTCTGCGGCGGTCGGTGCGGTACATGATGGCTGTGGAGAGCGTCGAGGCGAAACCGAAGCAACACAACCTGACGAAAGAACAGAAGGGACAACTGAGGGAGCGCGGGGCGACTGAGACGGCCGCGGCCGAGTCGGCATTCGTGAAACTCTACACGGAAGTCTGGCTGCCGCGTGTGGAGGACGGGGCGATTGGCATCGAGTCCGTCGCGGTGGGCGGCCGACCGCTTCAGACGACGGTCAACGAGAAGAAGGATGCGATGGTCCACGAGCGGGTGATGGAGTTGCTGATGACAACGTACCGTAAGGTGCATGGCATGGTGAAGCCCTCCAAGATCGTGGAACTCTTCAAGATGGGCGAAGGCACGCCGCCGAAGATGGGGATACGGGCGTCGGAAGTTGTGGACGGGCTGTATTCGTTCCTTGGCTTCCCGCGTGTGACGACGAGTGACGCTGTTCGCAAGGGCGTGGTCGAGGGCGTCTCTGACGGCGTGCTCGGTTACGTCAGCGGCGCGCCAGAGTTGGGGGCCGACGGCAAGTACCAGGTGCCGCTGGCCAAGGTGCGGTTCAAGATGGCCGTGGCTGAAGACGAGATCGACCTGGAGTCGGGCTTCCTGATGATGCCGCAGGCCATTCCGCTGCCGGCGCCTGCCCTGCCGCCAGGACCTGAACCTACGCCGGGTCCTGGCCCCACGCCGCCAGGACCGACGCCGCCAGCGCCCCCGGGACCGGCACTTGAGCGACTGGTTGAGATAGCGTTCTCAGCCGACCGCGACCAGTTGTTCGCAGCATGGAAGGCCGTGGCCAACCTTGCAGACATGGCCGGTAAAGTGTCGGTATCGGTCAAGGCAGAGTCACAGGAGGGCTTCGACCGAGGCAAACTGGAGAACGGCGTCTATGAGCCGCTTAGGGAGGCGAACCTGATCCAGTAGGTGAAGGTATCGCCGCGGGACACAGGTTCAGGGTCGGTCGCGCCCTTGGGCCGGTCGGGGCGGGCAGGAGAACCATCAGATGAAGATGGCCGACGATGCCAGCCATGCTGATCGGCCAGCGGGGATTGACACGGGCGCAGAAGTGGACGCATTCGCAGGATGTGCGGACTGTGCCGGCGGCGTTGGTAGGGAAGCGGAACCAGGGGGGCGGCAGGGATTCGGGGCGCGGCGGCTCAGGCAACAGCAAGCGGTGCCCGCACAGCCGATGCCGTTTCACGACCCTTCTGCGACACTGATAAGGTGGCCGCGGGAATCGTAGTTGACGAGCATGCACCAGAACGGACCGTGGAAGGTGCCGTTCTGGGTGTAGCCGTAGACTGGTACGCCCTCGTCAGAGGCGAACCAGAGTTGAATGCCATCGCCCTGACCGCCAGCCTCCTGCTCGCGCGGCAGGCCGTGGGCCACCTTCCGCTCGCCATCGACAACGATCCAGCCTTCCTGGATGGTTGAAGGCGGGTCGGGCACCGTGCCGCCTTCGACCGTCTGCGGCACCTCGACCCACGACCACACGCACTCCGATAGCAGCATGTACCGCACACGCATCACGGCCCCGGCAGGCGGACAATCATTGAGGGTGACCGACCAGGCGCCTGTCCGAAACTTGACCGTGCCAGTGCCATCCCCCTCCAAATCCACCTCGAAATCGTTCCCGGCGTTGACC
>CAYGWP010000458.1:0-2881 GCA_964353455.1 uncultured Anaerolineales bacterium
TGCGCCGGCCGCCGCGCGGGCCGAGATGCTGCGCGTGCTGCGGCCGGAGGGCAAAGGCATCGCCGCGGGCGCCGAGTTCACCAAGCCCTTCCCCGCCGGCGTCGATGACTGGAGCCACCACTACCACGGGCCTGACAATAACTCGCAGTCGCGCGACCTCCTGGCACGGGCGCCGTACCTGACGCAGTTTGTGGCCGAGCCCCGCTACGCCCCCGCCCCGCAGGCGGCAGTCGCATCGGCCGGCCGGGTCTTCATGGCGTTCGGCAACGTCGCCTGGCACGAGCGGGAGGAGCCGATGCTCAACACGCTCATCGCCGTCAGCGGCTTTAACGGCACCATGCTCTGGCGGCGGCCCCTGCCGCAGGGAATCATGGTTGACCGATGCACGCTTATCGCCACGCCCGACACGCTCTACCTGGCCGACGACGTCTCATGCAAACTCATCGACGCCGCAACCGGCGCGGTCCGCGACGAGATCACGCTCCCGGCCGACCTGGGCGGCGGCACGTTCTGGAAATGGATGGCCTTGGAGGGCGGCCGGCTCTTCGCACTCATCGGCGAGAGCGAGCCGCCCGACCCCGACGCCAAGTGGCGCAGCACCAACCACGGCTGGCCGTGGGGCGGCATCTCGCAGGGCTACAACCAGCAGGACTACAAGTGGGGTTTCGCGAAGGTCCTGGTGGCCGTGGACCCGAAATCGAAGAAGGTCCTCTGGCATCACCGCGAAGATCCGCCCATCGACAGCCGCGCCACCTGCATGAAGAACGGCCGTATCTATATTACTCATTTCGGAGAGTACGCCGCGTGCATAGACGCCGCAACCGGACGAGAGGTCTGGCGGCGCACCGCCGCCAAGGACCCCCAGGTATTCGAAGCAATCGGCGCGTATCGCCCCGGCCACGGCTACGTCGGCGGATGGAAGAGCACAGTGTACCTTAGGTGCACCGACAAGGCCCTCTACTTCCTGGGGCCGCAGGTCAACTGGCTGACGGCCCTCTCGGCCGAGGACGGCAGGTTCCTCTGGAAGGGCGACGGCAAAGACCTGCACATGGTCGTCCGCGACGACGGACTCTACACCACCGCGCCGCAGAGCAAGACGGGCCAGACGCAGAAACTCGACCCGATGAGCGGCAGCGTCCTTGCGGCCTATGACGTGCAGCGGCGGGCGTGCACAAGATCGACCGGCGGCCCCGACGGCATCTTCTTCCGCGCCGGGGAAGGCACCATCCGCCTCGACACGGCCACCGGCAAGCCGCAGGCCATTTCGCCGATGCGCCCGTCGTGCCACGTGGGCGTCATCGTCGCAAGCGGCCACCTCTACTGGGTTCCGTGGGCGTGCGACTGCAACCTCCAGATGTTCGGGGCCATCTCGTGCGGCCCGGCGGGGAACTTCGACTTCGCCGCCAAGGCCACCGACGCCGAGCGTCTTGAAACCGCCCCCGGCAACGCGGCCGTTGCCAAGTTCGATGCATCGCCCAACGACTGGCCGGCCTACCGCAGGGACAACGTCCGCTCGGCGAAGACGGCCGTGGCCGTTCCCGAGAAGGTCCGCCTCCTCTGGCAGTACGAGCCGAAGTCGGCGTGCGAGGCGACCGCGCCCGTGGCCGCGGGCGGTCTGGTATTCACCGCCGGCCTCGACGGAATCGTGCGTGCCTTCGGCGCCGCCGACGGCCGCGCCAAGTGGACCGCGTACACCGGCGGGCCGGTCCGGTATCCGCCGACGGTCGCGGGAGGGCGGGTCTTCGTCGGTTCCGCCGACGGATGGGCGTACGCCTTCGAGGCCGCAACCGGGCGGCTGCTCTGGCGGTTCCGCGCCGCCCCGGCCGAGCGAAAGATCCCCGTCTATGGCGCGCTCGTCTCCACCTGGCCGGTGGCCTGCGGCGTCCTCGTGGACGGCGACACGGCGTACCTTGCGGCCGGCATGAATAATTTCGATGGAACATATCTCTATGCCCTTGATGCTTCAACCGGCCGCATCAAGTGGCAGAACGGCGGCGCCGGGCACCTCGACTCTTTCTCCAAGCGCGGCGTGGCCGCCCAGGGCGACATGCTCCTTGACGGCGGGAACCTGTACCTGGCGGGCGGAAACGTCGTATCGCCCGGCATTTTCGAGGCATCAAGCGGCAAATGCCTCAACCAGCCGCCGCCGGCGCTCGGGACGCCCGCCCCGCGCGGCCGGGAACTGGTACTGGCAAACGGGCAGGTGAACGTCCGCGGCCAGCCGCTCTACTCCACGACCGGCGCGCCGGTCTTCGATAAGAAATCCGAATGGGAGCCGGCCGCTATAGCCGCCGGCAACGCCAACATCGCCTGTATCAAGGCGAAGGCCGGCCAGGGTCCCGCGTGGTTGCTCTCGGCCCGCGCTGCCAAGGACAACGCCGAAATCTGGGCCCAGCCAATCCCCGCCGAGCCCGTCCGTTGGGGCATGGCCGTGGACCGCGACGGCAGAATCGTAGTATCCTTGCGGAGCGGCCGCGTACTCTGCTTCGGCGCGGAAAAGTAGGCCGGGGCGCGCCCCGGCCTACATGCTCGTTTAGCCCCGAATCGAAGATGAGCGCGAACCGTTACGAGGCAAGCCCACAGGCACACGGCTCACAGGTAAGCGGAGTATTTTCACCATGAGACGGCGCAAACCAACTTCGATCATCAACTTGCGAATCGGCTTCGCCTTTGCGACCCTCGCGATGGCCGCGGCAATGGCGGGCTGTAGCGGCGGCGGAACCGGCGAACCCGCGCCGCTCTACTGCTATGTCGGCGGAACGATGCGGCCAGCCATGGAAGAACTGGCACGCATCTATCAGGAGGAGACCGGCCGCCGGGTTGAACTCGACTACGGCGACTCCGGCGCCGCCATCATCAAGGCCGAGACCACCGGCCGCGG
>CAYGWP010000459.1:0-6033 GCA_964353455.1 uncultured Anaerolineales bacterium
CAGGCGGCCGTCGACGAGCTCGTGCGCCTGGCCGAGGCCGACCCGCGGCTCGTCGCCATCACCGCCGCGATGCCCGAGGGGACGCGCCTCCTCAGGTTCGCCCACCGCTTCCCGAACCGCTTCTTCGACGTGGGCATCTGCGAGGAGCACGCCGTTGCGCTTGCGGCGGGCCTGGCGCGCGGGGGCCTGCGGCCGGTGGTCGGAATCTACTCGACCTTCCTCCAGCGGGCGTACGACCAACTCTTTCACGAGGTCGCCCTCCAGGCCCTGCCGGTCGTGCTCCTGGTGGACCGGGCGGGCCTCGTGGGGGCCGACGGGCCGACGCACCACGGCCTCTATGACATCGCGTACATGAGGCACCTGCCGGGGTTTACGCTGGCGGCGCCGGCTGACCGGGGCGAGTTTGCCGGGATGCTGCGCCTTGCGCTGGAGGCGGGCGGGCCGTGGGCGATAAGGTATCCGAGGGACAGCGTGCCGGAGTCGGACTTTTCGAGGGAGCCTGTTGCGGTCGGGCGCGCGGCCGTCTTGCGGCGAGGCCGCAAGGGGGCGATCCTCGCCCTCGGTTCGACCGTGTCGGCCGCCGTGGAGGCCGCAGGGCGCCTGGCCGCCGAAGGGTTAGACCTTACGGTCGCGAGCGCCCGCTTCGCCAAGCCCGTCGATGGCGAGTGCCTGGCGAACCTGGTGGCTGAGCACCCGTGGGTTCTCGTTCTGGAGGACCACACGGGCCCCGGTGGGTTCGGGTCGGCGGTGCTGGAATCGGCCGCTGCGGGCGGGGTGGAGACGCGGAAGATTCATCGCGTGGCGGTGGCCGAGACGCTCGTCGAGCACGCCGGCCGCGCGGCACAGTTGGCGGCCGCCGGGCTGACAGGCGAGGCGGTCGCCGCACGCGCGAAGACGCTTTCAGCCGGGGCGTAGCCGTTGGAAAATCCGTTAACCGCGGAGAACGCAGAGATCGCAGAGAAGAACAATCTGGTATTTGATATTTGTTGAAAATAATACTTATGAATGTTTTCTCTGCGTTCTCTGCGCTCTCCGCGGTGAAACGTAGTTCCATAGAAGCGACGAGATGAGGAGGCGGCCGTGAAGAAGATAATGATACTCGTCAACGCCGCCAAGCCGGGCGCACGCGAGGCCCTCGCCTCGCTCGGCCCGTGGCTGGAAGGCCGCGCGGCCGTCCAGACGGCGGAACTCGCCGATGCGATCCTCCACACCGACGCCAACCTCGTTGTCGTCCTCGGCGGCGACGGCTCAATCCTCAAGGCCGCTCGCATGCTCGCCGGCCAGGAGGTGCCCGTCCTCGGCATCAACATGGGCAAACTCGGATACCTCGCCGAGTTCACCGTTGAGGAGTTCCGCACGAAGTTCGACGCCATCGCCGCCGGCCGGCTGCCCGTCCAGCGGCGGATGATGCTCCTTGTCCGCTGCGAGAAGGGCGGCGCTGGGGCAGGAGAGTACCTCGTCCTCAACGACGTCCTCGTCGCCGGCGGCGAGCCGCACCGCATGGTCAGTGTTGCCGCGACAATCGACGGCGAAGCGGTCACCACGTTCCACGGCGACGGAGTCCTGGTCTCGACGCCCACCGGATCGACGGCGTACTGCCTTGCGGCAGGCGGGCCGCTGCTGATGCCGCCGCTGGACGCCATTGCGCTGGTGCCGATCTGCCCGCACTCGCTGACGCACCGGCCGATCGTCGTGCGGCCGGAGGTGGAGATCGTTCTTGAACCTTGCGGCCTACAGAAGGAAGCCGTGTGCGTCGTGGACGGGCAGGAGCGGGTGCGCCTTTCGCGCGGCGACCGCATCCGCATCCGCCGCGCACCGGCCGCGTTCCTCCTCGTGCAGAACCCCGACCGCCGCCCGTTCGAGACCCTGCGCCAGAAGTTGGTTTGGGGACAGCCGCCGCGGTACGGATGATCGTTTAGCCGCGACTCGAAGAGGAGCGCGTCGCCGTCCGGCGCTTGACGCCGGCCCCGCGCCGCCCTTATGATGCCCTGGCGAACACAAGCGAGACACACGCGATGGCGCATCAAGTGCGAATCCTGAAGCAGTACTGCAAGGGCTGCGAACTCTGCATCGCCGCCTGCCGCAAGGGCGCCCTCGAGATGTCCGACGAGTTGACCGAGATCGGCGTCCGCCCCGCCCGCCCGAAGGCCGATGCCGAGTGCCACGGCTGCACGCTCTGCTGCCAGGTCTGCCCCGATGCGGCCATTGAGATCTGGGAAACCAGCGAAGTGTGATTGCTGAAGTTAGCCGCCCGGCTTGCCGGGCGCTGGCCGCTATCGCCGCGCAAGCGCGGCGGCTAACTTCCGCAATTCGCAATTCTTTTGACGTTGAACCCCGCCCCGAATCGCCTTAAGATGGCGTCCCGCCTTGCCTTGGGAGGATTGTCGCGTGCCAGAGTCTGCCACCGAAGAGAAGGTCCTGATTACGGGCAACGTTGCCGCCGCCTAGGGGGCCGTCCGCGCGGGGTGCAGGTTCTACTTCGGGTACCCAATCACGCCGCAGAATGATTTGCCGGAGTACATGTCGGCCCGCATGCCGGAGGTCGGCGGCACGTTCATCCAGGCCGAGAGCGAACTTGCGGCCATCGCGC
This sequence comes from uncultured Anaerolineales bacterium, assembly GCA_964353455.1. Classification (GTDB taxonomy): domain Bacteria; phylum Planctomycetota; class Phycisphaerae; order FEN-1346; family FEN-1346; genus CAYGWP01. The sequence goes on from CAYGWP010000459.1 coordinate 2,591, forward strand.
TGGTGCACGGGGTGGCGGCGGCAGGCGGGCGGGCGATGACCTCGTCCTCGTCGCCCGGCATCAGCCTGAAGCAGGAGGGCCTCAGTTACCTTGCCGGGTCGGAACTCCCGGCACTCATCGTGAACGTCCAGCGAGGCGGGCCGGGCTTGGGCGACGTTCGGTGCGGGCAGGCCGACTACTTCCAGGCGACGCGCGGCGGGGGACACGGCGACTATCGAATCCTGGTCCTCGCACCGCATACAGTTCAGGAGACGTTCGACCTGGCGTACGAGGCGTTCGACCTGGCCGAGAAGTGGCGGTGCCCGGTCATGATCCTCTCGGACCAGCAACTCGGGCAGATGATGGAGCCGGTCGTGTCGGCCCCGATGCGGGACCTGCCCGCCGTGCAGGACCATCCGTGGGCCTTGACGGGGGCGGCCGGCGGCAGGCCGAGGCGGATCGTCAAGAGTTTCTACTGGCGGCCGGGCGAACTCGAGGAGTTCAACAAGCGACTCCGCGAAAAGTACGTGCTGATGGAACAGGAACTCCCGCGATCCGAAGAGGACCGCACCGACGATGCTCGTCTGGTGCTGGTGGCGTACGGCACAAGCGCCCGCATCGCCCGCGAGGCGGTGCACGTCGCGCGGCAGGAAGGGATCAAGGCGGGCCTCGTGCGGCCGATCACGCTGTGGCCGTTCCCGGCGGCGCCGCTGGTCGCTGCCGCCAAACGCGGGGCCAGGTTCCTCGTCGTCGAGATGAGTTGGGGCCAGATGATCGACGATGTGAAGTTGTCGCTTTATGGCAACCCCGCGCCGGTCGATTTATTGTGGCGAGCCGGCGGCGGCGTGCCGACGGTGGCCGAGGTCGTCGAACGTATTAAACAAACTATGTCGAAGTAACACTTTTGGCCGCGGGCCGAAGGCCAGCGCGCCATCTGTTGCGAGGCGCCAAAATGCTCGAAACCCGACGCTCGACTTCGTTTATCGTCGCCGCAATCTTTGCGGCGCTGTGCATCACGGTCGCCGCCTCGGCCGCACGGCCGCCGACCGACGATCCGGGGCTCAATCCCCCCGGCCCCGCCAGGCCGGGCAAGGCCGCAAGGGATGCGAAGGCTGCGGCCGCCACCGTCGGGTCGGCGCTGGCCGATGTAAAGTTCGAGCCCGGCAAGGAAACCCGCATCGACGACAAGGGCGTCGGCGGCCCCGGCTACTTCATCGTCTATCTCCCGAAGGAATACACCCCCGACCGCACCTGGCCCGCCATCTTCTGCTATCACGGCCTCGGTCAGAAGCCCACCACGTACCCGTTCCAGCAGGTGCTTGGCGGGAAGGGGTTCATCATCGTCGGCATGCCGTATTACAGCGCGGACATGGCGGCGTTCAGCACGGTCCAGAACGACATCGAGAGCGTGCAGCGTCTGGCGCCGGAACTGGCGAAGGTCCTGAAGATCGACCCGCGGCAACTCTTCGTGGGCGGATTCAGCCAGGGCGGATGGATGACCAGCGCCATCGCCGAGGCGACCGCCCCGATGTGGGCGGGCGTCGCCATCACCGGGGCCGGGCGGCACTCGAGCGGCCCCCTCAAGAACCCCGCCGCATTCCGCGGCAAACCTATGTACATCGGTGCAGGCGAGAAGGACTCCAACGCCGATTCCGCCCAGAAGGCCGCGGACTTCTACCGCGGCGAGGGGGCCGATGTCACCCTGGAAATTTGGCCCGGCGTGGGGCACAGCATCGACACCAAGTCCAAGAAGTTCGCCGACTGGCTCTGGGGCTCGGGGCCACTTAAGCAGGTGAAGGCCGACCTGGCCGAGGCCCGCGCCGCCCAGGCCGCCGGCAAACTGGGCGTCGCCTACACGAAGTTCAAGCAGGCGTCCGACGTGCCCGGTGGACACGAGCAGTGCGTCGAGGCCGGAAAGACAGCCGAGGCCATCGCCAAGGATGCCGAGGGTCAACTCGCATCGGCCGAGGGCGGCGCCGCCGCCAAGCGATACACCGAGGCCATCGCCGGGTTCTCGCGCGTCTCCGCGGCATACGCCGGATCTCCGTTCGGCGAGCGGGCCTCAAAGAGCCTGGCCGCGCTCCAGGCCGATCCGGCGGTCCAGGCGTCCCTCGGCCAGGACCGCATCAATGCCCAGGCCAAACTCCTCCAGGAACAGGCCCAGACGGCCGAACTGGCGAAGGACTACGCCCGCGCGATCCGGTTCTACGAGCAACTCATCGCGACCTGCGAGAAGTCGGACCTCGCGCCGGCCGCCAAGGACCGCCTTGCGGCCCTCAAGTCCGACAAGGCCGTGATGGCCGCCGTCCGCGCGAAGGACGCCGAACGCGACTGCCGCGGCTGGCTCTCGCTGGCCGACAACTACGCCAAGAACGGCCTCAAGGACAAGGCCCGCGAGTTCCTTCAGAAAATCATCGACAAGTACGGCGACACCGACTGGGGCGCGCAGGCGAAGGAACGGTTGAAGCAACTGAAGTGACAAGGTTACTCAGTCACTCAGTCACATAGTCACTCAGTCACCAGCCTGTGCATGGAAGAAGGACCTGAAATGGCTGAAACGGCTCCCGAACTCAAACTGGGTCGTCCTGAGTTACTCCTCCCCAACCGCACCCACTACTGCCCCGGCTGCGGGCACGGCGTCGTCCACCGTCTGATCGCCGAGATCATCGGCGAGTCTGATATGCGCGCCAGCGTGATCGGCATGGCCCCGGTGGGGTGCGCGGTCCTCATGTACCAGTATATTGATATTGATACGTGCGAGTCGCCGCACGGACGGACGCCCGAGGTGGCGGCAGGCATCAAGAGGGCCCGGCCCGAAAAATTAGTGTTCTCGTACCAGGGCGACGGAGACCTTGCCGCCATCGGCACCAACGAGATCATTCACGTGGCCAACCGGGGCGAACCGATATCGGTCATATTCATAAATAACGCCGTCTATGGCATGACCGGCGGCCAGATGGCCCCGACCACCATCCCCGGCCAGAAGACCACCACCAGCCCCCAAGGCCGAAGCGTGGCCAACGAAGGCTACCCTATCCGCGTGTGCGAACTTCTGGCGACGCTCGAAAAGCCTGCCTACCTCGAGCGGACGATGCTCGGGACTCCCAAGGACATCCAGCGCACGAAGAACGCGATCAAGAAGAGTTTCCGCGTCCAGATGGAGCAGAAGGCATTCAGCCTCGTGGAGATACTCTCTCCGTGCCCCACCTACTGGCGCATCCCGCCCGTCAAGGCCGCCGAGTACATCGCGACGCACATGACGAAGTTTTTTCCGCCGGGAGTGATTAAGGATGTGACTAAGTGACTATGTGACTGAGTGACTGAGTAATCCCATGAAAGGCTGCCTCCAACCGGTTAGGCTCTTGGGTGTAGTAGGAACCAAGGGTCCCAGGAAGGAGGACAGCCATGAAGCGGGTTACAAGTGTAGCAGGCGTGGGAGTAGATGTCCATTACAAGTTCAGCCA
>CAYGWP010000460.1:0-7221 GCA_964353455.1 uncultured Anaerolineales bacterium
CCTTGTGGGCAAAGACGGGCGGGCCGAGGCGAAGGCCGGGTGAGGGGTTGCCGTGGCTCCCCCCCTCACCCCCAACCCCTCTCCCGCAAGGGGAGAGGGGAGAACAGCGCCAGGCCAAACACGTACGACCGTAAGGTCGCGGCTCGTGAAAAAGGGTATCGGCATGCAAATGCGGGCCTTGTTGATTGTCCTGGCGATGGCCGGCGCGGCCGCGGCGGCTGACCAGCCGATGTGGGGCCGGCAGGATTCCCGCAACATGGTCTCCGACGAGACCGGCCTGCCCGACACCTGCGACCCGAAGACCGGTGCGAACGTGAAATGGTCGGTCGCGCTGGGCACGGCCGTCTATTCGACGCCCGTGATCGGCGGCGGCAAGGTCATCATCGGGACGAACAACGAGGTCAATCCGCCGCGCGACCCGCGCCATCGGGGCGACCGCGGCGTCCTCGTATGCCTCAGCGAGAAGGACGGCAGCCTGTGCTGGCAACTGGTGGTCCCGAAGTTGAAGGGCATGCTGGTTGATGCCGGCGGCGTCGGCCTCGTGTCGCCGGCCACGATCGAGGGCGACCGCGCGTACGTCGTCACGAACCGGAACGAGGTCGCGTGCCTCGACCTGGCGGGCCTCGCCAACGGAAACGACGGCCCCTATAAGGATGAGGCCCGGCACCAGGCGCCGCCCGACGAACCGCCCATCGAAACGGGCAATCTTGATGCCGATATCCTGTGGCTGTACGACATCAACGCCGGGGTCGGCGTCCACCAGCACGACGCCGCCCACGGCTCGATCCTGGTGCACGGGCGGCACCTGTACGTCTGCACGTCGAACGGCGTGGACAAGACGCACAAGGTGATGACGACCCCCGACGCCCCCGCCCTCGTGGTGATCGACAAGATAACCGGGCGCCTTGCGGCCCGTGATGATGAGCGGATGGCGCCGCGGACGATCCACTGCACGTGGTCGTCGCCGTCGATGGGCGAGGTGGGCGGCCGGATGCTGGTCTTCTTCGGCGGCGGCGACGCATACTGCTACGCCTTCGATGCCCTGCCGCCCGACGCCGCCCCGTCCGAGACCGCGAAACTCAAGTGCGTCTGGCGGTTCGACTGCGACCCTGCCGCGCCCAGGCAGGACATCCTCAAGTTCCAGGAGAACCGCAAGGAAGGGCCGAGCAACATCACCGGCATGCCGGTCTTCGACAAGGGCCGCGTGTACGTGGTGGCCGGCGGCGACTACTGGCACGGCAAACGCGAGACATGGCTGAAATGTATAGATGCCACCGGATCGGGCGACATCACCCGGACGGGCCTCCGGTGGTCCTACGCGGTCCAGAAGCACGGCATGTCAACCCCGTCGGTCCGCGACGGCCTCGTCTTCGTGGCCGACACCACGGGCGTGGTCCACTGCGTCGATGCCGACACCGGCAAACCGTACTGGACGCACGATGCCGGCGGCGAGATCTGGGGCTCGACCCTGGTGGCCGACGGCAGGGTGTACGTCGGGACGCACAAGGGCGACCTCTGCGTGCTGGCCGCGGGCCGCGAAAAACGCCTCATCGCCTCGGTGAACTTCGGCAGCCCCATCAACAGCACCCCCGTTGCGGCCAACGGCACGCTCTACGTGGCGACGATGAAGCGCCTGTACGCCTTGCGGAAACCGTCGCCGTAGGCATACGAGCTGCGACCGTAAGGTCGCGGGTGTTTCGAAAGTACCCGCAACCTTACGGTCGCGGCTCGACGGCCCCGAAGTCGGCCCAAAGTCGGCTTTTTGATTGACCATCCAGGGCGACGGGTATATCATCCTGCCCTTTCCCGGCCGCAACTTTCCTGCGCTGGAGGGTCGGAGTGTCTGCCGGAGGCCCGCGGGTGCGTGGTTCCGGTCCCCCGGTTTCAGAAGGAGGCTTCTATGCCGGTTCCGAAGAGGCGAACGTCGAAGACGCGGAAGCGCAAGCGCCGGTCGCATCACGCGCTGGTGGCGACCCGCACCATCACGTGCAAGAAGTGCGGCCACACGATGCTGCCGCACGCGGCGTGCCCGAACTGCGGGACGTATCGCGGGCGGGAAGTGGTTGCGGCAAAGGAGGAGTAAGCGGTGCGACTTGCGATCGACGCCATGGGCGGCGACTTCGCACCGCGTGAGACCGTCCGCGGCGCCGTGGCCGCGCGGGACCTCCTGCCCGAGGACGAGATCATCCTCGTCGGCGACGAGGGGACCATCCGCCGCGAACTCGACGCCGCCGGGGCCGGCACGCACCGCCTGGCCGTCGTCCACGCGACGCAACTGGTGGGCATGGCCGACCAGCCGGTCGAGGCGATCCGGAGGAAGCCCGACTCCTCGATGCGCCGGGCGATGGAACTGATGGCCCGCGGCAAGGCCGACGCCGTCGTCTCGGCCGGCAACACGGGGGCGTTCGTCGCGGCGGCCCACATGGTCGTCAAGCGCCTGCCGGGCATCCGGCGGCCGGGCATCAGCGTGGTGTTCCCGACCTTCTACGGGCCGGTGGTGTTGATCGACGTAGGCGCAAACGTCGATAGCCGGCCCATCCACCTTTTTCAGTACGGCCTCATGGCCAACCTGTACGCCCACAAGGTCATCGGCGTCGAGAACCCCCGGGTCGGCATCCTCTCGATCGGCGAAGAGAGCGAGAAGGGGAACAACCTGGTGCTCGAGGCCGGCCGGCTGCTCTCGAAGGCGCCCATCCAGTTCTGCGGCAACGCCGAGGGGCGGGACCTCTTCGACGGACGCTTCGACGTCATCGTCTGCGACGGCTTCGTCGGGAACATCGTCCTGAAGTGCGTCGAGGCACTGGTCGAAAACATGTTCCAGGTCATCATGCAGGAAGTAAAGAGCCTGGACGCGGCGGTCATGGCCAGGCTGGGGCCGGTCCTGAAGGAACTCCAGCGGCGCCATGATAGCGAGGAATACGGCGGCGCGCCGCTGCTTGGCGTTGACGGCTGCGTCATCATCTGCCACGGCAACTCCAAGGCGCGGGCGGTCTCGAACGCCCTGCGTGTCGCCGCCACGTACTCCCGCCGCAAGGTCAACCAGATGATCATCGAGGCGGTCGCGCGCGCCCCAGGAGGCGACGAGTGAACCGCCCAGCGAGCGCCCGGATCATCGGCACAGGCATGTACGTCCCCGCGCGGGTGATGACCAATGATGACTTCGCGCACATCGTCGAGACGAACGACGCGTGGATCGCCCAACGCACCGGCATGAAGGAACGCCGCATCGCCGAGCGCGGCCAGGCCGCAAGCGACCTGGCCGTCGAGGCCTGCCGCGCGGCAATCAAGGATGCCGGCATCGGACCCGACCAGGTTGACCTCGTCATCTGCGCCACCATAACGGCCGACAACACCCTCCCTTCAACCGCCTGCTGGATCCAGGAACGCCTGGGCTGCAAGCGCGCGGGGGCCTTCGACCTGACGGCCGCATGCAGCGGGCACCTGTACGCCCTGGCCCAGGCGCGGGCGGCCATCCTGTCGGGCCAGGCACGCACGGTGCTGGTCGTCAGCACCGAGGTCCTCTCGAGCATCACCGACTACACGGACCGCTCGACGTGCGTCCTCTTCGGCGACGGGGCGGGCGCGGCGGTCGTCCAGGCCTCGGACCTGCCCGAAACGGGCATCATCTACACCACACTCTATGCGGACGGCTCCGGCGGGGCGCTCATGATCCTGCCGGCGGGCGGCTCGCGCAGACCACCCTCGCACGAGACCATCGACCAGCGGCTGCACTACATGAACATCCGCGGCAGGGAGGTCTTTAAGTTCGCCGTCCTCAAGATGGAGGAACTTATCGACGAGTGCCTGAGGGCGTGCAGCCTCACGGTCCGCGAGGTCCGCCTCGTCATCCCGCACCAGGTGAACGTGCGGATCATCGACGCTGCCACCGGCCGCATGGGCTTCCCGCCCGAAAAGGTCTTCGTCAACATCCACAAGTACGGGAACACCGGCGGCGCGAGCGTGGCGATCGCCCACGACGAGGCCCGGCGACAGGGACTCCTGAAGACGGGTGATGTGGCCGTCCTCATCGCCTTCGGCGGCGGCCTGACGTGGGCCGGGGCGGTCGTAAGGCATTGACGGCTTAACGGCAATGACAAATGATAAATGCTGAATGATAAATGACAAGACGCGTGGAGACGAGGCTGCGCGCGAGCGCGTTGTCTCATTTAGCATTTATCATTAAGCGTTTAGCATTGCCGTTGGTCGGCCCATGGGCACACAGTTGAGGCAAGATGATGGGTAAGACAGCATTCCTGTTTCCCGGCCAGGGCGCCCAGTTCGTCGGCATGGGCAAGGATGTGGCCGCCGAGTCTCCGGAGGCCCGGGCGCTGTACGACCGCGCCGACCGCGTGCTCGGCTTCTCGCTTTCGAAGGTCTGCTTCGAGGGTCCCGAGGACCGTCTGACCGCGACCGACATCAGCCAGCCGGCCATCCTGGTAACGAGCCTGGCGGTGCTGGCGTGCATCCGGACGACGCCCGCCGGGGCCGCCCTCAAGGCCGATGCCGCCGCGGGCCTCAGCCTCGGCGAGTACACCGCCCTGGTGGCCGCCGGGACCATCGAGTTCGATGACGCCGTGCGCATTACGCACCTCCGGGGCAGGTTCATGCAGGAGGCGTGCGACGCTCAAGGCTCGGGCATGGTTTCGCTCATCGGCGTGGATGAGGCCCAGGCGGAAAAAATTTGCGAGGCCGCGCGACAGGCGGGTATAATCTGGCCCGCGAATTATAACTGCCCCGGACAGGTGGTCGTGAGCGGCATCCGGGCGGCGTGCGAACGGGCGGCCGCAATCGCCGAATCCATGGGCGCCCAGCGGGCCATGCCGCTTGCCGTCGCCGGCGGGTTCCACTCGCCCCTGATGACGACCGCCCGGGAAAAACTGGCTCCGGAACTTCGGGGCCTGCGATTCCAGGAACCGAAATTCCCCGTGGTGGCAAACGTCACGGGGGATTACTATAGTGGTGCGGCGGCGGCGGCCGACCTCCTGACGCGCCAGGTCGATGGGGCCGTCCGCTGGCAGCAGGGCCTGGAGCGCCTCATCGCCGACGGGTTCGACCGCTTTCTCGAGATCGGCCCGGGACGGGTCCTGACGGGCCTGTTGAAGCGGATCGACCGGAAGGTCGGCCGCAATGCGGTCGCCGTCGGCTCGATGGCCGACATCGCGGCCTTCGGCAGGCGGCCGGCGTAGCGCGTGTGTTTTGTGGTTAGCCGCCCGGCTTGCCGGGCGCTGGCAGCAAGCGCCGCGCGAGCGCGGCGGCTAACTTGGCCAGGCATATGGGCGTTTTTTGGGGCAAACAATATGGCATTCGAAGGCAAGACGGCCATCGTCACCGGGGGCGCCCGCGGCATCGGCCTTGAGTGCGCCCGCAAGTTCGCCGCCGGCGGCGCCACGCTCGTCATCATCGACGTGCTGGAAGATGCGATGAAGCAGGCGGCCGAGCAACTGGCCGCCGCAGGCGCAAAGCAGGTCTTCACCTACAAGGTCGATGTGACCGACGAGGCCGCCATCGAGAAGACCCTCGACGAAGTGGCCGAAAAGACCGGCCGCATCGACATCCTCGTCAACAACGCCGGCATCACCCGCGACGACCTGCTCCTTCGCATGGAAGCCAAGATGTGGGACCTCGTCATGGCCGTCAACCTCAAGGGCACGTTCCTCATGACCAAGCACGCCGCAAGGCACATGCTGCGGCAGCGGTACGGCCGCATCGTCAACCTGGCGAGCGTGTCGGGCCTGGTGGGCAACCCCGGCCAGGCGAACTACTCGGCCTCGAAGGCCGGTGTGGTGGGCTTCACGCGCACGGTGGCGCGGGAACTGGCGAAGCGCGGCATAACGTGCAACGCCGTCGCTCCGGGGTTCATCAAGACCGACATGACCGACGTCCTGCCCGACAAGGCGAAGGAGATGGCGCTGGCCGCCATTCCGATGCAGCGCATGGGGACCGCCGAGGAGGTGGCCGGCGTCATCGCATTCCTGGCGAGCGATGAGGCCGCCTACGTCACCGGGCACGTGCTGCCGGTCGATGGCGGCATGGCGCCGTGACGGACGGTTTTTAGATAGATAGATGGATTCCGGACTCGGGAACAACGGTACGGAGGAATAAACTTGGCGACAATCGAGGAGCGCGTGGTTGAAATCGTGGCCGAGCAGATGGGCGTCGATAAGGCCCAGGTCACCCGCGAGACGTCGTTCGTCAACGACCTCGGGGCAGACTCGCTCGACACCGTCGAACTGGTCATGGAGTTCGAGGACGAGTTCGACATCTCCATCCCGGATGAGGATGCCGAGAAAATCCAGACCGTCGGACAGGCCATAGATTACGTGGAGGCGCACCTCTAACCGATGAAGCGCCGCGTCGTAGTCACGGGTCTCGGGCTGGTCACCTCGCTTGGTCAGGAGGTGCCGGTCTTTTGGCGGCGGCTGCTGGCCGGCGAGTCCGGCATCAGCCGCATCGAGCATTTTGACCCGAGCGCCTACTCCGCCCAGATCGCAGGCGAGGTCAAGGACTTCAATCCCGAGGCCCGCCTTGAGAAGCGCGAGGCGCGGCACCTGGATCGCTTCGCGCAGATGGCCGTGGTCGCCGCAATCCATGCGGTCGAGGATTCAGGGCTCGACCTCGCGGCCCTGGGGGACCCGTTCCGGGCCGGGGCGATCGTCGGCAGCGGCATCGGCGGCCTCGCGGAGTTCGAGGAGCAGCACGCGCGGCTGATCGAGAAGGGACCCATGCGGGTCTCCCCCTTCATGGTCCCGAAACTGATGATCAACGCCGCCGCAGGACAGATCTCCATACATTACGGCATCAAGGGACCGAACTCCGGCGTCGCCAACGCATGCGCCAGCGCCAATAACGCCATCGGCCAGGCATTCTGGACCATCCAGAGCGACGAGGCCGACATCATGGTCACCGGCGGCTCGGAGGCGGCGCTCACGCCCATGGGCCTCGCGGGATTCTGCTGCGCAAGGGCGCTCTCCTTGCGCAACGACGACCCCGCCCGCGCCAGCCGCCCGTTCGACCGCGACCGCGACGGCTTCGTCCTCTCGGAAGGCGCGGGCATCATCGTTCTGGAGGAACTCGAGCACGCCAGGCGCCGCGGGGCTACCATCTACGCCGAGGTCATCGGATTCGGCATGAGCGGCGATGGCCTTCACATCGTTCAGCCCGACCCCGAAGGCGCGGGCGCCGCAGGCGCAATACGCGAGATGCTCAAGGACGCCAAGGCCG
>CAYGWP010000461.1:0-3127 GCA_964353455.1 uncultured Anaerolineales bacterium
GAGGCTTCGACGGCTTCGTTGCCTCCGCCGCCGCTCCGATTGCTACGGGCTGGAGCGATAGATGCCCGGCGGGTATAATCTCCCCGCTGAGAACCGGCGCCTTTCACGGCGCACTAGCGTTCCAGTATTAACCCGCCGAAATAATCTCTTGCGGTCCTTACACCGCCGGTGTATACATCAGACTAACTTTACTCTTTACGAGCGGGAGACAACCTGCCCAGGAGAACCCGGTCATCACCTGGAATCAACCTGGAAGGGGAGACAATTGGCCATATCTGATGCACCTAAGCGCTGGACCAAACGCCCAGGACTCATGTTGGTGTTTTTCGGCTTGGTCGGCGGACTCATGGTGGGCCTGCCGGTCTTGTGGCAACAGTTGGGCTGGCCGGGTATCCTGTTTACAACGAGTACTGACAGTGTGGCTGTTTACGGAGCAGGGCTCTTGGTGGCGAGCGCCTTGTGTGCAATAGGTCTGACTCTATTCCTTGTGCTTGATGAACGTCAGTTTTATATGGAATCGCAGAGATGCCTTGAAGGCAAAATTCCAGCGGAGGTCAAGGACTATGTTGCTGACTTGTTTGCAGCGGGCTTGCTTCCACTATGCTGCAATCCGGTGAGCGTTGGGAATGTTCTCCTGGCCAACGAGTGCTTTGTCGCGGGGTACTTTCGGCGAACCGCGTCCACTGTAAGCAAATTACTGGCCAGGCTGGAAAGCGATATACGGAACGACATACGCCCGAACAAGCGCTCTCTTCCGAAGCACCTCTTGGCCTGTGAGCAGTTGAAAAATGTCATGGAGACGCTGTTCTGCAACGAGGCGCTGCGAATTCTGGTTGAGGATTTCCCATTGTGGGAGCCATCGTGCCCAGAGGCTCCGCAATTTAGGACCCTTCCTGCAAAATGTTCCGGTATTGCAGGGAGTTTAGGACGTGGTGTCTTGATACCTCTGGCCTCAGTCGCCGCGACCGATGCGGCGGCGGGAGGACTCATACGAAATGCAGGCGATAAGGCCGCGGGCCTGCTTGTTCAATTGGAAAAATTCAAGACAGAGGTCTCAACACTGGAGAGCATTGCCAAGGAAAGGCTGGAGAAGCACCGGGCGCTGCTTTTTGAACTGAGACAGGGATGCAAGCCGCGTCAGGTGGCCTAGCCAATTCTATTTGAGGAGGCCCTTGCCTTGAGCCGTTTTCTGAGGTATATAAGTAAGTTGAAGACAGTGCCTGTTTCTAGCCGACAAACAGTGTGGGCAGTCTGGGGCAAATAGGAAGGGGGCGCCATGGAAGCTGACTTGGAAAAGGCGATTGCGAGTTGTGGCGCGGCCGTCGATAGTTTTTCCGCCGACTTGCGTGACGACGAGGCCGTTTGCCTGGAAACGCGGGCCCTCACTTTTGCCGTATTGGCTACCGTGGGGGCCTATGACGGCATCTGGACAGAGGAAAGGTCCAAAAGAGTGGAGGGGATTTTCGAAAAAGCAATCCATGCTCATGAGATTTTCAGCCAGAAGCATGGTCGCGCTTCGGAATTCAGAGATCGTCTCCTTGGTCGTTACGCGGAACTAAAGAAGGTTTTTGTTCACCCGCCTTACGTCAAGCCTGTTGCGAAGATGGCTGAACAGGCGTCAGAATAGTGTCACGAGCCGGCGCATGCCCCCACATGCGCATCCTGGTATTTGAACACGCATTCCCCGTGTTTTTCCGCGCGCTGCCGCCGCCAACCTGGCAGCGCTCTCAGGCTACGGCAACCGCTGGGACAACCTCACCATCACCCAGGCCGCCGACTGGTCGGCCATCACCTCGGCCCGCAGCGGCACGCCGTACTTCACCTACACCGAGTACCGCGACCTCCGGACGTTCATGTCGAACGTGGCGTCCGGCAGCGCCTCGGCCCCGATCAAGGCCGCCGCGCAGGCCGTCGTCGCCGCCGTAAACGGCGCCGTCATCGCCAACCATTCAGGCGCCCGCGAGTCCGGCACCGGCATCAGCATCAACCTGCCGACCGGAAACGCGGGCGCGGCGTCGCTGGCCGATTACACCGCGGCCGACTTCAACCTCGTCGCCGACACCCACTGGCGGAACTTCCTCCAGGCCTTCACCACGCCATCGAGCAGGTCCGGCGCTACGTCGGGCACGGCGACCCGCAGCAGCGCCGGCGGCCCGGCGGCACGCACCGGCACGGGCATCGTGGACGTCCTGGCCGAGCACAAGTTCGCCGGACGCCGGTTCGCCTGAGCGACGGCGCCGCAACCGGCTACGCCTGCTTCTTCGCCTTCTTCCGCGTGGCCTCCGGATTCGGCTTCACGGGGTGCTTGGCTTCCTCAGTGGTCGTGTTCCATTGGGCGAGGAGTTGGCGGTGGCGCTCCAGTTCCCCCGCCATGGCCGCCTCGCCCGCCAGGTTCTTCATCTCTCCTGGGTCGGATTCCAGGTCGAAGAGCATCTCCGAGCGTTCGGCGCCCGGGAAGACCATGTACTTATGCTTCTTCGTGCGTACCATGAAACTCCGCCCCGCCCCGCCTGCGCCTCCGCCTGCCATCTCCGAGACGACGAACTCGTGGCCCGGCCCGTCGGGCTTCTCGATCACGGCGCGCAGGCTCTGGCCGCGGACGAGCGGGGGCGGCTCCAGCCCGGCGTAGCCGCAGATCGTCGGCAGCACGTCCAGCGCCGAGACGAGGTGCCGGCGGTCGATCCGCCCCGCCGGCGTCACGCCTTTCCAACTCACGATCAGCGGCACGGCCGCCTCTTCCTCGTAGAACATCATCTTGCCGGTCCAGCGGTGCGAGCCCAGCCCCTCGCCGTGATCGCTGGTGAAGATGACGAGCGTGCCATCCTCCTGGCCGGCCCGACGCACGGCCTCCACCACCTGGCCCGCCTGACGGTCCACATCCTCCATCATGCGGTAATAGGCGAAGCGGTACTTCCGCCAATGGTTCTCGTCCCACTGGTCGTGACGGGGGCGCCGGGCCAGTTGGTCGGGTTCGCCGGGGGTCCTCTCGAAGTTGGGCGGCAGCGGCGGCAACTCCGCGCCCGCGGCAGGCTCGTACTTCTTCCACACATCTGCCAGAAGCGGGCTGTCCTCGCCGGCCAGCAGGCAGATGTCGTGCCGATTGATGAACGATGTCACCAGCAGGAAC
>CAYGWP010000462.1:0-1584 GCA_964353455.1 uncultured Anaerolineales bacterium
ACTGGCCCACGTACCTTAAGTCCCGCGAGTGCGTGCAGCCCGAGATGAGGTTCCCGCCCAGGAGCACCCGCCCGATCTTCACCTTGCCTATCGTGCCGCAGGGCAGCGCCGCGGTTTGAGTCGCCGGCGACTTGACGCCGGCCGCGGATTCCGCAGGCGCCGCCGGCGCAGCGCCCCCCGACCCGGCTGCAAGGCCCATCGCACCGGCCGCTGCCACAGACCCGCCCAGGAAACCCCGACGGCTGACTCGCATGGACTTCGGCATGCCTTCCTCCTTCACCCCAAAGCGGATGTGCCCATGAGTGTACCGCACCGTCCGATGCTGACAAGCGGTTTTCCGGTCCGTGCCTGCGCCGGGCGGGTTCAAGCACGGTGGCCGCCAATGCCCACCGCGCGGTGGTTCTCCCCAGAACGGGCCCAACTTCGGGCCGAACCACCGCGCCGAACTGGCGGGGTACACACCATGCGGCAGGGTGCGCGGCAGGCCGGGAGACCCGCCGCGCAAAGCGTGTACGGCTGGTTGTCGCAAGGGAGAAACTCATGCGCACAAGGGAGTGGATGACCCGCCGCCGGTTTCTCTCGGCGCTCGCCATCGCCCTGGCGGTCATCGCCGCACCGTGGTCGGCTGCCGTCGCGGGCGAACCTGCTGCAAAGCCCGCATTCAACGATGTCACCTTCTTCGTCGTCTCCGACACCCACTACGGCGCAAAGCCCGACCCGAAGGAGGTCAAGGCCGATGTCAAGACCGACGACAAGAATGCAATCAAGCACGAGGCCATCGACCGCATGAACGCCCTGCCCGGCCAGCCGTACCCGAAGCAGGTCGGCGGCGGGACCGTAAGCGTGCCGCGCGGCGTGATCGTCCCCGGAGACCTCATCAACGACGGCACCCTGCCCGTACGCGACCAGCAATGGGCCGACTGGCTTGCCGATTTCAAGGTCAAGGGCGACGGCCGCGTCCGCTGGCCCGCCTATGAGGGCATCGGCAACCACGATCTCAGCCCGACGATGCTGGTTCAGAACGCCATCCGCCAGCGCAACCGCGAGCGGCCCGCCGTCACCAACATCTCATCTAATGGTCTCCATTACTCGTGGGACTGGGACCGACTCCACATGGTCATGCTGAACCTCTACCCCGGCGACAAGCCCGACCCGGCCACGCACTACAGCCCCATCCACAACCCGGAAGGGGCGCTACAGTTCCTGAAGGACGACCTGGCGAAGAACGTGGGCACGAGCGGCCGGCCGGTCATACTCTGCCACCATTACGACCTCCAGGGCACCGACTGGTGGACCGAGACCGAGCGCGCGGCGTACTACGAGGCATTCAAGGACTACAACGTCATCGGCATCATCCACGGACACACCGGCACAGGCATCTACAAATGGCGGGGCATAGATGTATTCAACGTCGGCCAGTTGGGTCCCACCGTCTTCGTGTTCCACGTGACGCCGACCGAGTTGACCGCCGCCCAGCGCAAATCCGACGGCACCTGGGGCTTCACCCTCCGCAAACCCATCACCGGCCTCAAGGCCGCCCCACCGTAGGGGCGACCCCATGTGGTCGCCCATATCGCATTTTGC
>CAYGWP010000463.1:0-3558 GCA_964353455.1 uncultured Anaerolineales bacterium
CCACCACAACCAGCGCGTCCTTCACCGCTGCCGCGCACCCGTTCATCCTCTGGACCAAGGCCGAGGCGGCGGCCATCCGTCGGCGGATCGAGACCGAGCCCTGGGCCAAGGCGCAGTATGAGGCGATGCTCAAGGAAAAGGGCAACGGTCAGACATTGCGCAACCTCTTCCGCTACCAGGTCATGGGGGACGAAAGCGTCGTTGACGCGGAGAAGAAGTACCTGGTGAGCCTGATCGGCAACAATCCGCGCCAGTTCCAGGGCGATACCGGCGGCGGGCGCCACTACGATCAGTATCTGAGCGTGCTCCGCTACGACGTCCTGTACGACCGCCTCAGCGGCCCCGAGCGCCAGAGCCTGGAGGACACCTTCCGAGACTTCATCCGGCACCACTGTGAAGAGGAGACGCTTCGGTTCACCCGCACCAGTTGGCTGCCGAACATGCAGTGGTCGCGCCCCATGACGGCCCATCTTATGGCGGTGGCATTGCGCGACGAGAGGCTCATCCGCCAGTGCTTCAACTCCCGCGGGGGCTGGAAGTACTACTTCGATGACTACCTTGGCGACGGCCGGTTCTACTTCGAGGAGTTCGGCAAGCAGTACTCCATGATGGGTGAGATGTTCCTCTGGTGCCGCGGCGTCGAGCGGCTCGGCCTCAATGAACTGGGATATGGGTACACCGGCAAGGGCGGCGCCACGATGCGCCACTATATGGAAAGCGTCGTGGACATCGGCTACCCGCGTGTCGAGATTCCCGGCGGGCTGCCGCATTACCCGCAGGTCACCATGGGCGACGCACGCGGATCCGGTTTCGACGGCGCGCCGCCCTACGTCTTCCAGAAGTCGATCGTCATAGGCTACCTGCCGGGGGGCGCCGGCGGCAACCCGCGCTGGACCGCCGCCAACATGAACGGTCGTGACCACAAGAACGCCAAGGTCGACAAAATGCTGCACCCGTTCTGGTTCGAACTTGCCCATGCCAAGTGGCCGGACGGGCATCTCGATTACTTCCTGGCCCAGATGCGCGGGCCCGGCGAGGCCGTGTACACGCCGTCGCTCTTCTGGGGTCTGGGGCCGGTGGACCCGAAGAAGGTCACGCCGCCCGCGGCGCCCAGTTACGTGGCCCGCGAGCGCGGGTTCGCCCTGCTCCGAGCCGATGAGTCGCCCGCCTACTGGGAGGGCGAGGCCCCAGCCGTGGCCCTGCAACTGGCCACCTACTACGTCCACTATACGCACGACTGTTTCTCGCTGCTGGGCTTTCACGCGTTCAACCGGCCCATCTACCTCAACCGTCAGATCTCCAACGGCTACGGCGGCGGATGCCCCTGGACCGACAGCGCCCGCGGCCACTCGGGCGTGATGGTGGACGGCCTCCAGTACCTGGCCAACGACGCGGACCCCGCCAAGGACCACCCGCACTGGCCCAACCCGATCGGCGAAGTGCCGACGCGCAGCGGCTTCGACCCGCTCGTGAAGTTCGTGGCCGCCCGCGCCCGGCCCGCCGGAGGAACGGTGAGCCTCGACAACCGCCAGCCCCTCGGCGTAAGCACGCTCAGCCTCGACCAGCGGCGCGAGGAACCGGAGGTCTGGCCGGGCATGGACATGACCCGCGCCTTGTTCCTCACGCGCGAGTACCTGTGCGACTTCTACCAACTCGCCAGCAACCGGCCCCGACGGTACGAGTGGCAGGTGCACGCACTGGGGCAGTTCCAGGGCGATCCCACCTGGAAACCCACCGAGGAACTCACGGAGCGCCTCTACGATATGACCCAGCGGGGGCTGGCGCAGCGTCTGGCCGACCCCGTGGAACGCGACCGGTACCTGATGAAGGATGTGGTCCGACTCGATGCGGGCGACCGGCCTTGGAGCGCCACGGTCCTACAGACCTGCGCTCTGCCCGACATCGGGGCCGCCGCGCTGGGCAAGGCTTGGTATGATCGCGGCATCGGCGTACGAGTCCACATGCTGGGAGAACCGGGCACCGTGGCGTATGCCGGCCGGTCGCCGGTCAGCCGCAGCCAGGGAGGCAAGGAGCCGAATAAGGGCGAACGATCCGAGTTGCCCAACGAGGTGGGCGGCACGACGGTGCTGGTTTCGCGGACCGCGCCCGCGACGGTCTTCGCCGCCGTGCACGAGCCGTTCAAGGACGGCCGGCCGTTCATCGAGTCATTTCGCCGCATCCGGCAGACGGCCGACGGCATCGCGGTGGCCGTGCAAGGCGGGCCGGGGTCGCCCGTCAACGATCGGCTGCTCTTCCGCTTTGGGGATGGATACGAGCAACCGCTCACGCTGGCGGGCGACGGCGAAAGTTTCACGTTCGCCGACCGGGCGTACGTGCGCATCAGCCCCGACCGCATTGACGTGAGCGGCGACCTGCGGGCAATGGCCCTCACGGTCAGCGGCAAGCCGGCCCTGTTCGTCAACGGCCAACGTAAAGAGGTCCGCTATCTTGACGGTCGGCTGGTGTTTGGCGAGTAGCCGAACCGGTCTGCGGGAGGAAGAGACAGTTTCGCGGACAGGAATGTTTGCTCCACCGTGCCTCGGCGAGGGAAACGTCTCTCTCGCGATTCGGCCGCGCGGCAAGCGTTTCTGGCTTCGTCTGCACCTGGTGCATTCTCGCGTGATTCCACGGCTCTTTTCGCAAGGTCACCGAGTTCATTCAGGGCTCGGACACGTCCTGGCTGCACACACGCCTCAACAAAGATAACCGCGCAGAACCGATGAGTTTTAGGTTCCTGGGGCATGCGGGAGGCACCCACAAGGGGCTGCCTCCGGTAAACACAACGTTCGCTGCCGCGTCGCGGCACCCTAAAAGCAGAAGGGCCGCGCGAAGCGGCCACTTTCTTCTTTTCCCCTTCGGGTCGGGCGCCGCTCGCGAACAAGGTCACTCCCAAAAGATATATGGGCTGCCCCCGCAAAGGGCGGCTTCAAAACAGGGTGGTGAGAAAATGGAGTACGAACAAGCGTTAATCATCGGCAAGCGGCGACGTGCCGATGCGGCCATGGCCCTCGGCGGCTATGTCCGAGAAAAAGTAACGGAGGTCTGCGCGGTCAAGCCTGCCAAGGGAGCAGGGCTGGACGCCAAGGACTGGGAACCTGTCGGCGAAGAGAACTTCAAGGAGATCTGCATTCGCAGGGGACCGACCGGCGACGAAGAGGCGTACCTCTTGATCGTCAACGAGACCGGTTCGGCGAAGGCGTGCACGCAGAAGCTCTATCCGCTGTCGATCGCCATGCAGATGGCCTGGGGGCTTCCGCTGCCGGCCTATGTGGGCGAAGGAGGGACGCTGCTGGCACAGGCAACCGAGGCGGCGATGCAGAAGGCCCAGCGCGTAGCGGCGGAGCAGGAAGTTTAAGGGACCGGTGGGGCCTTGCCTGCTTCGGCGGGCGGGCCCTTCATGCTTTCGGGCTTACGAATATGCCCGAACTGAGAAGGAGGTGATCGTATGGCACAAGGTGATAAGCCGGTGAAGGAGTTCCGAGCCGGAGGCGTCCGGGCGAGCATCTGGAAAGACGAGATTGCCGGCCAGGGAGACGAGCCGTTTGAGGTCTTCAGCGT
>CAYGWP010000464.1:0-6198 GCA_964353455.1 uncultured Anaerolineales bacterium
GACTGAACGTCCGTGCGATGGATACGGATGCTCCCGCCCCCCAGTTCCACCCCGTTCAGCACGAGGTCGTACGCCCGCGCCCGGACCGACGCCGGGGCCTTCTCCAGGTTCTCAAGGTCCGCAGGGTTCGGGCTCGTGAACGGATGGTGCATCGCCATGTACCGCTTCGTCTCCAGGTCGTACTCAAGGAGCGGGAAGTCGGTGACCCAGCAGAAGTTAAGTTCCCCCTCCTTGACCAAGCCGAGGCGGTGGCCCAAGTGGACGCGCAGGTTCCCCAGGCTTGCGGCCACCACGGTCGGCTCGTCGGCCACGAAGAGGAGGAGGTCTCCGGGGGCGGCGGCGAACGTCGTCTTGAGGCCCCCTTGCTGCTCGGGCGAGAAGAACTTGGCGATGCTGCCGCCGAGTTTGCCGTCGGCCTCCACCTTGACCCACGCGAGGCCCTTCGCGCCGAAGCCCCCGGCGTAGGCCGTGAGTTCGTCGATCTCCTTGCGGCTCATCGACTGGCCGCCGGGCACCTTGAGGCCGCGGACGTGTCCGCCCTTTTCGGCGGCCTCGCGGAAGACGCGGAAATCGCTGGCCTTGGCCACGTGGGCCACATCCCCTATCTTCATCTCGAAGCGGCGGTCGGGCTTATCGATGCCGTAGTCGCGCATCGCCTCGGCGAACGTCAGGTGCGGGAACGGCGTCTCGACCTTCTTGCCGAGGACGGCCTCGATGACGGCCGCCACGACGCGCTCGGTCACGGCCATGATGTCGGCCTCGGTGATGAAGGCCATCTCGATATCGAGTTGTGTGAACTCCGGCTGGCGGTCGGCCCGCAGGTCCTCATCGCGCATGCACTTGGCGATCTGGTAATAGCGGTCGTAGCCTGCCATCATGAGGAGTTGCTTGAAGAGTTGGGGCGACTCCGCGAGGGCGTAGAACCGGCCGGGATTGATGCGGCTCGGGACGAGGAAGTTCCGCGCCCCGCCGGGGGTGTACTTCGTCAGCAGCGGCGTCTCGACGTCCATGAATCCTTCGCCCTCCAGGACCCGCCGCATGGTGCGCACGATGAGCGACCGCGTGGCCAGGTTCCGCTGCATCTTCGGGCGCCTGAGGTCGAGGTAGCGGTACTTGAGGCGGATGTCTTCGCCGGCATCGCACGCGTCGGTGAGGTCGAAGGGCAGGGACTCGCTGGCCGCCAGGACCTCGGTGGTCGTCGCGTGGATTTCGATCTCGCCGGTCGGCATCTTCGGGTTCACAGCATCGGGCGGCCGCGGCTGGACGGTCCCCTCAACCTGGATGACGTACTGCTGGTGCATCTTCTCGGCCAGGGCGTGGGCATCGCGGTTCCTGGCCGGGTTGAAGACGCACTGGGTGGTGCCGTAGCGGTCCCTGAGGTCGATGAAGATGACGCCGCCGTGGTCGCGGCTGGATTCGACCCAGCCGGAGAGGCGGACTGCGAGGCCCGCGTGGGATTTCCTGAGTTCGCCGCACGTGTGGGTTCGGTACGACGTTTTCATGACGGGCTCTCCTGTTCGACGGTCTCTCGCGACCGAGCCGCCCGTACGGGCGGGTACGCCCGGCCGAGGCGAACTTTCCTTCACGCGAAAGTACCCGCGACCTTACGGTCGCGGCTCGAAAGGCGATTCGCGTTGTACATTAACGAAAACGGCCTCAGGATTTCTGTCCCGAGGCCGTTTATCTCTCGTCGGCGCGCAGCGGCCCCGGGGTTACGAATCGTTGCCCGGAACCGAATTGGCGCGAGGCCGTTTCATGGCGGATAATATCGGCAAATGCCGCCCTGTCGTCAAGAGAAAACCCGCGCCGGCGTAGTGCGCCACTCTTGGAGGGTGGCACAGCCACAGCCTGGTCGCCGCGGCGACCTGTTGCGTGGCCGTGGCTTTTGCCGGGGCACAACCACGGCCACGCAGAGGCAAAGCGTGGCCGTGCCACCCTCCGATAGCGACGCAGTACCCGCCCGCGCAGACGCTGCGGAGTTTTCCGTTCGCATGGCGGGAGGCGCGGCCGTAGAATGACGGTTGCGAGAGACGCCTGCTTTCGTCCATAGAAAGGGATCGCGATTATGAGAAAGAGCATCTTGCTGGCCGTAGGGCTCGCGTGTTGCATGGTGGCAATGTTCTTCGCGGGCTGCGTTGAGAGGCGGACCGTGGTGATGGAGCGCCCGGCCCGTCCAATCGTGATTGAACGTAGAGGGCCGCCGCCTCCGCCGCCGGTGATGATGACGGAGCGTCCGGTCCGTCCGATCGTGATCGGTCCTGGAGCGCCGCCTCCGCCGCCGGGGTGCGTCATTGTGGCCGAGCCGCCGCCTGCGCCGGTTGTGGAGCGCCGGCCTCCGCCGATGGCCGGCCATGTCTGGATTCCGGGCTACTGGGACCTCCGCAACAACCACACACGCTACGTCTGGGTCGCCGGCCACTACGAGAAGCCTGGCAAGCACACCGAGTGGGCCCCGCCGCACTGGGAGCAGGGCAAGCACGGCTGGGAGTACTATCACGCCCATTGGCGTTGATAGATGCGACAGGTCAGGAAGGCCGGGGCGCGCTCGCAGTGTGCGCCTCGGCCCATGCGCTTGATGCCCGGCCGCGAGGGCCGTCATGGATTATCATCCTGAGGTGCTCAGTCGCGAGACGGTCTTCGCCGGCCGGAAGGTCGCGCTTGAGGTCCATCGCATCCGTGCGGCCGACGGGCGCGAGATGGTCCGCGAGGTCGTCCGGCACCACGGCAGCGTGGCCATACTCGCGATGCCCGAGCCGGGCAAGGTCCTGATGGAGCGCGTGCGGCGCTACGCCGTCGGCGAGGAGTTGTTCGAGATACCCGCCGGCACACTTGAAGAGGGCGAGGACCCCGCCGAGTGTGCCGCGCGGGAACTCCAGGAGGAGACCGGCTACCGCGCCGGCCGCCTGGAGCCGATGCTGCACCTGGTGCCCAGCCCCGGCATTGTCTCGGAGCGGATGACCATCTATCTGGCATCGGACCTGCGGCCGGGCCGGGCGCACCTGGAACCGGGCGAGGAACTCGCCGTCCTTCTCGTCCCGATTGACGAGGTCCTGGCGATGGTCCGCGACGGCCGCATCACCGACGCGAAGACCGTGGCGGCGGTCCTGTACTGGCACACGTTTGCGCGAAAGGCGGGCGCGTAATGGCCTGGCGCGCTACCTGGAACGAGCCGCCCAAGCGGCCGTCTTTCTGGACCGACCGCGGCGGCCTGTTTCCCCCCGGCGTCAAACTCATCCTTATCCTGACAGTGGGCGTGTTCGTGGCACAGATCGTCTGGCCTCAGCCGCTCATGGCGTGGGGCGCCCTGACGGTGCGGAACCTCTTGTCGCTGGAGGTCTGGCGGCTGCTGACGTACATGTTCCTCCACGGCTCGGAGTGGCACATTCTTTTTAATATGTTTATGTTATGGATGCTCGGCATTGCCCTTGAGCGGCAGATCGGGACGCGCCAGTTCCTGGCCCTTTATTTCGCCTGCGGCGTGTTGGGCGGCGTCACGGAGGCCGTGTTCAACTGCATGATGTTCCTGCGTTACGGCGGGCAGGCGGGCGAGGCGTTCCTGGTGATGCCTGCCGTGGGTGCGTCGGCGGGCGTGGCTGGTGTCCTGGTGGCCTTTGCGGTCCGGAACCCGCGGGCAGAGTTCCTCCTGTTCTTTCTCCTGCCGATCGAGGCGTGGATGGTGGCGCTCATCTACGGCATCATCGAGACGCGGCACATCTACCTTGCGCTGACGCACGGCTTCACCGACAACGTGGCCCATGCGGCCCATTTCGGCGGGATGCTGCTGGGCCTGGTCTGGATGAAGTGGGGCGAGCGGGCCGGATGGTGGTGGCGGGGCCGCGCCCAGCGGGTCTCGGAAGATGACCCTCGCGAAGCGACTGCGGAGGATGCGGAGGAGATGGACCGCATCCTGGAGAAGATTCACCGCGAGGGCCTCGACAGCCTCTCGATGCGCGAGCGGATGTTCCTCCAGGAGATGTCGCGCCGCAAACGCGACCGGTTTCGCTAGCCGCTGCCGAAAAAGGGTTGCTGTCGCGGGGCCGCTGCATATAATCGACGCCGGTGACGATGAAAGGGGCACGTTATGAGGCGAGGGCTGTGGCTTCTGGTGCCGGCGGCCCTGTTGGCCGTGGCGGCAGGATGCACGCGGGCGCCCGGAGTGCGGTTCCCGAATCCGATGCCGCTGTCATCTGTTGACGTGGCCGCGGTCGAGAATGCCGCGCGCGGCATCCTCCGCGACATGTGCTTTGACCTCGTCTATCCGCCGGGCAAGCCGGGCCTCGTCGAGACCGAGCCGATGACGGGCTCATCTTGGTTCGAGTTCTGGCGAGAAGACACGGTCGGCTCATACCAGACGGCCGAGTCGAGCCTGCACACCATCCGCCGCCGCGTGACCGTGACCGCTGCGCCCGCGTCACAAGGGTCGCAGGTGGCCGTCAAGGTTGAGAAGCAGCGGATGAGTTCGCCGAGTTCAGCGCCGCACCACCTGAGCGCGGCCTACAATATTCACCGGCCGGAGAATTCGGACCTCGTTCGCCAGGACGAGATGGCCCCGCAGCAGTACCAGTGGATCGACGCCGGCCGCGACGAGGCCCTGGAGCAGCGGATACTCGAACAGATTCAACTCCGCGTCGGCGGCAGCGTGCGGCTGATGAAGTAGGCGGCGCACTCCGCGACAGAGACCGCACTCGTGAACCACCTCGCAATCATCTCAGTCTTCCTGGCCGTGTCCGTCCCTACACCGGCTGCCGAGGGCGCTGCCGTCACGGTTGACAAGGTCACCGTGACCCACACCGGCATCGGCGAGGCCTACGCCACGGCAATCGCCCGGACGGCGGCGGCAGCGAGGACGCTCGCCATTTCCCAGTTCGGCTTCGACATGCCCGAGTCCGTCACCGTCAACATCACGTGCTCGCCCGGACAGAATTCGCGCCTGTGGACTGACGGGCGCGACCACTTCGAACTGGTCGTCGGGTCCGAGGCCGACCTCCGCAAGCCCGCCGAGAGCGGCATCTTCCACCTCTACGGGATGTGCCACGAGACGGGACACCTTGCCCAGTATCGCCTGGTTCCCAAGCATGACTGGATGACGACGGCCGCCGCCGAGGGGTGGGCACATTACCTGGGGTCGCGTCTGGTCGATGCCGTCTATGCCCGCGAAGGCCCCGACCTCTGGCCCGACCGCTACGATTACCGGGCCGACGGCACCGCGCGGCTGAAGCGGCAGTTGGCATCGGCCAAGCGCGATGAGATTGATACGGGCGCCGGCCTATGGATGGAACTGGCCGAAATCGTCGGCGATAAGGGTATCGCGCCCATCTTCAGGGCCTGGGGACAGGTGGAGGTTGACCTGGCCGACCCCGGCCCGGCGCTGGCGAAGGCCCTTGCGGCAACTTCGCGCGACCCGCGCCTTGCGGCATGGTGGAAGAAGGCGGAGCCGGTGCTGGTCCTGAAGCGCGGCAGGAGCGCGTTCGTGAGTAAGACGGCGACGCCC
The DNA here is from genome assembly GCA_964353455.1 of uncultured Anaerolineales bacterium. GTDB lineage: Bacteria > Planctomycetota > Phycisphaerae > FEN-1346 > FEN-1346 > CAYGWP01. The sequence continues at coordinate 5,492 of CAYGWP010000464.1, forward strand.
GCCGAACTTGCCAGGGCGCCTGCCGAACTCTCGTATGATGACGGCACGTCGGCCGGCAAGGCCAGCCTGACGGGCGGGGGCCACGCGGTCCGCTTTGACGCCCAGTCGGCCGCATCCTACGTGATTGCCGTCAAGATTTACGGTTCGCGCTACGGCGCCCAGCAACCGCCTGCCGAGAACTTCCACGTGTGGCTCTGCGACGCCGACTTCAAGCAGTTCGCCGATTTCCCGATTCCGTATGCGGCGTTCGAGCGGGGCGAGCCGAAATGGGTGACGCTGCCCATCCGGCCGACTCTTGTGCCGGAGAAGTTCATCGTCTGCGTGGGCTTCGACCCCTCCAGCACCAAGGGGGTCTTCGTCCACCGCGACAAGGAGTCCGGCGGCGATTCCCTGGTTGGCCTACCTGGCGTTGCGCCCCAACCCTGCGCTGCCGGCGACTGGATGATCCGCGTCCAGATCGACCAAACGAAATCGGCCCGCCGCACCACACGAGCGAAGTAGGCGCTGTAGGACTTCCGCTCCTGCGCGATCTGCGCGTCAAACGGCTTTTCACGCGGCTTCTTTTCGGGTATTCTTACCGCACACTTGGCTGGCGCGGTATGCGCCAGGGGCTATCTCTGAAACCGAAAATCAAAAATCGAAAATTGCTCTATGACCACACCCGCAATGCAGCAATACAAACGTCTCAAGGCGCAATACCCCGACGC
>CAYGWP010000465.1:0-2795 GCA_964353455.1 uncultured Anaerolineales bacterium
GTGAGTTCCTTCAGACGTTCTCAGCCTTACTGGCGGCAGCCGGGCTCGGTCTTGGTGCCAGCGGCCGCTCGTCCGCCGCTGAACGTAAGGAGGCTGCCGGAATGCCCGGACCCGCATCCAACACCGGCGGCTCACCGACGGTTCGGCCCGCGGAGAAACTCGTCGGCATCCACATCGCAGCCCACAGCCCCCTGGACGAGGGCATCGACCATTGCCTGGACCTCCTGCGCGACAGCGCCGCCGTCACCGCCCCGATGGTCAGCCCATACGCCTATTACGGCGCGATGATGCGCCCGCTGGCCCTGATGGCCGACCACGGCGTCCCGAAGAAGGACAACTCCAATCGCAAGTTGCCCATTGTCTGGGTGCGGCACAGCGAGAAGCACTTCAGCGGCACGTCGCTGCGTCACCCGTCGCCGGCGAAGGACTGCGAGTACGCCGACCGTGACGTCCTGGCCGAACTGGCCGAACCGCTGCGCAAGCGCGGCATGAAACTCTACATCCGCATCTACGAGCCCGGCGGGGCGAGCGCGGCCAGGCATATCGCCAACTGGGACAAGGCCGTGGAGATCGACGCCGCCGGCAAGCCTCTCGGCAAACCGTGCTTCAACAACCCGGAGTTCCGCGCGTGGACGGTGGGCACCGTGCGAGACCTCTTCGAGAACTACCCGATCGAAGGTCTCCAGTACGGGGCCGAGAGGAGCGGGCCAGTGGGGGGCATGCTCATCTGGGCCGGTCCGGCGGCGTGTTTCTGCCCGTTCTGCCTGGCGCGGGCTAGGCAATCGGGCATCGACGCCGAGCGAGCACGCAAGGGCATGACCGAGTTGCACGCCTTCCTGAAGGGCCTGCGCGAGGGGTCCGCATCGCCGCCCGAAGGGGCGCTTGCCGGCGTCCTCCGCATCTTCATGAACTACCCAGAAGTCCTGGCGTGGGAGCGCCAGTGGCATATCGCCAACAACGACGTGCACCGATTGATCCGCGACGCCGTCAAGGCGATCCGGCCTGCCGCCGATGTGGGCCGGCACGTGGCTCACGTGGAATCGAGTTTCGACCCGTTCTACCGCGCCGGCGCGCCGTACGAGGAGATGGCCGACGCATGCGATTTCGTCAAGCCGATCCTGTACCACGAGATCTTCGGCCCGCGCCTGCGCGGTTACCTGGACACTGTGGGCAAGACGGTCCTGCGCGGCCTCTCGCCGGCGCAGGCGCTCGATCTTTTCTACGCCCTGTTCGGCCACGATCCGGCGGCGGAGGGGGGCTTGGAGAAGATCGTGGAAGTGGGCCTCTCGCCGGAGTACGTGTACCGCGAGACGAAGCGCGGCGTTGACGCCCTCCAGGGCAAGGCCCGCATGTATGCGGGCATCGGGCTTGATATTCCGAAGGGCGCCGGCTGGGGCACGCAACCCTGGCCGAGCGATCCGGATCGGCTCTACAGGGCCGTCCGCCGCGCGTTCGATGCTGGGGGCGCCGGCATCGTCATCTCGCGCGAATACGAAGAGAACCGCGTCGAGAGCCTGAAGGTCGTCGGCCGGGCGGTCCACGATATGGAGGCCTTGCGATGAGAACGAAGACTCTGGCTGCACTTGCGTGCCTCGGCCTGCTCTGCGCCTTGAGCGGCAACGCGCTTGCGGCTGCCGCGCCAAAGGTCCCGGCCAAACAGGGCAAAGCCGCCGCGGTGGAGACCCTGACCGCCGACCCGGCCGAGACCGTCCGGCAACTCCTGGCCGTATTCAGCGCCGACAAGGCCGGGGTGGAGATCGAGCGCATCGGGCTGGCGCTGGGCATCTCGGCCGACAAGGCCGCGGCCGTGCTCGATGCGTTGGCCCGCGAATCGTCGCCTGACGCGGCGGTGCTTCGGGCGGAACTCCTGGCCCAGATCGCCCGCGGCGACGAAACGCCGCAGTGGCAGCGCAAGGACCGCACCGTCCGGCCCGAGACCATGCCCACCGCCGATCTGTGCCCCCGCGCGGGCGAACTCCTCGACCATCCCGACCCGTTCGTGCGCGGGCTGGCGGAGTTTGCCATCGCCATCCGCCTCGGCCTGGAATGCGAGGGCCGGTCGGAACCGGCCTGGGCCAGACATGAGGGGGCGGAGTGGTATCGCCGCTGGTCGGCGCTCGGCCCCGATGCCATGCTCCAGTGCGACTACGTGCGCCAGGGCGCCGGCCTGGGTTGTCACCGGACGGCCAAGACCCTCGCGAGTTCCGCGGATGCGGCCGTCGGCCGCGCCGTGAAGACGGCCGCGTGGGCGCGGCCGCGGATGGCGCCCGATGCGGCCGCCGCGCTGGACCGCGATGTTGCCGCGCTCCAGCAGGCACGCCAGGCGCTCGCCGACCTTGCCTCGGCCAAGCCCGCCGACCTGACCGCCCAGCGCGTGTGCTGGCTCGCCGTGCGCCTTGCGGCACGCAACGTTGTTCTGCGGAACCCGGACCTCGCCTTCAGCCAGATACTATTTGCGACACGTAGCGGCGCCGACAGCGGCAACATCACCAACGGCGGGCTGCGCGACGCCTTCGGCCCCGGCGGCGACGTCCACATCAAAGCGGGCTTCAATCCGGCCGACCCCGCCAAGCCGCTCATAGCCGGCCGGCTGGGCGCGGGGCACATCCGCGGCCTCGACCTATGGTGGGACGCCGACCGCATCGTCTTCTCTTACGTCAGGCAGCCGCAGTTTGACGGCTCCATCAGCGCATCGGCCGAAAACAGCGAGGCCGGGCGATCAGAGACTGCCCACCTGTACGAGATCATCCTGCACGGCGGCGGCATGCGACAGTTCACCAACGCCCGTTTCAACT
>CAYGWP010000466.1:0-2009 GCA_964353455.1 uncultured Anaerolineales bacterium
GTCGGTCATCGCGTTCGTCGCTTCGGCGGCGCGAGCATCGGCTTGACGACAAGGTCGTAGAGCGTGCCCCGCCTTCCGATTCTGACACGCCGGCTCATGCGAATCAAGGGGACGATGTGCGGGCGGTGGATCGCGTAGGGCAGCGTCTCGCACGCTGTGATTGTCTCGTCGGCCGAAAGTTGCGGCAGCGAGACGGCGGGCTTTCCGGCCAGGTGCGCGGCGGCCGGGTCCGCGACGAGCCAGCCGTTCTCGCGGGCGATTCGCTCGGCGGGCGTGCCCGGCACCGGATAATGCAGGACGGCCTCCACGCGGTCCGGGTCGGTGCGGCGAAGGAACTCGACCGTCTGGTCGAGGCTGGCCCACGTCTCGTAAGCCGCGCCGATCTCGATGCACGCGACCGACGGAACGCCCGCATGCCTCAGTGCCGCCAGCGCCGCCGCGGCCGCCTCATCCGTCACGGCGAGGCCGAGCACCTCGTTGCGGATGAGGGCCGAGCCGCTCCCCAGCAGGATTCGGGCCTCCTCGCAGCCGGCCCGCGCGAGGATCGCGGCCGCCGCCGGCGTCACGTCCGGGGCGTACAGGCACGTGCGGAGCGGAATGGCTACCTCGCGGGCGACCCTTGCGGCGAACTCGGCCGCCCACTGCGGCCGCGAGAGCCAACGCTCGTTGCCGATGCGGAAGCCGCCGAGGTCGAGGTGCTCATCCGCCAGCAGGAGCATCTCGCCGATGATCGCATCGACGGGCCGATGAAGGACGGGCCAGGCGGCGCCGGGCCATGCGCCGGGCTCGGCGGGCATCGCCGCCGGGGCGGACGCGGGCGCGGCGCCTCCTTCGCCTCCGCGGGCCACGCAGACATGGGCCATGCCGGCGGCATCGACGATCGTTTCAAACGGATAGAGGTCGCGGGCGGGCGGCGGCCAGCACGCCGGCGACTCCGGCGGTCGCGGCGCCGGGTTCCGCATCACACCCGTCTCGCACTTCACCCAGAAACCGGGCGTCCGGACGTGGTCGAGGCCGGTTCGCTGCGCGGCCAGGTACGCGGGGGCCGTGATGTCGGCCAGGGCGACGGCCACGGCCTCGGCCCCGGTCATGCTGAGACAATCATCCGGCCGCAGCGATGCGTGCGGGCCGAACGGGACGAGTATGGCCCCGCGCGGCGCCGCCATCGCCCCCGCGATGCGCTGGGCCAGGTCGGCCGCAAGGCTCTCGACGTAGATGAACACCGCCCCGGGCTGGGTCTGCATGGCGGCGGCAAGCGCCGGCTCATCACAGGTATCGAGAATTGTAAGGGTGACGACGTGACCGCCCATCCTGAGCGCCGCCCCGAGGGCGGCCACGTCGTGCCGGTACGGGAAGCGTTTCGCGTGCTGACCGGCCACGGGCTGGATGATGGCAACGTTCATCGGCTGTTCCGGCAAAGGTAGTTTTTTCTCCCTCTCCCCTCGCGGGAGAGGGTAGGGTGAGGGGGCGATCCATGGCAACTGCCCCTCACCCGGCCTTCGGCCACCCTCTCCCGCAAGGGGAGAGGGTTGATTGTATCTCCCTGCATTTAACTGTTACTCCAGAAGCCGCGCGTAGAGCGGCTCGTCGGGCGACAGGCCGCAGACCTCGCTGAGGACGGCCTCGCGCCCGCGGGTCCGCAGCATCTCCTGGAGCCGCACGGCGCCCGGGTCCTGCGGCTCGTGATACGCCAGGGCCGCGCGGATCCCCAGGATCACGCCGGCCGGGTCAACGCATTCCTCGATGCACAGCCGGGCCGACCCGATGAGGCGGTCCTCGGGCCCGAGTTTCCGGAGCGGGTCGGCGGCCACGCGGCGGACCTGGTCCCCCAGGGCGCGGTTGCGGTACCGCTCCAGAAGGTCCTCTTCATGCGCCCGCTGCTCGGCCGCGTCGAAGGCGAAGCGCGAGACGAGCGCGCGGCCGGTCTCGGCCATCGCGCCGCGGACGGTGCGGAGGATTCCCTCGTCGGCCATCGCCTGCCAGATGAACTCGTGGCCGGCCTGCCAGCC
>CAYGWP010000467.1:0-6759 GCA_964353455.1 uncultured Anaerolineales bacterium
CGCGAGGGCAACCCATCCGCCCGTGATCGAAGCCGTCCGCGTCCCGCCGTCGGCCTCGATGACGTCGCAATCCACGGTGATCGTGTTCTCGCCGAGGGCCGCAAGGTCCATCCCGGCCCGAAGCGCGCGGCCCACCAGGCGGCTGATCTCGGAGGCGCGCGAGTTCGCGCGCCCCGGTCCCGGCCGCTGCGTCCGCTCCTTCGTGGCCGCCGGAAGCATCCCGTACTCGGCCGTGACCCAGCCTGTGCCGCGGCCCTTCATCCACGGCGGCACCTTGTTCTCGACGGTGGCGGTGCAGATGACGCGTGTGCGGCCGACCTCGATTAGGACCGAGCCGTCCGCGGTGCGGATGAAATCCGGCGTCATCTTGACGGGCCTCAGTTCGTTCGGTTTGCGGCCGTCGGGGCGTTTCATAAGTCTCGCCTAAGACTGTTATGTGGCACAGCCGCCCTCGGCTGTGCATCTTCTCGGCAATCTGCACGCCCGAGGGCGGGCGTGCCACAATTCTGAGATAGTTTCTATGCGTTCGCTGGTTTCGTCGAGCGAAACGCATCGCCGAGGATCGCCAGCGCCTCGTCGAGGATTTCGCAAGTGATATTGAGCGGCGGCATTAAGCGCAGCACCGTGTCGTGCGTACAGTTGATGTATAGGCCCTTTTCGAGGCACCGCGCCACGAGGTCCGCGCCGTTCTGCGCAAGTTCCACGCCGATCATGAGACCCGCGCCGCGGACCTCCGTGATGAGCGGCGTCTCCTGCTTCAGTTCCAGCATCCGCTGCCGCAGGTACGCCCCCATGCGCTGCGCGTTCTCCAGGAGGTTCTCATCGCGGATGATCTCGAAGACGGCGCACCCGGCGGCGGCCGCCAAAGGGTTCCCGCCGAACGTGGAGGCGTGCGTGCCGGGGACGAGGCTTGCGGCCACTTCGGGCCGGGCGCACAGCGCGCCTATGGCCGTGCCGCCGCCAAGTTGCTTCGCCATCGTCATCATGTCCGGGACGATGCCCGGCACCTGATATCCCCACCACGTGCCGCAGCGTCCCACGCCGGTCTGGACTTCGTCGAAGATGAGCACCATGCCGCGGCGGTCGCAGAGGTCTCGCAGGGCCTTCAGCCACGCGGGGTCGCAGACGTTTACGCCGCCCTCGCCCTGTATCGGTTCGACCATGATGGCGCACGTCTCATCATCAACCAGCCGCTCGACCTCGGCCATGTCGTTCAGCGGCGCGTACATGAACCCCGGCACCAGGGGGCGGAAACCCTCCTGGTACTTCGGCTGCGCGGTGGCCGTGATGGCGGCGAAGGTGCGGCCGTGGAACGAGTTCTCGAAGGTGATCATCTTGTAGCGTCCCTTGCCGGTGTGGATGCGGGCGAGTTTGATGGCGGCCTCGTTGGCCTCGGCGCCCGAGTTGCAGAAGAACGTCTTGCCGCCGAATCCGGTCGTGGCGATCCACTCCGCCAGGCGCCCTTGCGGCTCGCTGTGCCATGTGTTAGGCATGTAGATAAGGGTTGCGGCCTGCTTCGCGATGGCCTCCACGAGGCGCGGATGGCAGTGCCCCACGCCCGTCACGGCCCAGCCAGCGAAGAGGTCGATGTATCGCTTGCCGTCGGCGTCCCAGAGCAGCGCCCCCTCGCCGCGCACCGCGACCAGCGGCAGGCGCTTGTAGTTGGCGATGACGTACTTGTTATACAACTCGATGACTTCCTGCGTTGTTGCCATTTTGCGATCTTGCCCTTTCGCGTGCCACGGGCTGCTTGTGCGTGTTTAGCGTGGCGCAGTTCACCCCTCTCCCCTTGTGGGAGAGGGGCAGGGGTGAGGGGTGGAGCAACGGCAAACCCCTCACCCGGCCTTCGGCCACCCTCTCCCGCAAGGGGAGAGGGTTAACGGCATGCTGCGCTAGACACGTACGGCTGCTTGCAGCCCATGATAGTTTACCCCCAGCGCCGCGCAAGCGCGGCGGCTAACTGGGTTGTTTTGCACCCACAACCTCGCGGCACCTTACGCACAGGTCGGCGGGCTCGGCCTGGCCGACGGTCGGGCGCCAGTTCCAGCACCTCTCGCACCGCTTGAACGCCTGCTCCAGGAGCACCGCCGAGGCGAAGCGCTTGACCTGGGCCTCCTCGCCGGCGGCGGTCTCGCCGGGCATCGCCGCGGCTTCCTGCGGCGAGGCGAGCACAAGTTCGCTCACCATCAGGAGGTCGGCCAGTCGCGCCGCGCCAACTTCCCTCAGCCGCGCCAGTTCCGACGCATCCGTCGCCGCAAGGGCCACGCGGGCCTCGGTGTACTTATCGACCTTGCCGCGGCGGCGGAAAATCTCGAGGACCGCGTACGCATCCCGCCGCACGTCCTCCAGCCATTCCCACTTGGCCAGCAGGTCCTCGTCGAGCACGGCCGGGTCAACCGCGGGCCACGATGCCAGGTGCACGCTCGGCTCGCGCTGTCCGGAGGCCGGCGCGGGCAGGTACGCCCACGTTTCCTCGACCGTGTGGACGAGGATCGGCGCGAGCAAGCGCACGAGCGTATCGGCCACGCGGGCCATCGCGGTCTGGGCGCTCCGCCGGCGGCGCGAATCCGTCGCGTCGCAGTACATCACGTCCTTCTGGACGTCGAGGTAAAACGCCGACAGGTCGTTCACGCAGAAGACGTGCACCATCTGGTACACGCGATGGAACTGGAACGCCTCCATCTCGGCCGTCACGTCTGCCACAAGGCGCTCGTTCCGCGCCAGCAGCCACCGGTCGATCTCCTCCATGTCGTGCAACTTCACGGTGTGCGTGGCGGCGCCAAAGTCGGCCAGGTTCCCCAGGAGGAACCGCAGGGTGTTCCGGATCTTGCGGTACGCATCTTGAAGGTTCGATATTATCGTGTCCGATGCGCGGATGTCGTATCCGTAATCCACGCTCGACACCCACAGCCGCACCACGTCGGCCCCCAGGCGCTTCACCTCGGTCACAACGCTCACGGTGTTGCCGAGGCTCTTGGACAGTTTGCGGCCTTCCTCGTCCACCACGAAGCCGTGCGTGATGCACGTGCGGAACGGCGGCTGGCCGCGCGCCACGACGCCCATTATCAGGCTCGATTGGAACCACCCGCGGTGCTGGTCCGAGCCTTCGAGGTAGAGTTCCACGGGCATGCCGAGGCCCTCTTTCTCGCAGACGCTGTGCCAGGAGACCCCCGAATCGAGCCAGACATCGAAGACATCGGTCTCCCTGCGCCACTTCGAGGCGCCGCACTTCGGGCACGCGGGCACGCTGCCGAAGATGTCGGCCAGCGAGTGCTTGCCCTCCTCGTACCACGCGCCGGAGCCGTGCTTGCCATAAAACTTGCCGGCCGCGCGCATCATGTCGCCGGTCATCAGCGCCTCGCCGCAGCCCTCGCAGTAGAGGGCGGGGATGGGAACGTCCCAGACTTTCTGACGGCTGATGCACCAGTCGGGCCGGGTCTCGATCATCGCGCGTATGCGCGATTCGCTCCACGCCGGCACCCACTGGACGCCGCCGACCGCCTCAAGGGCCCGCTCGCGGAGGCTCTTGCCCGTCTCGCCCTTGTCGAGTTCAACGAACCACTGCTTGGTGGCCCGGAAGATGACGGGCTTGTGGCAGCGCCAGCAGTGCGGGTAGCGGTGGACGACCTTGCGCTCGGCCAGCAGGTGGCCGGAGGCTCGCAGGTGCTCGGTGACGAGGGGGTTGGCCTCGAAGACCGTCTTGCCGCGGATCCATTCGGGGACTGTCGGGTCCATGCGTCCGGCCTCATCGACGGGGCTGTATATTTCGAGGCCGAACTTCTGGCCCATGACGTTGTCTTCGCGCCCGTGTCCGGGGGCCGAGTGGACGAGGCCCGTGCCCTCTTCCAGCGTGACCATGAGCGGGTCGGCGCAGATGCGGCGGAAGTCGGCGCCCGGCGGCGGACCCATGAATGGATGCGTATAGGTGAGGCCGTCCAGGTCCCGCCCGGTCATCGTCAGGAGCGTTTCGGTCTCCCCCAGGCCGGCCCCCTTTGACACCGCAGACACCAGGTCCTGGGCCATGAAGGCGATCCCCTCGCGCCCGTCCGTAGTGTACCGCACGGCGGCGTACTTGAAGTCCGGGTGCACCGCCACGGCCATGTTGGCCGGCAGGGTCCAGGGGGTCGTCGTCCAGATCATGAGGTGGACGTGCCGGCCCGCGAGCGGCGCGGGGAGGCGCGAGGCCGCCTCGTCCGTCAGCGGAAAGAGGACATAGACGCTCGGCCCCTCATCATCCTCGTACTCGATCTCGGCCTCCGCAAGGGCCGTGCGGCAGTGCATGCACCAGTGGATGGACCGGAGGTCGCGGTGGATGAGGCCCTCATCGGCCAGTTTGGCGAGGACCTCCATCTCGCCCTCTTCGTAGTCGCGCGTCATCGTCAGGTACGGCCGGTCGAAGCGCCCGAGGACGCCCAGGGTCTGGAACTGGTCGCTCTGGTGCTTGGCGAACTTGAGGGCGCACTCCTCGCAGAGTTTGCGGATTTCGACCGGGCCCATCTGGTGAGCCTTCGGCCCGAGTTCCTGCCGCACCTTGTGCTCGATGGGCTGGCCGTGGCAGTCCCAGCCGGGGACGTACGGCGAATCGAAGCCCTGCATGGTCTTGTACTTGACGACGATGTCCTTGAGGATCTTGTTGACGCCGGTGCCGATGTGGATGTCGCCATTGGCGTAGGGCGGGCCGTCGTGGAGGACGTAGCGGCCCTTGGGGTGCGGGGCGGTGCGGATCATGTAATAGAGGTTCATCTCGGCCCAGCGTTTCCGGAGGTCGGGCTCGCGCCGCACGAGGTCCGCCTTCATCGGGAACTTGGTGTCGGGGAGATTGAGCGTATCTTTATATGTCTTGGCCATGTTAGTGCCTCCGAAAAGGAAAACCCTGGCTGCGCATCCGAGTCGGGCGTGCCAGGGCCGCGCGTGCCTAGTTCGAGAACCGTTTGCCCTGGATGCACTCCTTAGGCGGCAATACCCGCGCGCAGGGACCTGCCTTCGCCTAGGCTGCGGCGGGCAGGCCTGCCGCGGCGATCTATGGGACGCCACGGCGATTCCATGCGCGATCCTCCCTGAAGTTCCATCAAGCACCAACGGACCGAAATCGTATCGGCTCAGCGAGGCTGCGTCAATGACAATTCCCGCGTCAGGGATTGACCGCCAGGCGCAACTGGCCGCCGAGGAGCGGGCCGAGCGCGGAAGGCAGACGGACCGAGCCGTCGGATTCCTGGAAGTTCTCAAGGATTGCGGCCACCAGATGCGGCAGGGCCACCGCCGCGCCGCCGATGGTGTGCACGAATCGCGGGCGACCGCCCGGTCGTGCGCCGGTTGCGGGGGTGGCACGGCCACGCTGTTGCGTGGCCGTGGTAGCCGCAGGGCCAGGTCCCACGGCCACGCAACGGCACAGCGTGGCCGTGCCACCCACGGATGACTGACGCGATGGGCCGCCGGGTTCGGAATACCGCGTGGCGGTCCGGCGCGACTGGTAATCGGTGAACGATGAGATGGCCGCGACGGGCAGCCATCGATCGCAGGCGGGGGACCAGACCTCAAAGTCGATCGTCTTAGCGGCGGCATGGCTGAGGTCGCGCGCGGCGCGGAGGCGGCGACGGAATGGGACTTCGAGCCGCGTAAGGATCGTCTCGGCCGCGCGGACGGCGCGGGCGAGTTCATCATCGGCCTGGTCGGGCCGCGCGAAGGCGTAGAGTTCAACCGTGTCGAACTCGTGGAGCCTGATGAGTCCGCGGCCGGCCGCACCCCCGGCCGAAGCCTCGCGGCGAAAGGCCGGCCCGGCCGAGACGAGGCGGATAGGCAGCATCGCGGCGTCGAGGACCTTATCGGCGTATAGGCCGGCCAGGGCCGGCTCGGCGCGCGGGGCGAGAAACAAGTCGCGGTCGCTGCCGCCCGTGTAGGGTGGGTCCTCTGGACCCACGCGGTCTTCTTCATGCCCGCGCGGGTGCAGAGCACCCACCCTACGTAAGGGCTCGCACAGCGCGTACATTTTATCTTCGAGCAGCGGCAGGTGGGCCGAGTTGGTGAGGGCGGCGCGGGTGGTGATGGCCGGGGCGCGGATTTCCTCGCAGCCGAACTCGTGGGTGTGGATGTCGAGCATGAATGCCGTGAGCGCCCTGACCAGCCGCGCGCCCGCCCCGCGCCAGATGAGGAACCCGCGGCCGGGCCCCGGGGCCGCGGCCGCTACGGCGAGGCCGAGCAACTCGACAAGGTCGGCATGATGGAGGGGGGCGAAAGGCTTCGGCCAGGTTGGGCCGGCACCTTGCGAAGGCACTTCTTCAGGCGTATCGGTCGCGGGAAGGTTCGGCAGTGCGTAAATCGCCAGGAGCCGTCGGGCTTCGAGGTCGGCCAGGTCGGCCTCGACGGCGGCAAGTTCGGCGGCGACCTCCCGGCCGAGTTCCATCAGGTCATCGCGGGCGGGCGCGGAAGAGGGGGCAGACCCCTTTCCCTTGGCGATCTCTTCGCTGATGCGTCGGCGACGGATGCGGAGGGCCTCGCGCACTTCGATGCGACCGGCCGCCTGGGCGTCGAGTTCGGCGACAGCATCGACGGCCTCGGGCGGCACGCCGCGCCGAGCCAGTGCGGCCCTGACGCGCGCCGGTTCGGCGCGGACGAGTGCAACATCGAGCATGGCGATGCCTGATGACCCCCGCGGACTGCCAGGAATAAGGGCGGGCGTGGCTTTCTACTTCTTTGGCATGTGGCTCTCGATCCTGGCGACGGCCTGCCGGAACAGGTCGGCGAGTTCGACCTCGTTCTTGG
>CAYGWP010000468.1:0-6169 GCA_964353455.1 uncultured Anaerolineales bacterium
GCGCGTGCCGTTCGAACACGCGCTCCTCTTCGAGTCGCGGCTAAACTTTCGGCCACCCGCCGAGGCAAGCACCCGTAAGCGACGCAATACCCATCTTTGGCTTCAGAAACGCCCCGCGTGCTTCCGATAAGATTGGTTGCCGGTGCTGTATTTCACGGGGCGGTTACGGTGTCAGGAGGGGAATCATGTTGCGTACGGAACAGAGGGGCAATCCTCGCATCACGACGCGGATAACGGTGGAGTCGGTCGGCCCCACCCTGAACATATCTGCCGGCGGCATGTGTGTGCTCATGGCCGACCCTCTCAGGGAAGGCTCCAAACCGACGCTGACATTCAGCCTGCCTGACGACCCGGACCCGATCATCTGCCATGGCCGGATCGTCTGGTGCCGCCCGTCGAAGATCGACCCGGACCTGTACGAGGTCGGCCTGACGTTCCTTGAGATCAGCGATGCCGACCGCGGCCGGGTGATGGAGTTCGTTGAGCACCATCTGAGCCCGGCGAACTAGCGTTAGCCGGGCCCGGAAGCCTCGGATTCATCAAGCGGAGCCGGTTACGGCGGTGCTTCACCCCCTGGCGCCCCCCGCGCCGCGCGCTTTAGCCGGGTGGAATTTGCATTGCGGCACATTTCGATGTACAATGGCTGGTGGCGGGGGCCGAAGGTATCTGGTCATGCCAATCACCACAAAGTGTTCGGGCTGTGGGATGATGGCTACGGCTCCGGATTCCGCGGCCGGGCGGAAGGCGAAGTGCCGGCATTGCGGCGGAGTTATCGACATCCCTGCCGGCCAGGCAGCCGCCGCGGAACTGGCCGCCGCCGTCAGCCAACTATCGGGAGAAAAGGGTCCAGGACCCCTAACTAAGGGTCTTGGACCCTTCTCTGCACCGGTCAGGGCGGCGGATAGCGCGACCGCGACGGCCACAGCGACGCCGCCGCCCGCGCCCGCCGCCGAAACCTCCCCCCTCCCGGCCGAGCGGTCCTCGTCGATCCGCAACGGCTCTTCCACACGCAGTTCCGGCACGGTCATTGACAGGATGATCGCGCGGAGCAGTCCGTACGGCGGCCTCAGGCTCCTGTCGGCGATCATCTACGGCGTGGGTATTGCCCTGGCGGTCCTCTCGTTTCTGGGCGGCGTGACGGGCCTCGTGATCCTCTCGATGAGCGGCAGTCCGTGGTGGGTCGGCGCCGGGGCGTTCGTCGGCGCGTTTATCCTTGCGGCGATCATCTTCATCGTGGCGAAGGCCGCCAGCGAACTCCTCCGCCTCTGGGCCGACGTCGGCGACCGCATGCGCCACGTGACCCAGATGCTCGAGGAATCGCTGAACCGGCAACGCGATGAAATGCCGTAGCGGCGCTCGGGGGCCGAGAGAGGCAACGCGCGACCCCTTCGGGTGCGCTCAGGGCAGGCCTATGGGTCGCGGCTAAAATGTTGTGATATCATTGTGCCGAGACGGCCGCCCAGAGGGCGCCGTCCTTCAAAGTCCAGCCGCCCGTCAGGAAGTACTTCCCCTTCGGGACCGCCATCTCGAACCGCAGTTTCGCCGGTGCATCTTTCGGCTTGAGCCACGAGACGACCAGTTGCGGGCGGTCGGCTATCTTCGTGACCTCGACCCTGAGGATGTAGTCTTCCGGCATGGCGACGTCAACGGACTGGCCGACCGGGACGCTCTGCCGCACGTTGGCGACGGCGCGGAAACTGTTGTACTTCATCCGCTTGAGTTTATCGGCCACGGGCGCCAGGTCCGGGTCGATCTGTGCGCGGTCCTCGTCGGATGCGCGGATGCCGAGGACGGCGATACTGGCGGCGCCGGCGGGCGGCGCGGGAGCGGGCGGGGCCGGCGCCGGACGCGGCGCCACCGCCGCCTGGGCCGTCCCCGCCAACACCACGACCGCCAACGCCATCGCCTCTAGATACATGACTCGCCGCATCGCTTCCCCTTTTCAGCCCTGGCTCGGGACGACCCAGACGGCCGCCGCGCCGGCGTCGCCGGCGTTGACTATCACGCTGTAGTCCGGGTCCGTCGTCTCTATGCCTATGATATCAACCTCGTCGGGCCGCGCAAACGCAATCGGACCGATCATCGGCGCCGCAGCCGGGTTCTCCGGCGGGACCCACATGTTGACCGTCGAGATGGCGATCAGCAGCGAGGCCGCCAGGGCGCCCGCGACGTGGGCGACCCATCCAAACCGGGCGTGCGGCCGTCGCGCACGGACCTTCAGGACCGTGACCGCCGGCGCGGACGCGCTTATTGTCGTCCGCGGACGCGGCGCGGGGCGCGGCAACTCGGCGATGCGCGGAACCTGGGCGCGGGCCTCCTCGGCCCTCAGCGACGGCTGGGCGATGGGTGTCGGCTCCAGGGCCTCGATCCGCGTCCGGGTCCTAAGGACCGCCCGCTCGCCCTTGCCCTCAAGTTCGGCCCGCAGGCGTTTGCCCATCTCGGCCCACTGCTCGGGCGGGACCGCGGACGGCTGGTACGAGTCCAGCACGTGCTGGACCCGCTGCTGCTCGCGGACGGTCTGGCGGCACCGGCCGCACTGCTGGAGGTGTGCGGCGACGGCGTCGGTCTCGACGGCGCTCAACTGGCCGTCGGCGTACGCCCCGAGCAACGTCTTGAGTTCATCGCAGCCTGCCATGACTCACCCGATTTCCGATGCCATCAGTTCGCGCAGCCTCTGGCGCGCGTTAAAGATGCGGCTCATCACGGTCCCGACGGAGATGCCGAGCACCTCGGCGACCTCCTGGTATGTCTGGCCTTCGATGGCAAAGAGCACCAGCGCGGCCCGGTTTTTCTCGGAGACGTTCGCGAGTGCCCTGTCGATGGCGAAAGAGAGGTCACGGTCGGCCGCTTCTTCCTGCGGCGTCCGCTGCGGCGCCGCGCCGGCCTGTTCCGGGGCGATGTCGCTGTCGAGGCTCTCGGCCGCCCGCAAGGACCGATACCGCCGGTAATCCAGGGCGGCGTGCGTCACGATCCGATAAAGCCACGTTCGGAACGACGATTGCCTGCGGAACGCTTCGACGCCCCGCATGACATGGATGAACGCCTCTTGAACGACGTCCAGGGCGTCCTCGCGGTTCCCGACCAGGCGGTACGCGATGCCGTACGCGGCGTCGCGGTGCCGCCGGAAAAGTTCGTCAAGTGCCCGGCCCTCGCCTTTCTTAAGGCGTTCGACGAGTTCGGCGTCGCGCTTAGTCTCGCGCTCTGCCGTCTCGTCCCGTGCATCGCCGTGTCTTGCGCTTCCGACCATTGGACGGTCTCGGATAGACCCTATTCAGCCGATTTCGGCCCAGATTGTAGCCGCCCGCCCCGGCGGGGGAAAGCCTTTTGTTGTCAGCGCGATGACGGCGGCGGCTCGCTGAATACGTTTCTCTTGCATATCGGCGGAGTGTCCCGTAAAAGTACCTGTCAGGGAGGGATTCCACCAGTCATCTGCATGGAAGGGGGCGCCTATGACAGGTCGAACTGCTGCGTTGGCGACTATTGCGGGTCTCTTCCTGGCACAGGTATCGGTGGGGGAGGATGTCATACTATCCTCTTATGTCGGCGGACCCGGGGCCGAGAAACTGGCGGCTGTGGCCGTCCTGCCCGACGGGACGGTCGTGGTCGGCGGCGGACCGGCAGAGTCCAAGTCGGGCCTGGCGGCGCCCCTCGGCAAAGGCATCATGATGCGCATCTCGGCGACAGGCGAACGCACGGCCGTCGTCAGCATGTCCGGCGCAGTTGAAGACATGGACACCGATGCCGATGGGAACCTCTACGTGGCGGGGACCTTCGGCAGCGCAAAGTATGACCCGCAAGGCAAGGCCGTCTGGACCTCCAACGTCGGCGGCATCGAGGCCAGGATCGCCCCCGGTCCCGCCGGCAGCGCCGTCATCCTGGCCGCCAAGACCGTCACGGTCCTCAATGCCCGAGGCCAGCGGGTCCGCAGCCTGGCAATCCCCGCCGCATACGTCAACGACGTTGCCTGCGACCCGGTCACGCAGACCGTCTTCGTCACGGGATTCGACAACAAGCGCGGGCACAGCGAACCCGTCCAGGTGGCGTTCGTCTATGCCTATAACGCCGAGGGCAGGCAGGCATGGAAGGCCTACGGCTGGGGCGGCGTCGAGGTGGACGACCAGGGCCTCATGGCCGACACTCGCGGCTACCGGCTGGCGATGGGCGGCGACGGCAAGTTGTACGTCGCCGGAGAGTCGGCCGGCGGCAACACGATGTGGTCGCGCCAATCGCAGGACCTCACGGCCAAGGCCGGGTTGGCCGCCGGAGACAAGTTCCAGGTTGCGTTCAACACATCCTCAAACCACATCACGTTCATCGGGCGGCTTGACCCGAAGACCGGCAGGAGCGAGGGCGGGACGATGCTCCTGGCCCGCCTCACGTCAGGCAAAGGAAACACGATCCGGCCGCGCGCCTTGGCGGTGGATGCCGCAGGGCAAGTCTATGTGGGAGGGGCGTCGGCGTCCTATCCGCCGGTCTCGGAAGGCGCGTTCGGCAGCCAGTTCGACGGGGGCGGGGCGTTCTTCTGCGTCTTCGACTCCGCTTTCAATCGCATCTACGCCGCCAAGTTCTGCTCCGGGGCCGCGGCGGCTGTTGCGGCGGGGCGCGCGGCCGTGGCGGTCGTCGGCGAGACGACCGAGAACCTGACGGTCGTCAAGCCCCTTCAGAAGGCCCCCGGGGGCGGCGTTGACGGCTGGGTCGTCATCCTGCCGCGACCGGGCGGACCTGCCCCGGCGCCCGCCCCGGCCCCGGCATCCGCTCCGCCCGCGCCGGAACCGGCCAAGTCGCGGTTGCCGCTGCCAATGTCGAAATAGATATGCCCGAAGATTCACCCGGTTGCGTCACCGTTTCTCCGAAGGAGCCGCACATGGGCGATCACGGCATC
The DNA here is from genome assembly GCA_964353455.1 of uncultured Anaerolineales bacterium. GTDB lineage: Bacteria > Planctomycetota > Phycisphaerae > FEN-1346 > FEN-1346 > CAYGWP01. Next base: position 4,883 of record CAYGWP010000468.1, read on the forward strand.
AACCGTCGCGGGTTCCTGGAGACTGTCGGCGCGGGCGCGGCGGCGATGGCGCTCGCCGGCCGCGCGCCGGGCGCCGAGGCGGCGGCGCCGGCGCGGAAGCCCAACGTAATCCTCATTTACGCCGACGACCTCGGCTGGGGCGATCTGGGTTGCTTCGGCGCGAAGGACATCGCCACGCCGAACATCGACGCCATTGCGGCCGCCGGAATCCGCATGACGAGCCAGTATAGCGCCGCCCCGGTGTGCTCGCCGTCGCGCGCCGCCTTGCTGACGGGCCGCATCCCCAAGCGGGCGGGCATTCCATCGAACGTTGCGGCGGGCTGGAACGTCGTCGGCCTGCGCAAGGACATGCCGATCATCCCGGAAATCCTCAAGCGCGAGGGGTACGCCACCGCCGTATTCGGCAAGTGGCACCAGGGGACGGCCTCCGAATCGCGGCCCAACGCGAAGGGGTTCGACGAGTTCTTCGGCTTCTGCCACGGCTGCATCGGATATTATGATCATATCTTTAAGTGGAGCGGCCCGCTCGTCCACGACCTCTGGCGGAACGGCGAGGAGGTCCACGAGGACGGCAAGTACTTTACGGACCTCGTGACCCGCGAGGCCCTGCGGTTCATCTCGGCCAATAAGGACCGCCCGTTCTTCCTCTATCTTCCGTTCAACGCGCCGCACTATCCGATGGAGGCGCCGAAGGAGTGGCTCGACAAGTACGCCGGCATCGAGCCGAACCGGCGGCCGTACGCGGCGATGATAAGTTGCATGGATGACGCCATCGGCCGCATCGCGGCCCGCGGGCGCGAACTGGGCCTGGCCGACAGCACGCTCATCATCTTCACGAGCGACAACGGACCGTCGGACGAGGCCCGCACGAAACTCGACCCCGCGGGTCCGAAGCCTGGTTCGGCGGGGCCGTGGCGCGGAACGAAGTTCACGTTCTTGGAGGGCGGCATCCGGATGCCGCTGGTCGCCGCATGGCCGGGCCGCATCAAGCCGGGCCGGACTTCCGATGCGCTCGGCATCCACATGGACCTTATGCCGACGATCGCCGAGGCGGCGGGCGCTGCGGCGCCGGCCGACATCGACGGGTGCAGCCTGTGGCCGGTTTTCAGTGGCGGGGCATCGAAACACGAAGCCCTGTACTGGGACGACCCGCCCGTCGTCCGCCGCGGCCGGTGGAAACTCATCGTGCCAAGGAAGCCCGCCGACGGGCCGATGCTCTTCGACCTACAGGCCGACCCGGGTGAACAGAACAACCTTGCCTCCGCAAAGCCCGACGTGCTGGCCGAA
>CAYGWP010000469.1:0-1893 GCA_964353455.1 uncultured Anaerolineales bacterium
CGTGGCCGCTGACCACGATGCCGATACCAGGGACGCTCCTTGCCAGTTCCTGTGTGGCCGCAATGGGCTGGTGCGAAAGGGCGATCACCAGGTCGCAACCGGCGAGCGCTCGGACCTCGCGCCTTGCGGCCTCAATGGGCGGCTCGACCTTCAGGCCCTTTCGCCACTCGCGCGGAGGGTTGTCAAATGCCTGGTCGGCGATCACGGCGAAGATGCCGATGCGGCGGCCGCCGGCCTCGCGGATGACGTGCGGCGGGAAGAGGAGGTTGCCCGCCTCGTCGCGCACGTTCGACGAGATCAGCGGCAACTTGTGCTCCGCCGCAAGTTTCTGGATGTCCGCAACACCCAGCAGGAAGTCCTGGTCGCCCATCGCGACGGCATCGTACTGCGCGCGGCCGAGGGCCGTGGCCAGGTACCTTACCTTCACGGGGTTCGGGCGATCAGGGAACATATCGCCGGCGTCCACGACAACAACGTCCTGCCGCACGCGGCGGAACTTGTCGATAAGCGTCTGTCGCTTGGCGAATCCGCCGCTGGGGTTCGTCGGGCATCCGCAGGAAGACAGGACGCCCTGGTTATCGGCGGAGAAGAGGATGGTAAGTGCGCCGGCCGGCGCGGGCACGATCGACCTTTCGGCCACAGACTCGCAGCCCAGTACCAGGGCGGCCACTATGATCACGCTGATCCAATGTTGATGCTTGCGCGCCACGGCTGCCTCTCCTGCATGCCGCATGCCGATTGTCCCCCGCCTTCGGTGGAACAAGAACTATAGCGTCCGCCTAAGGGAAATCCACTGTTTCCAGCGGGCTTGATGGGGTTCCGCTGACCGCGCCCTCCAGGGGGCGTGAATCGCGTTGACTTGCCCCGTTGCCGGTGCCTATAGTTGCGGTTCCAGGAGGCGCGCCTGCCGATGAAAGCGCTCGTTCGATCACTGCTGGCCGGTTTTGCGGTCTTCGGTTTGGCGATGCCAGTCGCCCGTGCCGCCGACGCTCCTCTTCCGCCGGCCTTTCAAGCGCCGAAGATCGAAATCCCCTCCGGCGAGCCGAAACTCATCCAGAACAACTGGCAGTCGCTCTACCTGGCGCGGAAGAAGATCGGCTACATCGCCCAGAGCCTGTACAACCTGCCTGACGGCGGCCGGCGGCTCCAGACCAACACCTTCCTCATGAAGTACCCCGGAGCCGACAAGTTCGGCTTCTACAAGATGATCACCGCCGATGTGGACCGACGATTCCGGCCGCAGGCCCTGGAGTGCCGCGTATTCTCCGGCGACCGCTCCTGGCAGGTGACGGGCCGCGTGGAAGGGACCGAGTTGGTCCTCGTGCGGACGGTCGGCCAGATGTCCGCCACCGCCCGCGTCCCCCTCGATGAAGACGTTACGTTCTTCTCGTGGACGCTCCAGGCCACGATGCTTACCGCCTCGCCCGGAGAGACCAAGCGCTGGCTTGCCATCGACGAGTGCCTGGGGGCGCTCCTGCCGAACGAATGTCTCGTGCGCATCCTCGGCCCGTCGCGGTCCATGACTGATGTTACCGGCAGGACCCTCTCGGGGGTCCCCGTCCTGTGGGTATGCGGGCCGGAGCAGGTGGCCCATGTCATCGGCGCGGACGGACGTGCCCTGCGGAGCGTCTGGCAATCGACTCCGCTGGTCGGCGAGGCCACCAGCCTGACCGAAGCCCGCCTCCCCCGTACGGGCGAAGGGCCGAAGGGCCCGCCCATGGATGGCCTTGAAGGCGAGCGGTACCGCGATGCCCGGTGCGGCTTCAGCCTGTGGGTCCCCCCCTATCCGTTCACGGTGCACGCGGCCCCGCAGGTCGGGGCGGTCGAGATCTCCGACCTGACGGACGAGGCATACCTGGTGGTGCGTCTGGCCTCGCTGCCGCGCGTCGCCGC